>CAXUBG010000322.1:0-2022 GCA_964249285.1 uncultured Terriglobus sp. | reverse complement strand
ACAGCGGGCCCGTTCCGGCTATTTGCGCTGCCCACTGAGCTTCGACGCCGCCGCGGCTTTCTGATCGCCCTTCTTCTCCGCCGGTGTCTGATTTTTCTTGGGTTTGCAGCTGCCCTTCTCGCCCTGCATTTTGCCCGGCACAGGCTCGAAGCCCGGCCAGCAGGCATTGGCGGCGGAAGTCTTCTTGCCGCCCTTGGTTGGAGCGCTCTTCTTGCCGGGCGTTTTCTTCGTGTCCGCGCCCGTGATGTGACGGCGGTTCGCGGCAGTCTTGGTATTCGCCGACTTAGTCGCGCCCTTGGGCGGCGTCTTTTTTGCAGGACTCTTCCTGGCCGCGGATTTCTTCGCGGCGGTCTTTGTTGCGGATGATTTCTTTGCGGTAGCCATTTCGCGTTAGAAGCACACGGCACGCCACGGGTTCACTCCGCAAGCAGCCAACGTGCGGCGAACCGTATCAAGTTCAACGCAGCCGTAAACGGATGGCACCTTTTGCAGTAGACGCATCCACCTGGTGGCCGCCCTGCGTGATTGCGATGGTGCCTGCGGCGGCCAGACGCCGCGCCGCGGCCCGTGCGGGCTCCATCAGCGGTTCCCATGCGGCGCGGTCGCCGGAGAATGGACCGCCTCCCGCGACACTTCGCGCGGCTTCGCTGGGGCAAATCGTCTTGCCCGCGCCACGCTCGTGCAGCAGGCGCAGGATGGCCACCTCCAGAGCAGCATCGTGCGCGCCCGGCTTGCGCGTCCGGCACGCGTCACTGCAGTAGCGCACGTCCTCCCAGTCGCGTTCCCACTTCTTGCGCCAGGTGATCGTCCGTCCGCACGTTGCACACACTTTAGGCGATGGCGCACCAGCGGCGGCGGCGCTGCGCTGCGGTTTTGCTTTGCGGTCAGGCATGGAACCTATACTTAGGATGACCATGCCAACGTTTCCGCCGCTTGCCGAACAGCTCGACCTCATCACGAAGGGCGCGGCTGAGATTATCCCGCTCGACGACCTGTCCAAGCGCATCGAGCAGTCCATCGCAAGCGGCAAGCCCATGCGCATCAAGGCGGGCTTTGACCCGACGGCGCCGGACCTGCACCTGGGCCACACCGTGCTGATGCGTAAGCTGCGCCACTTCCAGCAGCTTGGCCATACTGTCATCTTCCTTATCGGCGATTCCACCGCCCTGATCGGCGACCCCACGGGCAAAAGCCAGACACGCAAGCCGCTCACGCGCGAGCAGATCGCGGAGAACGCAAAGACGTACCAGGAGCAGGTGTTTCGCATTCTGGACCGCGAGGCGACAGAGATTCGGTACAACTCCGAGTGGCTGGACAAACTGACCTACTACGACACGGTCAAGCTGCTGTCGCAGTTCACCGTATCGCAGATGCTGGAGCGCGAGGACTTCCACAAGCGCTATCGCGCGGAAGAGCCGATTGCCGTGCACGAGTTTATGTACCCGGTCATGCAGGGCTACGATTCCGTTGCGCTGGAGTGTGACGTGGAACTTGGCGGCACCGATCAGCTGTTCAACCTGATGCGCGGGCGCGACCTGCAGAGGCACTTCGGCCAGCTGCCGCAGATCGTACTGACCATGCCCATCATTGAAGGCCTGGACGGTGTGCAGAAGATGTCAAAGTCGCTGGGCAATGCCATTGGTGTCAACGAGCCGCCCTTTGACATGTTCGGCAAGCTGATGCAGGTGAGCGATGATCTGATGTGGCGTTACTGGACGGTGCTGACCGACCTGCCGCAACGCGAAATCGATGCCATGCGCGCGGAGGTGGAAGCCGGCACCCTGCATCCCATGCAGGCGAAGAAGTCCATGGCGCGGACCATCACAGCGGGCTTCTCCTCAGAAGACGCGGCCCAGCGTGCCGAAAAGAACTGGTCCACGCAGTTCCAGAAGGGCGGTGTCAGCGAAGACACCGAACGCGTCACGCTGGCGAAAGACTCGCTCGCTTACGAAGCGGGTCCGCCAAGCATTGGAACAGATAAGCTGCTGGTTGCAGCGGGGCTGGCCGGCAGCATGGCTGAAG
>CAXUBG010000321.1:0-2029 GCA_964249285.1 uncultured Terriglobus sp. | reverse complement strand
GTCCTGGGCGAGCGCTGTTCCAGGGTGACCCGTGCCTGTTGCCCCGGCTGGCTATGCTGAATCGCATTCAGGAGGAGGTTGGAGACGAGCACGTAAGCGCGGTCCGGCGGCAGAGGCACGGGCATTCCCGGTGAACTGTCCAGCCGCACGCCAATGGAGTGGTGTTGCGCAATGGGCTGGAGGTGTTTCACGGCGCGGGCGGCCGACTGATGCAGGTCATGCGGCTCCACTGCGCCGGCCGCGGCACCCTCGACCGCCGCCAGCTTCAGCATTTGCGCGACAAGCGCCTCCACGCGGGCGTTGTCCTCCAGGATGCGCTGAAGTCCCGCGCTGTACTCCTCCTCCGTGCGGCGCCGCATGGTGAGCAGTTGCACGGAGGATTTCACCACGGCGACAGCCGTTTTTAATTCATGCGCGGCATCGCCCACAAACCGCTGCTCCTTCGCGAACGACTCGCGCAGGCGTGCCACGGCGGCAGTCAGTACCCCGGCCAGGGGCTGCAGTTCGCGCACGCGAAGGACGATTTCGGACGGACTGAAGACCAAGGAGGGCGCTGACACGCGCTCCGCGGCAGATGCCAGTTCCGCAAGCGGCCGCAACGCACGCCGAAGAACTGCCGCAACCAGTACCGCAGTGAGGGATGCCGCAAGCAACGTGAGCACAAGGAAGAAGCGTGTCACCTCAAACACTTCGTGCCAGATGTGGTGCTGCGGTGTCGCGTACAGAATCGTGACCGGGCGCCTGAGGCCAAGCCCATGGGTTTCATCACGGTCAATGATCCGCATCCCGCTGCGCTGCAGCACGCGGTAGTCTCTCTGTCCGGATCGCACATCGCGGAACTCGTCATGCCGTCGCGCGATCAGCGTGGCGGGTGCGCCCGGTGAAGCTCCCAGCAAGCTGCCGCCCTGGTTGTACACGGCATAGACGTCGTTGGGCGGCAGCTTGAGTTCCGCCGGATCGATGAGGACGTTGTCGTTCGCATCTTCCGCGTCCTGGATGGCCCCCAGCACGGAATCCGACCGGCCCTGCAGCTGCACGTCCAGCGAGTGGAGGCGGCCGTGATGCTCGTGCGCGATGAGTCCGATGGACAGGGCAAGCGCGCACAGTGCCTGCGCCAGAACGACGATGGCGATTGTTTGCCGGGCGAGAGAGTAGCTTTTCACGCAGCGCCTGCCATGGGGTGTGCCAGCCGGTAACCCCTGCCACGCAGCGTTTCGACCACCTCGGACGCGGTCGCGGCACGCAGCTTTTTCCGCAGGTTCGAGACGTGCGCCTCGATGACGTTCGAGTGGTGTTCCCAGGTGAAGTCGTAGAGGTGTTCCAGCAGTTCGCGCTTCGACACAATGACGCGCGGGCGAAACATCAGGTACTCCAGGATGCGGTACTCCGTGGGCGAAAGCTCAATGGGAGCGTCCGCATACGCGACTGTTTGCTCGGCGGTATGCACGCGCAGGCCGCCGACCTGCAGCAGCGGTTCGCTTGCGCCCTTGCCGCGGCGGATCAGAGCGCGGGACCGTGCAATCAACTCGCCCAGGTCGAACGGCTTGGTCATGTAATCGTCCGCGCCGGCGTTCAGCAGATCGATAGTCCGGGTGGTCTCCTGAACGGCTGTCAACACCAGGACCGGCGTTGCCTGGCGCGCCGCGCGCAGTTTGCGAACCACCGCTTCGCCGCTTTGCCCGGGAAGCATCAGGTCTAGCACGATCAGGTCATAACTGCCCGTCACGCAGAGATCGAGCGCCTCGTCGCCGTCGTGCGATGTGTCTACCGCGTAGCCCGGGCCGTCGCGCAACCCCGCGGCGATGTTCTCCGCAAGCCGTGTTTCGTCCTCGACGACCAGTACCCGCATGGCAAATCCAGTCTCCAGTATGACGCGAACGGCTTGCTGGGCATGGCCGGGGATCTGCTTAAACCCGTGCCGTCTTGTTCTCTTGTTAAGACTGCGTTACATTCTTAACAATTCCTTTTCAACATTCTGTTTTTACTTTCTGCACCCGAACTGCACCCATCAGCACCCGGCAACGGGGTT
>CAXUBG010000320.1:0-2035 GCA_964249285.1 uncultured Terriglobus sp. | reverse complement strand
ACGGCTACGACAACGCCGTGGACGCCATCATCCCGGGCGGCTACATCCGCGTGGTCCAGGACATCCGCGGCAAGTACGGCAGCGAAGGCGACTATGTGATGAACCGGCCCTTCAGCGGGCCGCTGAACCCCACGCCCGTGGACGAATCAACCGATACCTACGACACCATCGACTGGCTGGTAAAGAACGTGCCGGAGTCGAACGGCAAGGTCGGCATCCTGGGCATCAGCTACGACGGCTTCCTTTCCTTGACGCCGCTGGTCCATCCCCATCCCGCGTTGAAATGCGTCGTGCCCATGAACCCCATGGTGGATGGCTGGCGCGGCGATGACTGGTTTCACAACGGTGCCTTCCGTCAGCAGAACATGCCGTACATCTACGAGCAGACAGCGACGCGCAGCAACGAGGCACGCTGGCTCTCCAGCACCTTCGACGAGTACGACATGTACATGCGGGCAGGCTCCGCGGGTGCGCTGGGCAAACAGCGCAACATGGATCAGATTGGCTTCTGGAACAAGGTGACGCAGCATCCTGCGTACGACAGCTTCTGGAGCGGGCAAGCAATGGACCAGCTGCTGGCCGCCCAGCCGCTCACCGTGCCCACAATGCTGGTGCACAGCCTGTGGGACCAGGAGGACATCTATGGCGCGATCGCGGTCTATAAGGCGCTGGCACCCAAGGACACGCAGCACAACCTCTTCCTCGTCCTCGGCCCATGGCACCATGGGCAGGAGATCGAAGATGCCGATTCGCTCGGGCCCGTGAAGTTCCGCAGCGCAACCGGGCTGACCTTCCAGCGCGAGGTGCTCGCACCGTTCCTGGCGCACTACCTGCAATCGGCCGCACCGGCGATGAGCATCACGCCCGTGACCGCCTTTCAGACCGGCTCGAACACATGGGAGCATTTGCAGACATGGCCTTCCGGTTGCGCGGGCGCATGTACGCCGGTCAGCACGCCGCTCTACCTGCAGGCGGCTGGAAGGCTCAGTTTCTCCGCGCCGGCTGGCAGCCAGGCTCCGGACGAGTATGTCTCTGATCCTGCCAAGCCAGTGCCATTCCGCAAGCGTCCCAGCGAACCCATCGGCTATACAGCGAATCTGTCGTGGGTGCGTTGGCTGGTGGACGATCAGCGCGAGTTCTCCGGCCGGCCGGACGTGCTGACCTACACCGGCGAAGTCCTCACGGCACCGCTGACGATCAGTGGAGAAGCCGTGGCGCACCTCGTCGCCTCCACCAGCGGCACGGATAGTGATTGGGTCGTCAAGCTGATCGATGTGTACCCGGACGAGGTGCCGGGCCAGCCGGAACTTGGCGGCTATCAACTGCCTGTCGCAATGGACATCTTCCGCGGACGCTATCGCGAAGGCTTTACAGAAGGAAAGGCAATCGCCGCGGGCAAGCCGCTGCTCTATCAGTTCGCCCTGCCCACGGCCAACCACGTCTTCTTGCCCGGCCACCGCGTCATGGTGCAGGTGCAGTCCAGTTGGTTCCCGCTGTATGACCGCAATCCGCAGAGCTTTGTGCCGAATATTTTCTTCGCCGCTCCCGCCACTTATCGAAGAGCGACACAGGCGGTCTTCCATCAAGCCGGCAACGCAAGTTATGTCAGCCTTCCGGTGATCGGGAATCAGCGTTGACGTGACCGCAGTTGGAAGCGTGTTTGCCAGACGCTTCCTTTGCGCGGTACTATTTGCCTCTCGTTCGAACTTTGCAAACATTGCAGTGCGAACGAGCGCATTCCTGGCGTGGAAGATTTCGTCGGGTCCGGGAACAAACCGCTTCAGGGCGGTGTCTATAGTCGCAGCTAATCTCCCTTAGGGAGCATTACCTCTCGCAGAATCCGGGGTTGTCCTATGTTTGAAGACTCGTTGGTGGAATCGTCCGGCAAGTTGAAGTCAAAGTCGAGCCGCTGGATGTGGGCGACGGCTGCTTTCAACCTGGCCATTGTCGCGGTCATGATTCTGATCCCCCTCCTCTATCCAGAGGCGCTGCCAAAGACGGCGATGACGGCGATGTTGACCGCGCCCCCTCCTCC
>CAXUBG010000319.1:0-2052 GCA_964249285.1 uncultured Terriglobus sp. | reverse complement strand
CGTAGCCGCGGCGTAAAGTTCCACCCGGCGTGACAGCCCGCCGATGACGAGCGGCAGGCCGGTGTGCGTCTCAATCACGCTCCGGAAAAGAAGCAGAAGGACATACAGCACCGCAAGGCCGAGTACGGTCCCTGCCGCGGCGATCAGGGCGGATTCCACCATGAACAGCAAAAAAATCTGCCGGATATGCACACCCACGGCGCGGAGGATGGCGATCTCGCGGCGGCGCTCGTTCAGCGCGGTGTACAGCGACGCAACCATGGCCAGCAGCCCGACAACCAGGACCGCCGCCGAAACCAGGGAAAGCGCCGTGTCTGCGTAGTCCAGCAGCGCCCAGAGCTGCTGCAGCGTGTACGCGGGGATGAGGGCGGTCAGCGGCTCCGGCTTGTACGTGTTGATCTCACGCTGCAGATACAGCGTGCTGATGCGCGAGCGCGTTCCCAGCAGAAACGCTGTGATCTCCTCCGTCTTCAGTTTGGCTGGGTCGAGTGGCGGGACAGCTTCGCCGATGGCGGGCGGCGTGCCGCCGGACCAGCCTGCGTGCATCGCCTCCTCGCCGGCCAGCGTGATGTACACGGCGTCGTCAATGGGCGTGGACGTGCGCTCCAGGATGCCCGTCACCGTGAAGGGCGTGCTGCTGTGATTCAGGATGGCGGTGGACTCAATTCCATGCGCAAGGATGATGTGCTGGCCCGGTGTCAAGCGCAGCCGCCTTGCCGCTTCCGCACCCATTGCGGCATCCAGATAGCTCTCGGGTGGCCGGCCCTGCGCGAAGTGCAGCGCGTGGCCTCCACGGTACTGGTAGTGGGCATACAGATTCCCATCCGACGCGATAACGCGATAGCCGTGAAACGAATCACCCATGGTGATGGGTATGGTCCACGCCACGGCAGGATGGTGCGCGAAGTGCTGGTATGTGCCCCACGAGACGTTGTTAGAGGCGTTCCCAATGTGAAATATCGTGGAGAGCAGCAGCGGAAGCTCGCCCCCACGCGCGCCAACCAGAAGATCCGTATGGGACACCGTGCCCGCAAAGCCGGTCCGCGCGCTGTTGCGCACGGTATCCACGCCGGCCAGCAGCAGGATCGAGAGCGCAATGGAGAAGACGGTCAACCCGGTCGTAACCTCGCGGGCGCGCAGCGACTTGAACGCCAGCCGCAGCAGCATCATGCGCTGTGCGTCTCCGCCACCTGGGCCTGCCGGTTGATGCTTTCCAGCGAGAGTGACCGGTCAAAGTGCATTGCCAGTCCGCGGTCGTGCGACACGAACAGCAGCGTCGTGTGTGACCCGCGCGCCCGTGCCTCTCCGGTCACTTCGGTGAGCAGGTGCAGAAAAGCGTCCCGCCGGTCCGTGTCGAGCGAACTGGTTGGCTCATCCGCAATCAGCAGCGCGGGCGAGCCAATGACCGCGCGCGCAATGGCGACGCGTTGCTGCTGGCCTACGGAGAGCCGCGTCACCGGCGCGTTCAGATGCGCATGGATGTCCAGCCGCCGGGCCAGCCGCGCAACCTCGTCCGCGACCGACGTGCTGGCGATCCGCGCACGGCGTTGCGGGTGCAGCTGGCAGGGCAGCGCGATGTTCTCCGCCACGGTGAGGTATGGGATCAGGTTAAAGCCCTGGAAGATGTAGCCCATATGCGCGCCGCGTACGGTGTCGCGGGCCGCGGCGGAGATGCGCGCCATCTCCTGGCCAAGCACCTGAACCGACCCGGCTATGGGTTGCAGCACACCGGAGATCAGCGAGAGCAGCGTCGTCTTGCCGCTTCCCGACGGGCCGTGCAGGAAGACGCTCTCACCCTGGGCAATCCGCAGATCTTCGATGTCCAGAATGCGCGGACCGGATGCGAACGCGAAGGTGACCGACCGCAGCAGAACCGCGTTGCCGGCCGGCTCCATCACTGGCCGTAGGGCTTGACGGCATCGCCGTCCAGGTTAAACGACACGTCTCCGTAAGGACTCTGCACGGTGGCCACATGCAGTTGCCCGCTGACGATGATCGGCTCGGTAAAGCTCATTTTCGCCTTTCTGCACGGCCTCAGCTTGACATAGATCA
>CAXUBG010000318.1:1611-2137 GCA_964249285.1 uncultured Terriglobus sp. | reverse complement strand
ACATGGCACCCGCCGGCCAGTACGCCGTCAATCCTGCCCACCGTGTGCGTGAAAACCGCGACATGGTCCTGGGTTTGCATGCATCCGGCTTGCGCGTCATCCAGGATGTGGTCTTCAATCACACCTACACCAGCGGGCAAGACCCGGCGGCGAACCTGGATCTCCTGGTGCCGAACTACTACCACCGCCTTGACGCAAACGGTGTGCAGGAATACGGCTCCTGCTGCGCCGACACCGCAAGTGAACACCTGATGATGGAAAAGCTGATGGTAGACACCGTCGTCCTGAATGCGAAGGAGTACAGGATCGACGGCTTCCGCTTCGACGCCATGGGCCTGCACTTCGCCTACAACATGCTCGACATCCGCAACGCCCTGAACGCGCTTACCGTACGGGAAGACGGCGTCGACGGACAGAAGATCTACATGTACGGCGAAGGTTTCCAAATCGCGGAGGCTGCGAATGGTGCCATTGGTCCAAACGCCAATCAGTTCAATCTGTCTGGCACAGGGATCGGTAGCTTTAA
>CAXUBG010000318.1:0-1601 GCA_964249285.1 uncultured Terriglobus sp. | reverse complement strand
CCCGGCCCCACGCCCGGTCGCCGCCCAGCGCCAGCACCGGCATCGGCAGCTTCAATGACCGGATGCGCGATTCGGTACGCGGAGGATACGCCTTCGGTGGCGATCTGCAGGCGCAGGGCTTTGCCACTGGCTTGGCCACCGACTCCAGTACGTACACCAATGGGAACACGGGTGCGGCAGATCAGTTGACGACCTTGCTGAATGACGCGGACCTGATCCGGGTGAGCCTTGCCGGAGCGCTCAAGAACTTCACCTTCACCAATGCGCAGGGACAGACCGTCACCGCCGCGCAGGTTAACTATGGCGGACAACCAGCCGGGTACGCGGGTACAACACTGGAGGATGTGAACTACTGCTCCGTACACGACAACCAGACATTGTTCGACGCGATTCAGCTGAAGTCCTCCGCTGCGGACACGATTGCAATGCGCGCCCGGCGGCAGGTGCTGGCGATGAGCCTGATGGCATTGGCTCAGGGTGTGCCTTTCTTCCATGCTAGCGACGATCTGCTGCGCTCCAAGGACATGGACAATGGCAGCTATAACTCCGGCGACTGGTTCAACAAGATCGACTGGAGCGGCCAGGGCGATAATTGGGGCATCGGACTGCCGCTGGCCAATGTCAATCAGGCGCAATGGCCACTGGAGCAGCCACTGCTGGCGGACACCGCGTTAAAGCCAACACCGCAAATCATCTCCGCTACAACGGAGGCTTATCAGGAATTTCTACGCATGCGTTACAGCACTGGACTGTTTCGCATGGCCACTCTCGCGGAGGTGCAACAAAATCTGACGTTCCTGAACACGGGACGCAACCAGATTCCAGGCCTGATCGTGATGCGTCTTGACGATCACGGACAAAACTACGGCAATGGTCTGCATCATGTTGTGGTGTTCTTCAATGCGGGCAACGCTCCCGTCACGTTTACTGATACTTCATTGCAAGGTTTGCCGTTGCATCTGCATCCCGTGCAGCAGCGATCGGCAGATTCGGTCGTGACAACGTCAACGTTCAACACAAAGCAGGGTACGGCTGTCATCCCGGCGCTTTCCACCGCGGTTTTCGTGAGCGCACAAGAGTAGGCGCTGCCAAGAAGATTCACACTGCGCGGGCGTTCATCGCGGTGAACGCCCGTCTTTGACTCATGGTTACCTTGTATGTCGCATGAACTCTGACTCGGTTCGTATGCCAAGTTAGTCTGTAGCCTGACTTGACCGTTTTTCACTCGAGGCGCATGGTCAGCCCTGCTGTCCGCGCGGTATGAGGTGCTGTCCTTTGCAACATGTTTTCTCTTCCTTGCGCGCGCCAAAGCTTACGCGACTCATTGGCTGGCGGTTTTACTGGCTCGCGCTTCCCCTCCTTCCGGTCCTCGGGAGCCAGGCGCAGGCGCTGCGGTCCACAGCGTCGGGATTTTCGGCAGAGGCAAATGGTGTGACGCTGGAAGTCAAGGCACTGCGCGACGATGTCCTGCGCGTGCGGGAATGGCGGGGCACCGCGGTCCCGGAAGATGCGTCCTGGGCCGTTCTGCCGCAAGCCCGGCAGGCTCGCGTGGCAGTTGTGAACGAGCAGTATGGCTTCCGCACCAAATCGCTCATTGCTAA
>CAXUBG010000317.1:1901-2161 GCA_964249285.1 uncultured Terriglobus sp. | reverse complement strand
AGTCAGATGTTAACGTCTCCATCTGTGATTCGATGCGAGCAAGGCGTCGGTCCTGCTGAAGCCATGAGAGTACGACCAGGATGCTGGGTATAGCGATGCCGGTATAGAACTGCGCATTCGTCATGCTTGACGTCTCCTCACCTTGATGTTCTCACGCATCCAGCCATGTTGTTCAAGACAAACTTTCGCCTGGCGGCTGCCGGTTCAATCATTCCTCAGCGCGGTGATCGGGTCGAGCATGGCGGCTTTGCGAGCAGGCC
>CAXUBG010000317.1:0-1891 GCA_964249285.1 uncultured Terriglobus sp. | reverse complement strand
CACAAGCAGTCCCACGATGACGCTCCACCAGGCGACGCGCATGGGGAAGTCGGCAAACAGAGCGATGCCGAAACCGACGCTGATGCCGAAGAGCACGCCCACAAAGCCGCCTGCCGTGGCCATCAGGCCGCTTTCAATGACAAACTGCAGCAGGATGTCGTGCCGCCTGGCCCCCAGCGCTTTGCGGACGCCGATTTCGCGGGTCCGCTCCGTCACAGACACCAGCATGATGTTCATGATGACAATACCGCCCACGATCAGCGAAATGGCCGCGACCGGGATCGCGATGACGCTGAACAGATTGGTGATGGTTTTGAAGAAGCCGAGAAAGGTGTTGTTCAGGTCGAGCGTGAAACTGTCGTCCGCACCCAGCCGGTCGTGGCGGAAGTTGCGCATCAGCGTGCGGACTTCGGAGCCTGCCTCGTCCAGCGGCGCGCCCGTGCCCGGTGCCTTGACGTAGATGGTAAGCGACTTCTGCGTGCCGTAGGTGCGCTGATAGGCGGTGATGGGAACGGCAACGTAGTTGTCCTGGCTGCTGCCCAGCGTTTTGCCCTGCTTTTCTCCCAGGCCGATCACAGTGTAGGGCGTGCCGTCCACGCGGATTTCGCGGTTCACAGGATCGTCGCCCTTCAGGAGATTCTCCTGAATGTCCGTGCCGACAATCGCGACGCGCGCGCCATGCTCGACCTCGGTCGGGGTAAAGTTGCGGCCTTCCACGATGTTGAGGTTGCTCAGATCGGCCATGGTGGCTGTCCACCCGCGCACGTCCACGCCGGTTACGGAATCGGTCCCGGCCTTCACGCTGACCTGCTTGCTCTGGCTGGCCCCCACCACCACGCAGTGCTTGCAGTTGTCATTGACGAAGTTGTACTCGTCCAGCGTAATGACTCGGCGCTTCTGGTACTTGGTGTACTCGTCGTAGCTGGTGATCAGGTTGGGCTGCTTGGACACGGTGAAAACATCAGAGCCGTAGCGGTTCAGCTTTTGATCGACGTAGGCATTGGCACCGTTCACCAGCGTCACGACGGCAATCACGGCCGCCACGCCGATCACCACGCCCAGCAGCGTGAGCACGGTGCGCAGCTTGTTGGCCCATAACGATTGCAGCGCCAGTTTCAGCGCTTCCGTCCAATGCATGTCCCGGTCCTGCCTTCAGCCTACTCTTTGTACGCAGGCGGAGCCGCAAGGTTCCTGCCTGCAAGAGGCGGGTCTGCTTGGCAGCGGAAGCTGGCAGCCGCGTTGATGTCGCCTCCGACGTATTTCGGCCAACCCGGCCACTCGCACATGGGCCGGGTGCGCCGCGCGCCTTTGTTGTTATCTGAGGCGGTTAGACTCGCCGGAGCAATCCCCTGGTCGGCCCAGCGGTCGAGCGTTTGGACGGTATTGAACCCGGCGTCGAATGTGCCGTGACCATGCCCGAACCCCGGAATGAGATACAGCCGCACGAAGTTGCTTGTGCGTGTTTGACCCATCGCATCCACGATGCGCTTGTAGAGAAAGACGGAGGCATCGGTTGGGATCGTTGAATCCGCGGTGCCATGCACGAGAATCAGTTTGCCGCCGCGACGCTCAAAGGGGCTCAGGTCGGCGAGGCTGCCGTCGTCTTCGACGGATTGCTGGAGTATGCCGGGCACCCATTTCCCGCCGGGGCCTCCGGTTTGCACGTCGAAGGTGAGCGCGTCAAAGTGGGTATCCCGGGTCAGGAAAAACCGAAGCACACCATCCCCGACCAGGTAATAGAACGAGTTCAGAAGCGCGACGGGAGGATGAAACGGATGACGGAACAGTCCCATGTTGCCTACCAGGTCGGCACCCCGCAGGGTGTTATACCCCGGTTCTGAGTCGATCCCATTCTCAACCTTGAAGTTGGACACCTGCGGTGTTGTAAATG
>CAXUBG010000316.1:0-2191 GCA_964249285.1 uncultured Terriglobus sp. | reverse complement strand
GGAACGGGTTTTGGTTGCGCGCAGGCTCACGTCTACGGTGTAGACGAGGCCCGCGACCTGACGGAGATCGTGATACAGCCGCGACGCGTAAAAGCCGCCGCCCAGCACATTGGTGCCAAGCTGCATGGCGTAATAGTCCGGGCTGAAGCGGTTGATGGGCAGCTCCTCCGCCAGGGTGACGGAGTCCTGCACCTGCTGCGGGTCGGCAACGTTTGCCGCGGAAGCTTTGTTGGGGGGAACGGGCGGAAGATCGACAGGCGGCTTTGCTCCGGATGCCTTCCACGTACCGAAGGCTTTTTCTACCTGCGCGCGCGCCTCGGCGGGTGTGATATCGCCGACGATGACGATGGTGGTGAGGTCCGGGCGCATGGCAGCGGCCATGTAGCTCCTGACATCCTGGAGGGTGAGCTTGTTGACCGTTGCGGGTGTCTGGTCGCGCAGCGAGGGGTCATCCTGCGGCAGCAGCGCTTTACTCAGGGCGCGGTGCGTTCTGTAGCCGGGACTCTTGAGCTGTCCGGCGGTGAGGTCGGCGGTTTGTTTCTGGACTACGGGAAAGGCCTCGGCGGGGAGCGCGGGATGCAGTTCGTTGTCAGCCAGCAGCGCCACGCCGCGGGCGAAGTTGTCCTTGAGCACTTTAAGCGAGAAGGTCATGCCGCCGTTTTCCGTCGCCCCGATGTCGTCAAGCGCTTTCTGAAAGGCGATGCGGTCCAGGCTCATGGTGCCGTAGCCGAAGAGTTGCTCCATGACGTCAGCCACGCCCTCCTGGCCCTTGGGGGTGTCCAGGTCCTCGTTGTGCTGCACGCTGCCGGTCAGTGTGATGGTGGGGCTGGTGCGGTCGGTGCGCACGATGAGACGGAGGCCATTGGGCAACGTTTCGTCGCTGGGGAGAGTCATGGGGGGCGGCAGGCGAAGCTCCGCCAGCGGCTTGGCAGCCCACTCCGGCAGCGCTACTTCCTTGGTGGGGGCGGCTGTGAGCTTTTCGCCCCCGCCGAAACCCTCCGCCGCGACCGCCTCACCGCTGGGTACGGGTTTCAGCGTGGCGCTGATGGTATTCACGTTCAGCAGGTTTTGCTTTGCCACGCGGTTTACATCCGCGACCGTGACCTTTGTGATCGCATCCACCTCTTCATCTGGTGAGTTGCGCCCGCGCGCGGCCAGCGCCTCCGACCATACGCTTGCCAGGCCCGGGATGGAGGTTCTGCGGAATTGCGCTTCTGTCAGTTCACTGCGCTTAGAGGCTTCGCCCAGGTCGGCGGGTACCCCGTTTTGCGCGTAACCCTCGAGTATGCCGCGCATTTCCTTGAGGGCACCGGAGGCGTCGGCCTCAGATGGCACGGCGACCAGGCCAAAGCCGAGGCTTGCTTGCCTATTTTCCGCCGCTACGCCGAATTGCGTGCCCAGTGCCTTGCCTGCCGGGACCATGGCGTATAACTCACCGCGTTGGCTGCTGAGCACATCGGCGAGCACCTGTACCGCGGCATAGTCCTTGGAATCGGTTCCCGGCAAACGGTATCCGATGACCGCGAGCGTGTACGGCAGGTTACTGGGAATGGTGAAGGTGTCGCTCTTGACCGCTCCGAGTGTCACCCCGGGGCGCTGCGGAACGGCGCGCTTTGGAATGGCGGCGAACATCTCACGCACCCGCGCCATTGTTGCCGCCGGATCCACATCGCCCACGATGACCAGGATGCAATTTGAGGGGGAATACCACTTATCGTAGTAGTCGCGAAGGACCGCGCCCGTCGTCTTCTCGAATGACTCCTTTGTTCCGAGCGCATCATGCGCATATGGCGTGCCGGCGAACATGTCTTCCTGCAGGCGCGAGATCATCTTGTAGGTGGGGCTGGAGAGATCGCGCTGCACCTCCTGGGTAATCGCGCCGCGCTCCTGATCCCACTCCTTGTCGCTGTTGTCAATGCCCTGCATGCACGCGGCCTGCGCCCGGAGAGCGACATCGACATCGGTTGCAGGAACGGTGGCGTAAAACTGGGTAATGTTCTGTTGGGTGTCGGCGTTGTTGTCGCCGCCCAGCCGCGCGTAGATGGCCGCCGTCTGGTCTGCTGTCATGCCGGTGCAGCCGCGAAAGGCCATATGCTCCAGCGCGTGCGCCGTTCCGGGAAACCCGGCGGGCGTCTCATCGCCGCCGGCCAGCACATTCAGTTCCACCGTGACGACCGGCGCCAGCGTATTG
>CAXUBG010000315.1:0-2200 GCA_964249285.1 uncultured Terriglobus sp. | reverse complement strand
GAAACTGCGTGGCGTCCGGAGTAGCGGTCTGATTCTGCAAACGAGGCATGGCGATAGCCTCTATCCTATAGGCGGCACGTCTTGGGCTTAGTGCTCACTTCCCAAACCGCAGCAGCAGCATCTCATGCCGCTTCAACCCAACGTTGTAGGTGTCGTCCACGCTGGCCAGGTCTTTCGCGGCCCACACATCGCGCGCCTTTGCTCCGTTGCGGATCCCCGCTTCCTTCAGGTGCGGGCTGATGCCGCGCAGGAACGTGTAATCCTCGCCGAAGTTGATGACTGCAACCGCATGGCCCCCGTCGGCCAGCGGGCGTGACCAGATCTGCACGGGACCCTCCTGGTACACGCGCTCGGCACCCTTGCCCAGCGCGTCCTGATCGCTGGCATTCACTTCCTTGTTCAGCAAAACGGCCGTGACTTCCGGTGTCTGCTGCGTCAGGTTATTGCCGGCCAGCAGCGGCGCGGCCAGCATGGCCCAGATGCCCATGTGCGTGCGGTTCTCGTCGGGCGTCATCTTGCCGTTGCCTACCTCCAGCATGTCCGGGTCGTTCCAGTGGCCAGGGCCGGCGTACTTCTGGATCCCGATCTGCGTTTGCGCGATCAACGCCATGCTGCCAAAGTTTGCACTGATGTCGCCCGTCGTGCGCCACAGATTCGCGCCCACCTCCGGACCCCACTGCCACACCGAATCGTAGCCATACTGGCACAGGCTGTAGACAATGGGACGGCCCGTCTTCAGCAGCGCCTGATGCATTTTCATGTAGGCATCGCGCATCATTTTGTCCTGCTGCGTCTTGGCCTCGGCGCTGTCGCCCGGAGCGTCGGCCTGCATCTTCTTGCGGAAGCCGCAGAGGTCATACTTCAGATAATCAATGCCCCACGCGGCATACTGATCGGCGTCTTGCTGCTCGTGGCCAATGCTGCCCTCGAACTTGGCGCAGGTCAGGTCGCCGGGCGAGCTGTAGATGCCCAGCTTCATGCCCTTGCTGTGCACGTAATCCGCAAGAGCCTTCATGTCCGGGAACTTCTCGTTCGTATGCAGAACGCCGCTGGCGTCGCGCTTGCCTTCCCACGTGTCGTCAATGTTGACGTAGATGTATCCCGCGTCCCGCATCCCCGAGGATACCATCAGGTCGGCCGCCTGCTTCACATCGTCCTGCGTCACCTTGCCGGCAAACCAGTTCCAGGAGTTCCAGCCCATCGGCGGCGTCTGCGCCAGTGCCGTGGAGGCCGCCCTCTGCGCAGGCGCAAGCGGAGACAGTGAAGCGAGTGCGAGCAGCGAAAGTACGAAACGGCGCATACGGATAGGCTCCTAAGGTGTCCACGTGCGGTGCGCAGCAAGCATACCGCAGCCATGCCGCACTTTGCACAAACGGCGTACGATGAACACGTCGCGCGCAAGGAGGATGGGCGCTTGGAAAACATGAACGAAGGCCTGCGGCAATTCTCCGCGCCAGGCCGCGTCAACCTCATCGGCGAGCACACCGATTACACCGGCGGTCTTGTGCTGCCGATGGCAATCCCCTTCGCCACAACAGCGGAGATCGCGCCAGCCCAAAACGGCTATCGTTTCACCTCGGCGGATGCCCCGGGAACGCGTGACGAAACAGTCCAATCCACCGAAATGGCCGTCGGCGACTGGAGCGACTACCCGGTTGGCGTCCTGCGTGAAATACTCGCGCTGGGAATCGCAGTCCCGCCCTTTGCCATGCACTTCTCCGGCGATGTGCCGTTGAGCGCAGGCCTCAGTTCATCCGCGTCGATTGAAGTCGCCATGGCGGTCGCGCTGCTCGCCCACGCGGGCGCGCAACTCTCCGCGCCGGACATCGCCCTGCTGTGCCAGCGCGCGGAAAACAACTATGTCGGCTCGCCCTGCGGCATCATGGATCAGTTCGTCGTCACCGCCGCAACCGCCGGGCACGCTCTTCTGCTGAACACACGCGACCTCAGCTACGATCTCCTGCCCATGAACACCGGCCAGCTGGCGAAGTGCAGCGTCGTCATCGCCAATTCCCTGGTGAAGCACTCCGTCGCAACCGGGGAGTACCGCACCCGCCGCGACGAGCTCGAACGAGGACAGGCCGTCCTTCGCGAGCACTTCCCTCACGTTGCGGATCTGGGCGAAGCACGCCTCGACCAACTCGAACAAGTCAAAGACAAGATGCCGCACAAACCCTTCTTGCGCTGCAAGCACGTCATC
>CAXUBG010000314.1:0-2201 GCA_964249285.1 uncultured Terriglobus sp. | reverse complement strand
CTCTGCACCCGTGCGATCCGTCCCGCGTGCCAGCAGCAGGCCCAGCGATACGCGCGCCTCGGCATCGTTCGCGTCCAATGACAGCGCCGCGCGATATGCCGCCTGTGCCTCAGCATCATGGTCCAGCGCGTCCTGCGCGAATCCCAGATCAAAGAAGACGCGCTCATTCTTCTGCGCACCCGTTGCCAGCGGCTGCAGCAGGGCGACGGCCCCGGCATACTTGCCCGCGCTGATTGCCTCCTCAGCCCGTTGCAACTGACCCGCTTCAGCAGAGGCTACGGCCGGGCGCTCTGCATCCGGCACGGAGGAACTTGTTCCCGGCGGCAGCTGCACCTGCGCTGAAGCCGGGGCGCTCAGCACCAGCACGGCAGCCAACGTGAGCAGCCGGTGGCCGGCACGCCGCAGACATGTGGGACGAAAGCCAACGGGCACTCTCACGAGAGCGCCGCCTCCAGCACCGGACGCAGCCACTGGCCGGTGTACGACGCGGGCACCCGCGCAATCTCTTCCGGCGTTCCCACGGCGACAACCTGACCACCGCCCGAGCCACCCTCCGGTCCCATGTCGATGACCCAATCCGCCGACTTGATCACATCCATGTTGTGCTCAATCACGAGGAGCGACCCGCCACCCTCAATCAGCTTGCGAAACGCTTGCAGCAGCGTGGCGACATCGGCAAAATGAAGGCCGGTGGTCGGCTCGTCGAGGATGTACAGCACCCGGCTGGCCGCCTTTGTCACCGTCCCACGCGCGCCGCTGCCGCGGATGTTCGCCAGGTGCGATGCCAGCTTGACACGCTGCGCCTCGCCGCCGCTGAGCGTGGTTGCCGATTGCCCGAGCCGAACGTATCCCAGGCCGACTTCGTCCAGCACCTGGAGGCGTTCCACAATCTTGGGGTTGCCGGCGAAATAGTGCACGGCATCCTTGACCGTCATGTTGAGGACATCGTGGATGTTGCGGTTCTTGTACTTCACTTCCAAGATGCCAGCCTTGTAGCGGGTTGCATGGCATTCCTCGCAGGGCAGCTCGATGTCGGCGAGGAACTGCATTTCAACGGTGACTGTGCCGTCGCCTTCGCAGGTGTCGCAGCGGCCGCCGGGCACATTGAAGCTGAACGATCCGGCTGTGTAGTTCTTGCGCCTGGCGTCAGGCTGCGCGGCAAACAGCTCGCGAATCGCGTCGAACGCCTTGATGTAGGTCACTGGGTTGGAGCGCGGCGTGCGCCCAATGGGCGACTGATCGACCAGGACGACTTCGCGCAGGAAATGCGTGCCGTGCAGTTCACGGTAGAGCTGCGCGACATCGCCGCTGGCGCCCTCGACACCCAGCGCGTGCTGCAGCGCGCGGTAGAGCACCTGGTGCACGACCGTCGACTTGCCGGAGCCGCTGACGCCGGTGACGACGGTTAACATGCCTAACGGAATCTCCAGGTCGACGCCGCGCAGATTGTGGATGCGCGCGCCGGTCAGCTTGAGCGATTCGCGGGTTGGCTCACGGCGGTCCACCGGCACCGGAATGCGCGTGCGGCCGGAAAGATACCGTCCGGTGATGGAATTGTTATCCTTCTTAACTTCTTCCACGGTGCCGCTGGCCAGCAGCTTGCCGCCAAGCTCGCCCGCGCCGGGTCCGAGATCGATGAGCCGGTCCGCCGCATTGATCACATCCGGATCATGCTCGACGACGAGGATGGTGTTGCCCAGGTCGCGCAGCTCATGCATGATGCGCACCAGCTTCGCGGTGTCGCGCGAGTGCAGGCCGATGGATGGCTCGTCCAGCACATACAGCGCGCCCACCAGCCGCGAGCCGAGCGACGTGGCCAACTGGATGCGCTGCGACTCGCCGCCGCTCAACGTGGATGAGAGCCGGTCAAGCGTCAGGTACTCCAGGCCCACCTGCTCCAGAAATCCAATACGCTGCCGCACTTCTTCCAGGATTTTGCCTGCAATCTCCATCTGCGCTGGCGACAGGTTCAGGGCATCGAAAAACTGCTGCGCTGCCGTGATGGTCATGCCAGCGGCTTCGCAGATGTTGCGCTCGTTCAGCAGCACGGCACGGGCTTCCGCGCGGAGGCGCTGGCCGCGGCAGTCCGGGCAGGGTGCATAGCCGCGGTACTTGGCCAGGAAGACACGGACATGCAGCTTGTACTTCTTGTCATCCAGCGAGCGAAAGAAGCGGCGGATGCCCATGAAGGTGCTGTCGCC
>CAXUBG010000313.1:0-2237 GCA_964249285.1 uncultured Terriglobus sp. | reverse complement strand
TCCAGGAACCGGATCAGGCCGTCATAGAAACCGGCGGTGTTCAGGAGGCAAATGGGTTTGTTGTGGAGGCGCAGCGTCTGCCACGCCAATACCTCGAACAGTTCTTCCAGCGTGCCGTAACCGCCCGGCAGGATCAGGAAGGCGTCCGCACGCTCACCCATGAGCGCCTTGCGGGTGTGCATGGTGTCTACCACATGCAACTCGGTGCATCCCCGGTGCGAGACTTCCATGTCTACTAATACGTGGGGAATGACACCGATGACCCGGCCCCCACCGGCCAGCGCCGCATCCGCAACCGCGCCCATGAGGCCCGCTTTGGCACCGCCGTATACCATGCCGATGCCGCGCCGTGCCAACGCTTGCCCAAGTTCAGCCGCTGCGGTCCGGTAGGCGGGGTTGGCCCCATCCGCGGACGCGCAAAAGACACAAAGAGTACGTAACGCCATACCTGAAGCATAAGCTCGCGGAGGATGAGGAAGCGGGCGTGAAAAGGATAGGGCAGGCGATTGCAGCGCCTGCCCTTATCCAGCTTGATTCCCGCTCTTTTCTCTAGCTCGCTGCTAAGTGATCAGGCGGAAATGTGTGTGTCTTGAAACGAGACGGTGCCGTCTACCGGAAAGAGCAGACCGCGCCGTTGTACTCCTTGACAATCGTCAGCTTGACCGTGTTATCGGAACCGAAGACCTGCGTGCCTGCCGGAGCTGCCAGCTTGTACTCTTCGTTGGCGGCCAAGGTTACGGTTTTGCCTTCGATGGTCAAGGTTTGTGCTGCCGTGCTGCGATTTTTGAGTGTCACTTTGACGAGCGGTCCCTTTGCCTGCGAAACGTTGGTGTAATTCTCAGCAGGTGCGGCATACGATGCCAGGGGAGCGAACGTGCAGGCGGCAAGAACAACCGCCGGGATCAAACGATGTTTCATAACGACTTCTCCGTGGTGCGATGTAGCTGGCGAAGTCCCACTGCAATTGAAACGTCGTCGCGCATTGAGTTATACGCTTCCAGATACAGAAACGTCATCCCTTTTACAAAAAATTCTTACTGCGGCACTTACGGGGCGCTCGTTCCCGTCTAAGTCGCGAGAGAGGCAACCCGCGGGGCTTTACTAATGTCGCGCTACACCGCCGGATGTACCCGGTGAAATCCTGTCTTTTCCTGATACAGCCGCGCAAATGCAAGTAAGCGGGCGTCGTCATACAGCTGTCCCAGAAAAGTAATGCTCACCGGCGTTCCCGGTCCACCCGCGTTGAAACGGGCACCCTCGGCGGTGTCCTGCGGCACGGGAGCGTCTTTGCCGCGCAGTCCGTTGGGAACGATAACTGCCGGGTGGCCGCTCAGGTTCGTCGCGGGGAGTTGCGGGCCGCCGCTCGGCGTCACGATCACATCCACTGTCTGGAACAGTTCGGCCATTTTCCCGATCAGGACAGAACGCGCCCGCATCGCCTGCACGTAGTCCACGCCGCTGTAGAGCCGTGCCGTGCGAAAGGTGTTGGGCCAGTCGCCCGGCTCCTGCGCCGTCAGCAGGTTGATGCGGCCATTCCGCGTGATCTCGTCGAAGGCGGCCGCCGCCTCCACGCTGAGTACCGGCGTGACCGAACCATACGGAAAATCCGGCAGCTTAACCGGAATCAGGGTCATACCCATGCCGCGCAGCACGTCCAGCGTGGCGCGGTCGTAGCGGCTGTCGTACCGCTGCCGCTCAAAGGCGCGCTGCCGCTGCTCGGCGGACGTGCGGCGCGCGGCCTCGGTTTCAGGCTTCTCCGCACCGGCGTCGGGTGTGCGCAAAACGGGTTCGGCGAAGGCGGCTTCCAGGTAGCCCACGCGAAAGGCGTTTACATCGGCCTGCCGCACCCATTCAAAGCTGGCGGAACGCACCGACGCGTCCTTGCCGTCCGGTCCGTGGATCACCTGCATGACCAGCGCGGCGTCTTCCACGCTGCGGCAGATGGGGCCGAGCTTGTCCATGGACCAGCTCAGCGCCATCGCCCCGGTGCGCGGCACGAAGCCGAACGTGGGCCGGTAGCCGGTAACGCCGCAGCGTGTGCTGGGCGACGAGATGGAGCCCAGCGTCTCCGAGCCGATAGCAAAGCCGCAGCAGCCCGCGGCGACGGCCGACGCTGGTCCAGCCGACGACCCGCTCGAGCCCTGCGACGGATTCCATGGGTTGCGCGTGCGTCCGCCAAACCAGACATCGCCCTGTGCCAGCGCACCCAGCGTCAGCTTGGCAATCAGCACCGCGCC
>CAXUBG010000312.1:0-2275 GCA_964249285.1 uncultured Terriglobus sp. | reverse complement strand
AGACTCACGATTCTGAAGAGCCGGTCAGCACGCCGCATGCTGCTGCCATGCTACTGCCATCCGTGCCACATCACGATTGCGCATGGAGACCGACGTGGTTACCCTCAGTATCCCGCACGATGCAGAAGGTACCCGCGACACCAGGCGCGGTGAGCACGGGCGACACCAGCGCACCGCCCGCCGGTTCCACACGCGCCATGGCGTCGTGCAGCGTACCTTCCACGCGCAGATAGACGATGGTGCCGGTGGCGCTGGGACTCATCGCACCCGGCCCGGTTCGCTGGACGATGGCTCCGGTGACGTCACCGCCGGAACTGGGAAACATGTACATCGGTTCATCGTGGCTGACGTCGATCAGCGGTGCGGCAAGGACGGCCCGGAAAAATGCCGCCGCGCGCTGGATATCGCCGGTTGGGATTTCGAACCATGTCAGGCCGCCCTTCGGGATCTGCTTCACTGCTTCTTCACTCATCACCCTCTCCTTGTGCGGCAACCCTTTGCGGCGTGCCAGCTATGGAGGATGTTAGGAGAGGGCTGCTGACAGCGTGGTGTCAGCAGTCTGTCAGCAGCGGTCTTTCTTTGGTGGGATCAGCGGTGGTCGTCCAGCTTGCCGATCTGTGCCGGGGTCATTTCGTCGCGCAGTTGCAGCAGCATGTGCGTGTTGACCTTTTCCAGGTCTGCCCGCGCCTGGGCCACGTGATCGATCTCCGCGAACAACGCGGACTCTGACGGCTTGTCCGTCCGCGTCAGCGCTTCCAGCCGCGACTCCGCCCGTTGCAGGTTCTCGTAGCGGGAGAGAAGGGCGTCACGGTTCTGGCTGAAGACGCCGTCCATCCGCTTCTGCTGATCGCCGTTGAGGCCGAGTGACTTGGCGAATTTCTTATCGTCCCACCAGCGTCCTGGCGGACCAAGCTGCAGGCCGCCACGCATACTGCTGTTCGGCGCATTGCCGCTGCTGGGCGGCGGCGAACTGCGTGGGATGCTGCCTTCGGAAATGCCTGGCAGACGCAGACCGCTACGATCCGGTCCGGGCATGCCGGCCGGTCCACCGTGTCCCATGCCGCCACCCGAACCCATGCCTCCACCGCCCATGCCGCCGCCGCGCTGGGCGCGCGCAACGGTACTTGCACCGCACAGCAGCGAAAGGACCAGCAGGAAACGGATTGGAGCAAAGTGGATCAAGACAAAGTATCTCAGTGCGGTGAATTATTCTTCTGGGTTGCTCCCGGGCGTGCCCTCGTGCTTCAGGTTGAACGCATCCACCGGGGAACGGCCGTGATAGTCAAGTTCCGCGTTGATGGAATTCAACAGCTGATTGTCCGCCGCGATGTCTTCAGCGGACGAGCGGGCCGGCTGCGCGGCCTGAACCGGCGCGGACATGGAAGCGCTGCCGTCCCGGTCCTGCGAGACATGGGCCACGCCAGCCGCGATGGTGACGACCGCGATCGTCGCGAGGGACCAGCGGGGCAGTGCCGCCCAACGTTCCGCCTGCCGCGCTCTGGCCGCGAGGGAGGACTGCGTTGCCGAGCGGCGCTCCGCCCACTGCAACGTTTCCGCCCGGTAGCTGCCCAGGGCCGAACGCAGTGCCGCCGCTTCCGGGTCGCCGGAGCCGGACGGTGCCAGCAGCTCCTCACACAATTGTTCGTCGGTCAGCGGTGTCATACGCGGCCTCCTCCGATAGTGGCACGCACGGATTTTACCGCACGGTGCAAATGTGTTTTGACGGTGTTCACCGGCATACTCATGGCATCGGCGATCTCCGGCAGTTCCATCTCTTCGATGAAGCGGAGGACGAACGCGGTGCGCTGGTTGGGCGAAAGTGACGCCATGGCGTCCTGCACCTGGACCGCCTGCTCCCGCGCCAGCAGCGCCCGCTCCGGCGACGATCCATCGCTGCGCAGGTGATTCGCCATGTCGGTGGCATCCACGGCGGTGGCCTGCGCCTTGCGCCAGAACTTGAACTTCTGGGTCCGCGCGTGATCGCGGATCAGGTTGACCGCAATGCCGGTGAGCCAGGTGTTCAGGCTGCAGTCGCCGCGAAACCCGGCGCGATTGCGGTAGGCCTTCAGCAGGGTGTCTTGCACTATGATGTCGGCCAGATCCTCGTCGCGGATCGATGCCATGACAAAGCGCAAGAGGCGCGGCCGGTAGTTCCGCGCCAATCCGTCAATGTCATCCAGCTCCGTCGCAACGGTCTGTTCCTTGGTGGCGAACTTCAGCACATCAGCGTGGAGAGTATAGGCCATTCTGTTGCTCCTGCGGGCAGATGCTGCCC
>CAXUBG010000311.1:0-2287 GCA_964249285.1 uncultured Terriglobus sp. | reverse complement strand
ATCGTGGACACCTCCCTTGGCAAGGATCCAGCGCAGAAGCTGGTGTTGATCAATCCTGAAATCCTCGAGAAAGAAGGCAAACAGGTGGAGGAAGAGGGATGCCTGTCGCTGCCGGAGATTCGAGACAAGGTGAGCCGCGCATTTCACGTCAAGGTGCGCGCGCAGGACACAAGCGGTGCCTGGTTTGAGATTGAAGGCGATGAACTGTTGGCGCGCGCCTTTCAGCATGAGAACGATCACCTCGACGGCGTTTTGTTCATTGACCGGCTCTCCCGCCTCAAGCGCGATCTGATCCTGCGCAAAATACGCAAGCTGCAAAAGAACGGTGAATGGTAGACGCTCGTATGCTGTTTCCATGCGTGTGATCTTCTGCGGGACGCCACAGTTCGCGGTGCCGACCCTGGAAGCACTCCTGGCTGCCGGACATGAAGTCCTGCTGGTCCTTTCGCAACCCGACAAACCGGTGGGTCGCGCGGGCGACGTTCATCCCACGCCGGTGAAGTCGAAGGCGCAGGCTCTGGGCATCGCGGTAGTGCAACCGGACAAGCTGAAGCACAACAAAGCCCTTCAAACGCAATTGGCGGCTCTCCAGCCGGACGCCATCATCGTGGTTGCCTATGGGCGAATCCTGCCGCGATGGATGCTGGACCTGCCACCATTCGGCTGCATCAACGGACACGCGTCGCTGCTGCCACGCTGGCGGGGTGCAGCACCCATCCAGTGGGCAATCGCCAGTGGCGACACCGAAACGGGCGTGACCACCATGCGGCTTGACGCCGGCCTGGATACCGGGCCGATGCTGCTGAAACACTCCGTCCCCATCACAAGCAGCACCACCGCGCCGGAGCTGTTCGTCACCCTGGCACAGGTGGGTGCGGATCTGATGGTGGAGACCCTGGCTGGGCTTGCAGAGGGAACCGTCGAACCGGAAGCGCAGGACGACGACAAGGCCACGCTCGCGCCTATTCTCACGCGGGACGACGGCCGCATTGATTTCCAACGCACCGCGCGCGCGATCGATGAGCGTTATCGCGGCTTTCAGCCTTGGCCGGGAACATTCACCACCTTGCGTGGCAAGAAGCTGCTGGTGCATGCGATGCACATCGCGCAGGAGAATACGAACGCCAACCCGGGCAGCATCCTGCTCCGTCCCGGCGGATTGATGGTGGCCTGCGGTGAAGGCAGCACCCTTGCATTTGACCACGTGCAGCTTGAGGGAAAGAAGCGCATGCCGGCCGATGAGTTCCTGCGAGGTTTTCAGCTGGTGAGTGGGGAAGTGCTGGGCCGGTGATGACGCCACGTCCACCGCGGCAACAGACGGGCGCTCAGGCGACCATCGCACCGGCGCGCATGGCCGCATTCCATATCCTGAGCCGCGTGGCCGCCAGCGCCGTGCACTCGGACGACCTGCTGCACGCGGCTCCTGTAAACGCGCTCTCGCCCGAGGACCGCAATTTGACCACCACCCTTGTGCTGGGTACGCTGCGCTGGCAGTTGCAGTTGGATGCCGTGTTTCGCCCGCTTATGCAGCGGCCCGATGCAGACCTGCATCCGGCAGCATTGCTGGCCTTGCGCCTCGGTCTCTTTCAATTGCTGCACCTGGACCGGGTTCCCGCGCACGCTGCCTTGAACGAAAGCGTCGAGCTGACCCGCGCCAACGGCGCGCCGCACGCGGCCGGCATGGTGAACGCGATCCTGCGCCGTGTGCTGCGCGGAATGCCGGCGGAGAAAGGTAAGCCGCGTACACCGCTCGGCGTTGCCCTGACTCCCGCCGAGCAGGCGCACCCCGATTGGCTGCTTGCAAGGTGGCGGAGGCACTTTGGCGCAGCCGCGGTCCGGCGCATAGCCGAGTACGATCAGGCCGAGCCTCCGCAGCACGGCCTGTTTGCGCCGGGTCCCGCCGTGCCCGAAATCGACGACGGTTCCCGGCTCATCGCTGAACTGGCCGCGGCCTCTGTCGCCGCGCCACGCCGCATTCTGGATTGCTGCGCCGCGCCCGGTGGCAAAACCGCCGTCCTGGCCCTGCGTCATCCACAGGCAGAGATCATCGCGGCGGACATCAGCGAGAAACGCCTCACCGGTCTGCGACGCCGCATGGACCGTAATCCCACCACAGCCCGTGTCCGCACAGTACAGTCAGACATGACGATACCGCAGACCGGCGATTCGTTCGCCGCACCATTCGACCTCATTCTGTGCGACGCGCCATGCTCCGGTACAGGCACGCTCGCGCGCAACCCGGAGATACGTCACCGCCTGCGCGAGAGCGACCTTCCACGGCAGGCGG
>CAXUBG010000310.1:1077-2293 GCA_964249285.1 uncultured Terriglobus sp. | reverse complement strand
ACGCTCCCGAGGAGCGGGAGCGCGGGATCACGATTGCGACCTCGCACGTGGAGTACGAGACGCCCAACCGGCACTACGCGCATGTGGACTGCCCGGGTCACGCGGACTACATCAAGAACATGATCACGGGCGCGGCGCAGATGGACGGCGCGATTCTGGTGGTGGCGGCGACCGACGGCCCGATGCCCCAGACCAAGGAGCACGTGCTCCTGGCTCGGCAGGTGGGCGTTCCGTTTATCGTGGTGTTCCTGAACAAGTGCGACGCGGTGGAGGACGAGGAGTTGATCGAGCTGGTGGAGATGGAGGTTCGTGAGCTGCTGTCGAAGTACGATTACCCCGGCGACGACACTCCGATCATCCGCGGCTCCGCGCTTGGCGCTCTCAACGGCGAGGCCCAGTGGGAGGCGAAGATCGACGAGCTGATGGAGGCGGTGGACAAGTTCATTCCGCAGCCGGCGCGCGCGTTGGATCTGCCGTTCCTGATGCCGATCGAGGACATCATTTCGATTTCGGGGCGCGGCACGGTGGTCACGGGCCGGATCGAGCGCGGCAAGGTGAAGGTGGGCGAAGCGTGTGAGATTGTCGGGTTCCGCGAGACACGGGCAACGGTGTGCACGGGCGTGGAGATGTTCAAGAAGCAGCTGGACGAGGGTCTGGCGGGCGACAACGCGGGTCTGCTGCTGCGCGGCATTGCGAAGGAGGACGTGGAGCGCGGGATGGTGCTGGCGAAGCCGGGCTCGATCAAGCCGCACACCGACTTCAAGGGCGAGGTGTATGTGCTATCGAAGGAAGAGGGCGGGCGGCATACGCCGTTCTTCAACGGCTATCGGCCGCAGTTTTACTTCCGCACCACGGACGTGACGGGGTCGGCGAAGCTGCCGGCGGGCACGGAGATGTGCATGCCGGGAGACAACATCTCGCTGGAGATCACGCTGCATACGCCAGTGGCCATGGAGAAGGGGCTCCGGTTCGCCATCCGCGAAGGCGGAAGGACCGTCGGAGCGGGGACCATTAGCGAGATCATCAAGTAGGACAGTGTGAAACAGTAAACGGCAGGGAACGGCAGTGTAAGGCAGTTGCTCAGTGAGGGCTGGCGGTAGGTGTAGAAGTTCACCGCCGCCAGTTACTCCAAAAGATCTTTGAGTTACAGGAAAAGAGCAAGAATATGGCTGGACAGAGAATCAGGATTCGCTTGAAGGCGTATGACTACCGGGTG
>CAXUBG010000310.1:0-1067 GCA_964249285.1 uncultured Terriglobus sp. | reverse complement strand
CCGGTCGCCATGGAAAAGGGCCTGCGGTTTGCCATTCGTGAAGGTGGACGCACGGTGGGCGCGGGCACGATCGCGGAGATCATCAAGTAACAGGGCCAGGGCCCAAGGATCCAGCGACGCTTGCTGGAACTGGGCACTGACTTCACTCGAGGGCTGCCGGCGCGTCGAGAGGCATGACGCCCGGCACTCACTCCCAAACCGTTCTTTGAGTATCGCGCGCGAGCGCAGAAAGCAGTTGCACCATGGCACAGCAACGTATTCGGATCCGCCTGAAGGCGTATGATTATCGTGTGCTCGACACCTCCACTGGAGAGATCGTCGATACCGCCAAGCGCACGGGCGCACAGGTAGCGGGGCCGATTCCGCTACCCACGGTAAAGAACAAGTATTGTGTTCTGCGCTCGCCGCACGTGGACAAGAAGTCGCGCGAGGCGTTCGAGATCCGGACGCACAAGCGGCTGATCGATATCTTGGAGCCGACGCAGCAGACCGTGGACGCGCTGATGAAGCTCGATCTGCCGGCGGGCGTAGACGTCGAGATCAAGACGGTTCAGAAGTAAGCGGCGAAGCAGCCTACAGTGCCCAGTCGGGCATGATGAGGAAAGGAAAGTGTTATGTCTGTAACGGGGATTTTAGGCAGGAAAGTCGGGATGACGCAGATCTTCGACGAGCGCGGCGATGTGCATCCGGTGACGGTTTTGAAGGCCGGTCCGTGCGTCATTACGCAGTTGAAGACTCTGGCTAAAGACGGGTACGACGCGGCGCAGATCGGCTATGTGGACTTCGTAAAAGCGAGCAAGGTGAATAAGGCGATGACGGGTCACTTTGCGAAGTCGAATGTGCCGCCGGTGCGGGTGATTCGCGAAGTTCCGTTTGAGACGTTTGCGGAAGGCACGGACGGAATGAAGGCCGGGGATCGTGTGCTGGTCGATATCTTCGAGAACGATCGATTTGTGGATGTGGTCGGCACGTCAAAGGGTCGCGGGTTCGCGGGCGTGGTTCGGCGGCATGGGTTTGGCGGCGGTCCGAAGTCGCATGGACATATGTTTCAGGTGCAGGGTGCGATC
>CAXUBG010000309.1:0-2325 GCA_964249285.1 uncultured Terriglobus sp. | reverse complement strand
GTATATGCCTTGCGTAGTTGCCGTAATGCAGTGAGCAGTACAGATACCGCGGGCTGCTGTATAGAACACCATGCAAACGTTCAGTGTTCGCCTGCGATAATGAGCACGTGAGCGAGATTCGCGTTCAGACTGCTTCTGCGAGCTATTCGGTGCACGTTGGGCAGGCGCTGCTGGCGCAGGTGGCGGCGGGCGCGCTCGCTTTGGCAGGCACCGTGTCGCGGGTCTTTCTTGTCAGCTCGCCGGATGTCGACCGCCTGTGGTCCGCGCCGCTTCGCGAGGGCTTTGCCGCCCGAAATATTCCGGTCGAGACGCTGCTCATCCCCGCGGGTGAGCGGCATAAGCGCCTCACCACGCTAGAGCGGTTGTGCGAGGAACTGGCGGCGGGTGGCGCGGACCGGGAAAGTCTGCTGGTTGCGCTGGGCGGCGGGGTTACCGGCGACATCACCGGATTCCTGGCGGCCGTCTATATGCGCGGGATCCGGTTTGTGCAGGTGCCGACGACGCTGCTGGCGCAGGTGGATTCTTCCGTTGGCGGTAAGACGGGTGTGAATCTGGCGGCGGGTAAGAATCTGGTGGGGAGTTTCCATCAGCCGCTTGCAGTCTTCGCTGATATCGATACGCTCGCCACGCTGCCGCCGCGCGAGCTGCGGGCGGGTCTGCAGGAAAGCGTGAAGGCAGGTGTGATTCGTGACGCGGACCTGTTCGCGTACTTGGAAGCCAACATGGACCGCATCCTGGCCGGAGAGGCCCCGGCGCTGCGGCACGTTGTCGAGGCGAGCGTGCGGATGAAGGCCGGAGTGGTTTGCGAGGATGAGCGCGAGCAGGGTGCGCGCATGATCCTGAACTTTGGCCATACGGTGGGTCATGCGATCGAGGCCGCGACGGGCTACACGTCTCTGCTGCATGGCGAGGCGATTGGATGGGGCATGGTTGCGGCGGTGCGGCTGGCGCAAGGGCGCGGCGTGCTGCCGGATGAAACGGCGGAACGGATCACTGCGTTGATCCACCGCTGCACTGCGTTGCCGCCGTTCGAGGCAGGCGCGGCGCAGCTGGTGGCGCTGACCGGCGGGGACAAGAAGCGTCGCGGCGGCACGCTTTCGTTAATCCTGCCGGTGCGTGTTGGCGCGGCGGAGATCGTGCGGGATGTGACTGAAGCGGAGTTGACAGCGGCGGTGGAAGGGATGCTGGCGGAAATGCAGCTACGGCACGCGGTGCGGGCGTGAACGAACCGGCAGCTGGAGCGCGCACCCATACCGCGCAGACCGAGGCAGAGGCGGCGGCGGCCGTGCAGCGCATGTTTGACGAGATTGCGCCGCGCTATGACCGGCTGAATCACCTGCTGAGTTTTGGGATGGATTACGTGTGGTGGCACCGTGCGGCGCGGCATTTTGACGCGGTGTTGAAGCGGCCCGAGGCGCGCATTGTGGACCTGTGCTGCGGGACGGCGGATATGACGGCGGCACTTGTGCGGAGGCGTCCCGCGGGGCCGGAAGCCATTGTGGCCATCGATTTTTCGCACGAGATGATTGAGCGCGGACGCGTGAAGCTTGCGGGCAGGCCGGTGACGTTTATCGAAGCGGACGCACTGCACATGCCGCTGGCGGACGGGTCGCAGGATCTTGCGGTGAGCGCGTTTGGGTTTCGCAATCTTGCGGACTACGGCGCTGGATTGCGGGAGATCCGGCGCGTGTTGAAGCCGGGTGGCGCGATTGGCATTCTCGATTTCAGCGAGCCGCCGGGCCTGCTTGGATCCGCGTACCGCGTGTACTTCAGGCATGTGCTGCCGCGCGTGGGCGGGCTGCTGTCTGGCAGTGCGGCGCCGTATGCGTATCTGCCGGCGAGCGTGGAACGCTTCCCTGCTCCGGATGTGTTTTGCGGCATGATGCGGGAGGCCGGGTTTACCGCGGCGCGGTGGCAGCCGTACCTTTTTGGCGTGGCGGGCCTTTGGAGCGCGCAGGCGGTGTAAGGAATCCGGTGTCTTGTGCCTCGGATCCAAACGATGTCCACCGGGGACCCACGGCAGGATCACTCAGACCAACTTCAGGAGCACACACATGCCACAGGCATCCGGATATGCCGCGTCGTCGGCCAAAGCACCTCTCGCACCCTTCTCCTTTGAGCGCCGCGAGCCGCGCGAACATGACGTGACGATCGAAATCAAGTTTTGCGGCATTTGCCACTCTGACATTCATCAAGCGCGTGATGAGTGGGGCGGCAGCATCTTTCCCATGGTGCCCGGGCACGAGATCGCGGGCGTCGTCACTGCGGTGGGAAGCGGCGTGACCAAGTACAAGGTGGGCGACCATGTTGGCGTGGGCTGTTTTG
>CAXUBG010000308.1:0-2335 GCA_964249285.1 uncultured Terriglobus sp. | reverse complement strand
CTCGATCAGGCAGCGCAGCAGGAGAAGTTTACCGGCACCTCCGCTCCTTCGACGCCGTCCACGCCTGCCGCAACGGAAGCAACGGAGCCGAAAGCTGAGGATACCGAAGGTGCCTCACCGCAAGCCGAAGCAGCTGTGACCGAAGCTCCCGCCGAGGGTGCGGACGTCTCAGCATAGGCAAACTTTCGCACGGTCAACTCTGGGGTGCGCGGTCTGGGCGCATCGGAAACCCTGGAGAAGATCGGGCAACCAGAGCAGATACGCGTTCTGGTGAAGTAATCAGCACCGCAAAGTTGTAACCCAAGATTCGAAGGAAAAGGATAATACCATGGCAGACATGCAGCAGTTGGAAGACCAGATCGTAAGCCTGAGCCTGCTTGAGGCGTCAGAGCTCGTCAAAAAGCTCGAAGCGCGCCTCGGCGTGTCAGCGGCAGCCGCTTCCGTTGCGGCAGCACCAGCAGCCGGCGGCGGGGCAGCAGCCCCCGTGGTCGAAGAGAAGACAGAATTTACCGTCATCCTGAAGGATGCTGGAGCAAACAAGATCAACACCATTAAGGCCGTCCGTGAGGTCACGGCTCTCGGCCTCAAAGAAGCCAAAGACCTCGTCGACGGCGCTCCAAAGGCGCTCAAGGAGAACATTTCCAAGGACGATGCCGCAGCCATCGCCAAGAAGTTCGAGGGCGTTGCCACGGTCGAAATCAAGTAACGCGTGCGTCTGCGGCTCCTGGTATCACGCCGGGAGCCGCCTTGTCGCGTCCGACTTGCATCCATCTGTGAAAAACAGTATTCTCTGTAGTGGAACGGTGCACCTCTGCGTAGGGATTGCGTAACGGCGCGGCAGGCACCCTCATCGACATTAGATTTTTCCGGCTCACTGAAGAGCCGGTCACTGTGAGCTTCGGGCGGCGGAGGTTCACAGTGTCATTCGCGTCACGAGCGGCAGCAACCCTGGGGCGGGCAGGCCTCGCATGGGCGGCAGATATTTACAACAACCTTGATTCAGTGCAAATGCCGGATCTTGCGCTCACGGGAACTCCTGTCCCCGTGAGCCGTTTCGCATGTCACGGCAGCACCGGCAACACACAGGCTTAATCGAACCACCGGGCATTCAGCCCACGACCGAGGGTGAACACCGGCAGACCAATGAAGCGCATATCACCCACGGACGAGCCGCCCACACGGCATCTTTCGGCTCTGAAAGCAGTGCTCGCAACGTTTGCGGCACCCGCTCAGCAGAGACCTCGGCACGCAAAGGGGAGTCAACAACGTATGGCAACGACCAATGAAACGCGCGCGCTCCGCAGCCGCCTCGATTTCTCAAAGATCCCAACAGCAATCCAGATTCCAAATCTGATTGAAGTGCAGCGCCGCTCCTACGAGCGCTTCCTGCAGATGGACAAGCTGCCGCAGGAGCGCGAAGACAACGGTCTCCAGTCCGTCTTCACCTCCGTTTTTCCCATCACCGACTTCCGCAATGTGTCGGAACTCGAGTTTGTCGATTATTCCATCGGCAACTGGGAATGCAAGTGCGGCTACATGAAGGGTCTCAACCACCTTCGCACCGCGTGCATGAATTGCGGCCACATGGTCATCACCGACCCCTTCCACCCGGGCGACGTGCTCTGCCATTTTTGCGGTACCTACAACAAAAATACCCCTGACTTCTGCACCAAGTGCGGCGATCCGGTCGGCCTGCAACTGAAATACGACCAGGCCGAATGTGAAGAGCGCGGCATGACGTACGCGGCCCCGCTCAAGGTCACCATCCGCCTCAAAATCTACGACAAGGACCCCGAAACAGGCGTCAAGACCCTGCGTGACATGAAGGAGCAGGAAGTCTTCTTCGGCGACATTCCGCTTATGTCCGCCAACGGCACCTTCATCGTCAACGGCACGGAGCGTGTCATCGTCTCCCAGCTGCACCGCAGCCCGGGCGTCTTCTTTGAGACGGCGAACAACCGCAGCTACTTCCTTGGCAAGATCATCCCGTATCGCGGCTCCTGGGTCGAGTTCGAGTACGACCAGAAGAACATCCTCTACGTCCGCATCGACCGCAAGCGCAAGTTCCTGGGCACCATCTTTCTGCGCGCGCTTGGCCTGCGCACCGACGAGGAAATCCTCAAAACCTTCTACAACGCCGACAGCATCAACATCCGCAACAACAAGATGTACTGGTCCGTATCGCCCGAAGGCACGCCCAGCAACCTGACCGGCGTCAAACCAGCCCTGGCCATCACCGGCACGGACGGTGCCGAGATCGTCGCCGCCAACCGCAAGATCTCCACGTCCTTGCTCAAAAAAATTCGTGAGGGCGGCGTCAAGGAAGTGGAAGTCG
>CAXUBG010000307.1:1247-2352 GCA_964249285.1 uncultured Terriglobus sp. | reverse complement strand
GCGCAGCCTTCACCGCAGCCCGTTTTTTCGCGGCCTTTTCCTTCGCCTTGCGCTTCTCTTCGCGCTCCTGCTGCGCGGGGGTCAGCGGCTTGGCGGCGGTTTTCTCAGCAGACTTCTTCGTCGATTTCACAGGTGCCATCTGGTCCATGTGATGCGCTCCAGACCGCGCTGGCTCTACCGATGGTATGAAGGTCACTAAGCGGAAGCGTCCACCTGCAGCAACGCGGCACAGTACATCTACCAACCCGGTGCAGAGATCGGTTTCACTTGTACAAAAACACTTTACGCTTTCACGAAGCGGGCGTAGGCTGTGGGCGTCGGCCATTTGGCCGGTTCTCCTACCTTCTCCTGAGGTCCAGTATGCGCTTGATCACGATTCTGCCCGCCCTTCTCGTCGCGTCCGCCGCGTTCTCCTCTGCTCACGCTGACACACTGCCCGCCGGCACCTATTCCGTGTCCGGCCACACCACAACAACAACCATTCATGCGAGTCCCGATCAAGGCACCCTGACCGGCACGCTAACCTTTGCGCCAAATTCAAGCCTCACAGCCGCCAATCTCCTCTTCCAGGACACAACAGACGGCCTGAACTTCACCTTTACCGTTCCCGGCCTCACCACCTACACGCCTGCCGCCCAAACGCTGAGCGCGACGATTTTCAACGCCGGCAACCCGTCCATCGAATACTTCTTCAGCATTCTCACGGGAAGCAGCACCGGCGTATACCAACTGAGCTGCGGCGTGGACTGCGACACCGACGCCCTGATCCCCAGTGCAAGCGGACAGCAGCTGAATGAAGAGGTGCAGGGAACGATCTCGCCCGTGCCCGAGCCTTCAACGCTGGCCCTGCTCAGCACAGGGCTGTTGGCTGCGGCAGGGGCCGTTCGCAGGCGCGTTCGATGACTTCTGCTTCCGTGCGGCTCAACCGCAGGCCGCATGGAAGCTGCATGAGAAAATAGGGACTGAATGATTTCAGTTTCGAATGTCACCATGCGGTACGGCTCGAAGATCCTGTTTGAGGATGTATCCACGCAATTCATCGCGGGCCGCCGCTACGGCCTGACCGGTCCCAACGGCGCCGGCAAATCCACCTTTATGAAGGTCC
>CAXUBG010000307.1:0-1237 GCA_964249285.1 uncultured Terriglobus sp. | reverse complement strand
CCTCACCGGCGAACTGGAGGCGCAGAAGGGCACCGTCGTTCGTCCGCGCAAGCTGGGCATCCTGCGCCAGGACCAGTACCAGTTTGACGCCTACCGCGTCATCGACACCGTCATCATGGGTAACGCGCCGCTGTGGGCCGCCATGGAGGAGCGTGAGGCGCTCTACAACAAGGCCGATCTGACCGACGACGACGGCGTGCGCCTGGGCGAGCTGGAAGGCATCGTGGGCGACGAGAACGGCTATGAGGCTGAGAGCGATGCCGCCATCCTGCTGCAGGGCCTCGACATTCCGGACGAAGTGCACGGCCGCAAGATGAGCGAGTTGCAGGGCGGCCAGAAAGTCCGCGTTCTTCTGGCGCAAGCGCTCTTCGGCAGCGCCGATGCCCTCCTGCTGGACGAGCCGACCAACTACCTCGACCTCGAATCCGTGCATTGGCTGCAGGATTTCCTGTTGAGCTATCGCGGCACGCTCATCACCATCTCGCACGACCGCCACTTCCTGAACGCGGTCTGCACCCACATCGCCGACATCGATTACCAGACCATCATCACCTATCCCGGCGGCTACGACGATATGGTGATGCAAAAGGTCAGCGTCCGCACCCGCATTGAAAGCCAGAACGAAGAGCGCTCCAAGAAGATCGAACAGTTGAACGACTTCATCGCGCGCTTCAGCGCCGGCACGCGCTCCAGCCAGGTAAATAGCCGTAAGAAGGAAGTGGAGCGTCTCGCCACCACGGAGCTTGCCCGTTCCAACATCCAGCGCCCATTCATCCGCTTCGACCAGCTGCGCCCCAGCGGCAAGCACGTCTTAGAGGTGAACGGCGTCACCAAGACCTACGACACGCCCGCTCCGGACGGCTCAACCGGTCCCGTCTTCAAACCGTTCACGTCAGCCCTGATGCGCGGCGACAAGGTCATCCTGATGGGCCGCAACGGCACCGGCAAGACGACCATGCTCAAGTCACTGCTCTCCGGCGTGCCGGACGTGCAGGACAACGACTTTGTCCGGACGCACGGCGACGTGAAATGGGGGCACGAGGCGCAGATCGGGTACTTTGCGCAGGATCACACCGCCGCCATCCAGAAGGGCACCACCGTGGCCGAGTGGCTGCACAGCTACGACCCGAAGAAGTCCACGGAGGAGATTCGCGGCATCCTGGGCCAGATGCTCTTTCGCGGCGAAGAGGGCACCAAGAAGACCGAAGCGCTCTCCGGCGGCGAGGCCGCGCGCCTG
>CAXUBG010000306.1:0-2363 GCA_964249285.1 uncultured Terriglobus sp. | reverse complement strand
CGCAACTCGGTGCGTTTCTGGAAAGTTACGCGGACTGGATTGAGGAGCACCTGGACGAGTGGACGACGACAAACGATGGTGTTCTGCTGCCGGGCGTGAAGCGGCACTACGTCCGCATCCAGCCGCCTGCCCCGGGCGAGCCGTTCTACAACCCCGACTTCGGCGAAGGCCGCTACAACATCGCCAACCGTGCGCCCGGCGAACGCTACAATTTTGCCGCGAACGAGATCGTGGACGGCGGCTTCCTGGAACTGGTGCGCTATGGCATCCGCCGGGCTGACGATCCGCTCGTCGTCGATAGCCTGGAGGTGATCGACCATGTTTTGAAAATTGACACGCCCTACGGTAGCTGCTGGCGGCGCTACAACCATGACGGCTACGGCCAGCGAAAGGACGGCGGCCCCTACGAGGGCTATGGGCAGGGCCGCGCGTGGCCCATCCTGGCGGGTGAACGCGCGCACTACGAGCTCGCGGCCGGCCATGACGTGACGCCGTTGGTGCGCGCCATGGAGCAGTTCTCCTCTGTGGGCGGCATGTTGCCGGAGCAGGTATGGGACTACGCGGACATGCCGGATTTAGGCCTGTACTTCGGCCAGTCCGCCGGCTCCGCGCAGCCGCTGGTGTGGGCGCACGCGGAATACACCAAGCTGCTGCGCTCCTGCGTGGACGGCAAAGTCTTTGACCGCATCGCCGTCGTAGAGGAGCGCTACGGTGTGCGCCGGGACGAGCGGACATTCCGGAGCGAGGTCGAATTCTTCCAGGTCGCGCGTCCGCTCAAGGTGCTGCCCGCGGGTAAGCGGCTGCAGGTGCTCGACAAGGAGCGTTTCCGGGTGGTGTGGAGCGCCGATGCCTGGCAAACCACGCATCATACCGAATCAAAGCTGATCGGACATCCCGGGTTCGCGGCGGAGTTGCCTTTGCCGTCCGGAGCCGCCGGAATGCTGGAACTGACACTCTTCTGGCCTGCGGAAAACCGCTGGCTCGGACATAACTTCACGGTCCAACTGCAGCAGCCGTAACCGGGCCGTCATCTCAGGAGCGCCGCCTGCTTGTACACTGGCGAGACGTGTTGACGCTCCCGGGGAGCACGGCGCCGAATCTTTAGAAGACGCATCCACACGATGCGGAACCAGTACGCAGAGGAACGAATGAGCGATCTTGACAAGCTGTCCATTGACACACTCCGGCTGCTGGCAGTCGATGCGATTGAACGTGCCGCCAACGGCCATCCGGGCGCGCCCATCGCGCTGTCACCGCTGGCGTATCTCCTGTTCACCAAAAACATGGTGCACGATCCGAAGGACTTCCAGTGGACCAATCGCGACCGCTTCGTCCTGTCGAACGGTCATGCGTCCATGCTGCAGTATGGCTCGCTCTTCCTCTCCGGCTACGACGTGTCGCTGGACGATCTGAAGCAGTTTCGCGAGTGGCACAGCAAGGCGCCGGGGCACCCGGAGTACGGCTTCACGCCCGGTGTGGAAGTGACCACGGGACCGCTGGGTCAGGGGCTGGCCATGTCCGTCGGCCTGGCAATTGCCGAGAAGCACCTGGCGGCCATTTACAACAAGCCTGATATGGAGATCGTCAACCACCACACCTATGTCATTGCGGGCGATGGCGACATGATGGAGGGTGTCTCGCACGAGGCGTGTTCGCTGGCCGGAACCCTCGCGCTCGGCAAGCTGATTGTCTTTTACGACGACAACCTGATCTCGCTTGACGGCCCCACCGAACTCAGCTTTACCGAGAAGGTGGACGACCGCTTCAACGCCTACGGCTGGCATGTGCAGTTTGTGGACGACGGCGAGGACCTGAAAAAACTGCAGCAGGCCATCAACATCGCCAAGCTTGAAACGGAAAAGCCGTCGCTTATCCGTGTGCGCACCATCATCGGCTACGGTTCGCCGAAGGCCGGCACCAGCAAGGTGCATGGAGAAGCGCTGGGCAAGGACGCCACGCGCAAGACCAAGGAGTTCTTCGGCTTCAACCCGGATGAGGACTTCGCCGTGCCTGAGGCCGCCCTGAACAATTGGCGCGAAGCGGTGGACCGCGGCAGGAAAGCGCGCGAGGCCTGGACGGAACTCTTCACCAAGTACCAGGCAGCGCATCCTGAGGCGGCAAAAGAGTTTGACCGCGTGATCAAGCGCGAGCTCCCCGAGGGCTGGAATAAGGAGCTGAAGCCGTTCCCGGCGGATAAACCGATGGCAACCCGCAGCGCTGGCGGCACGGTTCTGGAAGCGATCGGCAAAACCGTGCCGGAACTGATCGGCGGCGCGGCCGACCTCACCTCCTCCACGAAGACCATCTTCAAGGAATCGCCCAAGTTCCACAGCGACCCCAAGGGCAAGAACATCTTCTTCGGT
>CAXUBG010000305.1:674-2386 GCA_964249285.1 uncultured Terriglobus sp. | reverse complement strand
GTACTGCCACTGCATTCCGTTGTGCGCGGTCAGGTCCTGGTAGCCGTCGCTGACCCCCACAAAGCCGCAGGAGGTGCGCGCGAAGCCGCAGCTCGCGCCAAAAGCCAGTGCCGTGTCGTGCTTCCAGGCAAGCACGCTGCGCCGCCCGGCCACGCCCAGCGTGCGTGCCGAGTTGCCCGCGCCGCCGCCGTCTAAATGCGGCGCCAGCAGCGCATAGCAGTGCAGCTTGGACAGGATCTCTTCGTTGCCGGCGATCTTGACGTTCATCAGCACGACCGGGTGATGCGGGTCACTGATGAACTCTTTCGTCACCGTGTAGCGCCCGTCCAAGTCGCTGGCGACGACCCGGACCGCGAGCGCATTGTCGTCGATGTAGTGAAAGTCATACTCAAAGTCGCGCTTCTCTTCGTGGACGAAACTCTCCCCATCCGAGAACAGAAGCTCCATGTCGCGCGTCTGCGGCCGGTCGATGGTCGGGTAGTAGATTTCGTTCAAGGTGCCGTGCGAGACGGTAAACCAGATACGGCTGCTGGCGGCGTATGCCGTGCACACCGTGTCCTTCTTGCTGGAGGTCCAGCGTGGCTCCAGGCCGGGCGCGCCAAAGGCCGGGCCTTGGTCGTTCAGCCAGCGGTATGCTGCCGTCAGGGCATTCATGCGGTCTCCGGGAAGTTCATGGTGCAGTCAAGTGTGCATCACGGTCGCGGCAGATGTCACCCGGCCTGCGGTGCGATGCGAGCGCATCCGTGTGAAGCGGCTCTGCATCTCAAGCAGAGGAATACGGCTGACTCCCGAAACGGCCGTGCCGCCCGAGCTTTGCACCAGCACCCTGACAGGAGATCGACCGTGCCTTTTGAACTTCCGCCACTGCCCTATGAGTACAACGCACTGGAGCCGTTCATCGATGAAGCAACGATGAAACTGCACCACGACAAACATCACGCAACCTATGTCACCAACCTGAACGGCGCCATTGAGAAGCACACGGAGCTCGGTTCCAAAACGCCGGAAGACCTGATCAAGAATCTGGACGCGGTGCCGGAGGATGTTCGTCCCGTGGTGCGCAATAATGGCGGCGGCCACGTGAATCACACCATGTTCTGGCAGATTATGAAGCCGGGCGGAGGCGGCATCCCGGCCGGCGCCATTGGAGAACAGATCAAGGCTGACTTTGGTGATTTCGAGGCGTTCAAGAAGCAGTTCAACGAGACCACGGCCAAGCAGTTCGGCAGCGGCTGGGGATGGCTCATCTTCAAGGGCGGCAAACTTGCCATTGTGACGACACCGAACCAGGACAATCCCATCTCACAGGGCAGCTACCCCATCCTGGGTAACGACGTGTGGGAGCACGCCTACTACCTGAAATACCAGAACAAGCGGCCGGAGTACCTGGCCAACTGGTGGAACACCGTGAACTGGGAAGAAGTGAACAAGCGCTTTGAAACGGCGAAGAGCTACGCTTGAGACTAAGTGAAATTTGTGGGACGGGCCGCGAGCAATCGCGGCCTTTCTCGTTGTATGCATCCCTCGTCAGGTAACCTTCGGCCTAAGGGCAACCGCCGTTGTAACAACTCTCCCGAACATCACCGGAGAGAATATGTCCTCGCGGCCCGTTTCTGAAAAATGCGCCGGGAGAGAGGCAATTACACCTTCTTGAAGTAACTTCATTGCCGGGAAGTTCAAGGCATTCTCTATATCCAAATTCGCAAGAAGTT
>CAXUBG010000305.1:0-664 GCA_964249285.1 uncultured Terriglobus sp. | reverse complement strand
ATCGCGGCCTTTCTTGTTGTATGTGGGTTATAAGATAGACGCCCCAACTGCAGCCACAAGAAGTTGAAAGCTTCGCGGTGTAAAGAATTCGCGCGCACGAATTTTCCTGCGTCTGCCGAACAAGCTGATGATCGTACGCTTGTAAAGGTCGAGCATCTCTTCGGGCGGCATAAGGCTGGAGCGGCTCTCGACGTTCGCAGCAATCAACCGCAGAACATCCTCAGGCGTTGCGTTATGGGAAAGAATCTCACGGCCGTTTAGGTCACTTGTCGTTGCAAGCGCCTGATAGGGACGGCTATCGAAGATATAACAGCCGTGATCTGTATGGAAGCTCTCATTCACTGCCATGCCTAACTCGAAAGGCATGTTAAAACGGGGTAACGCAGCATTTGAGTCAAGCGCGACATATGAGATGTCATGGAAGGAAACAGCGCATTCCGCAATCAGAGCATGAATGCGTTCCAGACGGGAGCGCCTTGCATCGTATGTCTCTATGGCTGCTCTTGGGGTAAGACCGACCGCCATTGCACCAACGACGTACGCTATAAATAGGCGCACATGGCTGTCAGAGAAAGGACAGTTAATGAAGACAGAGGTGCTACGCAACTTTAATTTTCGCACGGCGGCGCGCGGAAACTTTGCCACAGCTCGCACCTCCCATGGC
>CAXUBG010000304.1:0-2399 GCA_964249285.1 uncultured Terriglobus sp. | reverse complement strand
CCAGGTCACCGGGGTCGTCACTGTCGTTACGTGCGACTTCGCCTACATCTCCCATGCGCTTCGCATTGGCGCGCGATACAACACGCCCGTTGGCCCCATTCGCCTGGACCTGAGCTATAACTTGAACCCGCCGATCTATCCCGTCATTGACGACTACACTGCAACTGTCCCCACCCACCATGTGGGCCAGGACAGCCACTTCCAATTTTTCTTTTCCATCGGGCAGAGCTTCTGATGACGCGCTGCCCCCAGGTTGCATTGACTCTGTTCGCCGCAGTGTGCAGCGCCGTCGCCTGTGGGCAGCAGGTCGCGCCAACGCCTCAGGAACAGGGCAAACTCTCCACAAACCAGCAGGTCCGGGCCGATAGCAACAAGCTTCCCGCCGAACGCGGAGACATCATCGACCGCATTGTTGCCACCGTGAATGGCGATCTGGTATTGGAAAGCGATGTGGAAGAGGAGGAGCGTTTTACCAAGCTCTACCCCTATGGCAACGCGGAAGGCAAGTCGCTGCGTGAACAGGCCATCACCCGGGTTATCAACCGCACGCTGATCCAGCAGCAGATGGCCGGCTTCCCGGAGGCACCGGTCACGGATGCGCAGGTGGCTAAGGAGGAGGCCGACCTCCGCAAGGACCTGCCGGAGTGCGCGAAAGCCAATTGCGCCAGCGACGCAGGCTGGAAGGCCTTTCTGACTGCGAACGGCTTCACGGAGGACGAACTTCGCGACCGGCTCCGCCAGCGTGCCGAGGTGCTCCGCTTCATCGAGCAGCGCTTTCGCTCCGCCGTCCGCATCTCCGACAAGCAGATCAGCGACTTTTACACCAACACCATGTTGCCGGAGTACACGAAACAGAACGCCTCCGCGCCCCCGCTTGAAGCCGTTCACGACCGCATCCAGGAACTGCTGTTGCAACAACAGGTAAGCGCCATGCTGGACGACTGGCTCAACTCGCTGCGTGACACCGGACGTGTCCGCATCCTGCAGCAAGGGCAGGAGGCACCCTGATGGCCTTGCACGACGCCAGCGCGCCACAGGACAGCCAGGGTCCAACCAGGCCGCCCAGGCCGCCCAGCCGGCATCGCGGGCTGCGCATTGCCGCGTACATCGCGGGTTCGCTCCTGCTCTTGCTGATCCTGCTGGTGGCAGGTCTGGGCGTGTACTCCACCACGCAGGACTTCCAGAACCGCGTTCGCGGGACCCTCATCACCACGTTGCAGGATGCGACCGGCGGCAAGGTCGATCTTGCCCGCGTGCAGTTCAACCTGCTCCATCTTGCCGTCGAAGCTGACGGCCTTGTCATCCACGGTCTTGAAGGGCCGGACGAAGCGCCGTACCTTTCCGCTGATCGCATCCTCGTGCGAATCACGCTGAAGAGCCTGTTCTCGCACGCCACCAACTCTACCGGCGCGATGAAGTACATCACGCTGGCCCTGCTTCATGTAGACCGGCCCGCCATCCACTTAATCATCAACAAAGATGGCACCACGAATCAGCCCGTCCCCAAAACCAAGAGCACGAGCAACGAGCCGGTGCTCGACACCTTGCTGGATCTGCAGGCATCGAAGGTGGAACTCGCCAACGGCATTGCCCTTCTCAACGACAAAGCGATCCCTTTCGACCTTGCTGCCGCCGACCTCGGCGTGGACGTGCGCTACATCAGGCCGCTCGACCACTATGGCATCGACCTCGGCATCAGCGATCTCCGCACGCGAATGCAGACCATGCCACAGGCGCAATCGCGCCTGCAACTAAACGCCGAGATTGGCCGCAAGCTGATCGCGGTGCAAAGCCTCCGCTTCGATACAGGCAAATACTCCCACCTGGACGCCAACGCTCACATCGAAAATTTCGACGACCCCGTCTGGAACGTCGCCGTAAAAGGCAACGTGGAAGTCCCGCAGATCTCGGTGCTCAGCGGCTTTCCAGGCCTGGTCGCAGGCGTAGTCGATCTTGATATCTCTGGCCACTCCTGCGCATTGACTCCGCAGGAAGCACAGAAAAAGCCGCGTTTCTGGCAACGCCACAATCCTGGTAAAAGCCCCGCCAACACCAAGGCGCTCCCGCCAAGTCCCGATTGCGACAAGGGGTATCTCTTGGCTGGCGATGCCAAGCTGCACAATGTGGGCTACCGTGACCAGTACGTCAACGTTCCAGGCGTCAACGGCGGCGCATCCGTGCGCGTAACACCCACGGAACTGCTCTTCAACGCCATTGCGCTCAACCGTCCGGCGGGCGGTGCCGTCTCCGGCGACATGCGCATCAACAACTGGCGGGGCGAAATCCCACCTGAAGCACCGGCCAAGTCGCCCACCATCGCCGCCGGACAGAAGACCGCCAACGCCACCGCGCAAATCGCGCAGGCCAAGCCCCCCGCCACTGGCTCCCCCGTCATCCAC
>CAXUBG010000303.1:0-2401 GCA_964249285.1 uncultured Terriglobus sp. | reverse complement strand
GTCTCCGCTGCCGCATCGTCCAGCATCTGCGCGGCAGCCTTTGGGTCCTTGATACCGCGCGGCGTAGTCAGCGGCTGGTCGACACGGTACGGCACGGCCCAGTTCTTCTGCGACTCCGGCGTCAGCATCCCCACGCTTGGCCCGATGAAGTGCTGCGCCCACGTATAGAACAGCAGCGCACCGCGCGACCCCGCCTCCGCCTGGCGGTCCCACTCCTTCAGAACCAGCGCTGCCTGTTTGGCGCGGGGCGAACCAAACTGGTCCACGGCTTTCATCAAGTCGGGCAGAACGCGGTCCGCCATCTCCATGCGCGTGGAGAACTTCTTCTCCAGCAAGGAATCGAAGCTGATCTTGCCGTCCTCCGTCAACATACGCAGCGCACGGTCGGACCGGAACAAGGGGAAATACGAGGAGATGTATGCCGGGTATTTTGCGCGGTCCGTCATCGTCGGCCAGGCTGCGTCCCACGGCGGTTCATTCGAGTTCTGCACATAGCCGCTCGCCGGGTCCACCTGCTTGGGCAGTTCGTCGTAGCTCAACACGCCATGCGGCATCGTGCTGCTCACTGAGCCGTCCACCGGCTTTGACCACATCGCCCAATCCCCAGTCCGCCGTGGCACGTTGGCGTTGAACAGGTACTCAATATGCCCATTGCGGTCCGCGTACAGGATGTTGTACATCGGCACTTCCAGCCGCTTTAGCTGCGCCTCGTACTCGGCAAAGCTGTGCGCGGTATCCATCTTCCAGTACTGCTCCAGGAAGAACGGCCTATCCAACCCAGCCACCAACAGTGCGACAGGTTGCCCATTCTCGCGCCGCACCACCGGCCCATGCACCGTCTTCTGTACCTGCACAATCTCCGTCGTTAAGCTGCCGTCCTTCTGCTTCACACGAAACGGATACTGCGCCGTTTCAAACTTCTTGACCATGCCGTCGTAGAGGTAACCGCCGTCCTTCTCCGTGATGCGGAATTGCAGCGCGCCATTGTTGGTGTTCACGGTGTTCGTGATGGCGAGGTAGTCCGAAAAGCAGAAGCGCATCACCGGCAAACCAACCTGCGATGCACCATACAGGTTGATTCCCGGCGCGGTGAGCTGCACTTCAAAGTAGGTCGTTTCTCCACCCATCGACAGGTGCGGATTCATCAGCATCATGGCGTTGCCGCTTGTCGTGTGCGACGGCGCAATCGCCCACCCGTTCGAGCCATCCTGCATGTCCATGTTGTCCGCGGCGAACGGAGAATCCAGCGAAGCCGTTGTGTTTCCCCCTCCACGCGGCTCCATCAGCGTCCGGCTGGCGACAAATTCATAGTTGATGAAGTGTTCCTGGTGCTGCATCACGTCCAACGCTGTGATGGGCAGCACCTGCCGCGCCTCCGCACTCAGCTTGTCGCCATGTGCCTTGCCGTACGCGTTAATTCCGGCGGCAAATGCATCCAGGTAGCCGCGGAACTCCGGCGTTTGCGCGGCTAGCCACACCTTTGCGCGTTGTGGCACCTCGTTCAGCAGCACCCAGCGGTCTGTTTTCAGGTTGCGGTCGTCATCGCCCGGACCATAGACCTCGCTCGATTTGCCCCGGCTGCCCGCCATCACATGCATCAGCAAGTCACCATGCGCCTCCGCCTGCGCATAGCCGTAGAGGTAGAACATGTCCCGCGTGTTCATGGCGAAGACATGCGGCACACCCCATTTGTCCCACAAGATCTCGGAGCCGCGCTGTGGCTTATACGTCTGCGCGCAGATTGTGAAAGCGGCGCTGAAGAACAGCGCGAGGGCGATGAAGGAAAGGCGGCGCAGGGGCATCGGGCTCCTCGTAAGTCGCTTGGGATGGTAGGGTACTTGCGCAAGAGTACCATTTCGTATGTTCCTCAAAGAGGAACGCGAAGGACGCGAAGGAGAAGCACGCGAAGGGCGAATCGTACTAGGAAGGCGCAATGAAATCCCGGCGAAGCCGCCGTGCCACTTGCGTCCTTTGCGCAAACCTTCGCGCCCTTAGCGCTCGCTCTTGTTCTTTAGACCGATACACGTTCCAGCGTGTCGATCTCAGAGACCAGCCCAGCGGCTTCATCCTCCAGCATCGACCGCTGCGCCGCATAATCCTCTTCCGGGTACTTGCCGGCCTTGTACTCGAAGTTCAGATCGCGCAAGTTCGCGTACACCACATCGCGCCGCTCCCGCAGGAAGTCAATCCGGGTATTCGCGCGCTGGACAAAGGGATTACGCTCCGGCCAGAAGGTGTAAGCAAACAGCGCAATCAGCAGCAGACCGCCGGCAATCAGGCCCACGTCAAAACTCCGTCTCGCGCCGTATGCGCTCTCGCACGTCGTCACTGCCAAAGCCCGCACCATACGCCATTGGCGAACCCCCAGCGACCGCGATCATGTGCCGCCCCTTCCAGTTCC
>CAXUBG010000302.1:0-2401 GCA_964249285.1 uncultured Terriglobus sp. | reverse complement strand
TTGGCCTGGGCCAGAGCGCTGATACCGGTCTGGCTCAGCACCTGGTACTTGGACAAGTTGGAGGCAGCCTGGCCGTAATCCGTGGCGCGGATGCTGTCCTCGGCTGCCGTAAGGTTGGTCTGCTCGTTCGCCGCAACCGACTGCGCGGACGAGAGTTGGTTGATGTTGGCACCAATCGCGCCGCGCTGGTAATCAACGTCGCCAATGGCGCTGTTGAGTGCGGCAAGGACAGTCTGCGCGGAGCTTGCACTCAGCGTTGCGACACCGGCCGCTGTGAAATCCACACCCGCGCCAACACCAGAAACAGGTGTTGTATCGGTGAGAGAAGTACCCGTTGTGGAGATAGTGTTGCTTGTACCCGCAGGACCGGTGATCGTCAGAACGTTTGTTGAACTGTTGAATGAGGCCACGAGGCTGTTAGGGGACCCCGTGAAGGTGCTGTCAGCATTGATCTGAGTCGCCAACCCTGACAACGTGGTCCCAGCCGCGACGATGATGGAATGCGCCGTACCACCGGCAACCGCCAGCGACAGAGTGCCAGAGACAGTGTGTGTCGCCCCACCGAGGGTCAGGGTGGTGCTGGCACCGACACTGGAGGTGGGAGTTGTCGGATTGGTAAGGGAAACTGAAGCGGTTGTACCAACCGCCACTGACGTGCCGATGCTTGCCGTGGTCAGAACACCAACGGTGTCGCTGTAGGTCGTGGAACCGGAGGTTGTGCCGTCCGAGACGAAGAAGGTCTTCGCCGTACCGCTGAACACGCCTGAACCGTTGTAGTTGGTCTTGGAGCCGATGTTGCCGATCTGCGTCAGGATGTTCTGATACTCCTGATTCGCGGATCCAATCTGGCTTGTGGTCAGGGTGCTGTTAGCGGCTTCGGTTGCCAGCGTCACAGCGCGGGTCAGCAGCGAAGTGACTTGGGAAAGAGCGCCGTCGGCTGTCTGCAACAGACCGGTAGCGTTGCTTGCGTTCTGCGTGGACTGCGCCAGCGCAGCTTCGTTCGCGGCCAATCCATCTGCGACGGCGAGACCGGCAGCGTCGTCCGCGCCGGAGTTGATGCGAGAACCCGAAGACAACTGCTGCAGAGTTTTCGATAGGGCATTCTGCGTGGTGTTCAGGTTGTTCTGCGCATAGATTGCGGAGATGTTATTGAGTACACCAAGGGACATTTGCGTTCGCTCCTGCTTTTCAGCGTGATGTGAGGTTGACTGCTACGCCGTTTGCTTGGCGCTCACAGCCCATATCGGCGTCCCGGCTTGGTACATGAGAAAAACTTCTTCTGTTTTGTCTTCGGACGCAACGGGACTTGTCTTTCGACCACACCTTTGGTATCGGAACGCTTCGCGTGATGGTGAACGACACTCTTCACCGTCCCTTGTGCACGTTCTTTAAGCTCACGCCAACCTCTCCACGGCCGATGACATAGCTGGAGCAAACACATTTCACATGATTGAACTCACCCGGCTGAATGGACACACCCTGCTGGTCAACAGCGATCTCATCAAGCATGTCGAAGCGATCCCAGACACAACGCTGACCCTTGTCACCGGAGAGAAGCTGGTTGTGCTCGAAACTTGTGCGGACGTCCTCACCCGCACCCTGCAGTACCGTTCGTCCGTACTGCATGAAGCATGGCCCTCAGCAGAGACCGCGCTGACAGCGCACAATGCCACCCGTGTCGCGCACTCGTAACCTTTTAGGGACCTAGAGAACACGTATGGATATCGCAAGCATTGGCGGGATCATCCTGGCGCTGGTGGCCATCCTTGGTGCCATGATGATGGAGGGCGGCAAAATGTCGCAGGTCACCCAGCTTACCGCCGCCATGATCGTAATAGGCGGAACGGCTGGCGCGGTCATGGTGCAGTTCCCACTCAACATCTTCCTCGCCGCGCTGAAAGGAGTCATGGGCGTTTTCATGCACAAAGGCGCCGACGCGGAAAAGACTTTGACCCAGATCGTTGAGTTCGCCAATAAGGCGCGCAAAAGCGGCATCGTCTCGCTCGACGGCGATCTGGGCAAAGTCAGCGATCCCTTCCTAAAGCAAGGGCTTATGCTGGCGGTGGACGGAACGGAATCTTCTGAGGTCCGCAAAATCCTTCAACTGGAGATCGATAACAAGTCCGAGATGGAAGAGAAAATCCCGCAGGTGTTTGAGTCAGCCGGCGGCTTCGCTCCCACGGTCGGCATCATCGGAGCAGTGCTCGGCCTCATTCAGGTCATGCAGCACCTGGATAACATTGACGAGGTGGGTAAAGGTATCGCAGTGGCCTTCGTTGCGACGATCTACGGCGTGGCTCTCTCCAACCTCTTCTGCCTGCCCGCAGCCGGCAAGCTCAAAATCCGCCACAAGGAACACGTCATGCTGCGCGAGATGATGCTGGAGGGTGTTATCAGCATT
>CAXUBG010000301.1:0-2417 GCA_964249285.1 uncultured Terriglobus sp. | reverse complement strand
CTTCCACATCCGCTCCCGCGTCTTCACGAATCCCGAGATCGATTTGTTACGTGCCGCCGGCCGCATCTAGCCAACGCGGCGACTGAGAATAGACTAGAGCGCGGACCGTTCTGTTCCGCTTGCCGCAAGGGACAGAGAACGGTGCCAATCGTCGGCGGTCAACCGCCGCAGTGGCACATCTCTTTCAATGAGTTCAGGCAGGTCCTCGTTGCCGATGTTTAGTTCACGCAGCCGGCGTCCAACAGAAAAGATGCCGCCCTGGCCCTCCGCCTTCGCCAGCACCGCGTTGTATGCCGTGGACGCTCGCCCGAGTTGATCGCCCAGCTGCTTCAGGTCTTGCTGCATGCCGCATAGCTTGCTGTAGATTTTTGTCGCTTCCTCCTGAATCTTGCGGGCGTTTTCGGCGACACTGGCCTGCTGCCAGCCGCACGCGATCGCCTTCAGCATCGCAATCAGGGTGGTGGGTGTGGCCAGCAGAACGTTCTGCGCGGCTCCAAACTCAATCAATGAGGGATCCTGCTCCAACGCGGAGGAAAATAGCACCTCGCTTGGCAGAAAGCAGATGACAAAATCGGGTGAATCGCGGAATTGTTTCGCGTATGCTTTTGCGGCCAGGTCCTTCATGTGTTGTCTGACACTTGCCGCATGAGCACGCAGCAGGCGCGAGCGCTCGCCCTCGTCTGCCGCAACCGTCGCGGACAGGTACGATTCCATCGGGGTCTTTGCGTCCACCACAATTGTGCGCTGGTTTGGCAGGTAAATCTCGGCATCCGGGCGGAGCGTGCGCTCGCCGTCCGAGACAGAGGTTTGTGTGCGGAAGGAGGCGTGTTCCACCATACCGGCGAACTCAATGCATCGCTTCAACTGCAGCTCACCCCAATGTCCACGCACCCGTGGCGAGCGGAGCGCCTGCACAAGCTGCGCCGTTTCTTTGTTCAGCGATGTATGGCTTTGGTGAATGGCCTGCAATTCGCGCAGAACGCCTTGGTAGGCTCCCTCGCGCGACAGTTCCAGCGACTGAGAGTGTTTCGTAAGGGTCTGTAACGAGTCCTGGATTGGCTTTAGCAGGGCGTCGATTGCCGTCTGACGGGTGCTCAGGTCATGTTCTGCTTTGCCTTGGTGCACCTTCCACCGCTCCTCGGCGTGTTCCAGCAGTTTCGCGCCGCTCGCATCCAGTGCCCTGCCCGCAAGCGCGTCGAACGAGTCTTTAAGATTTTGTTCAATCTGCAGTAACTTGGCTATTTGAGCGTTTGCCGCGGCATCGTCCGCGGCTGCTTTGGCTTCGGTTGCAGCCATCAGTTCCTTTAGCTTGCCATGTGCGGTACGTTCCTGCTTCAGTTCGGCTTCGGTGACGCTCCTGGCGCGCTTCTCGTCCGCATGGATTTCATTGATGCCACGGAGTTCTTTCTCGAACGCTCGCAAGCGCTCGTCTGCAACCGCCTGGCCTGTCCGGTTCTGCAAACGCAATACAACAAACGACGCCGCGGCTCCCAACAAAAACGCAAAAGCACCAATCAGCATGGGGGACATGCCCTATACTGTACTCGTTGCGGCGTAGGAAAAGCGAAGACAAACTGAGGCTTCCAGCAGACGTGTCTCTGGTCTATGCGCTCTGACGTCTGTACACTGGTCTACGGCTTGCCGGATGCAGGCGCTGCAATTTGCCCGTCATCAGGCACGGGTCACGACGTACACGCATCTGAACGAAGCACACACGCGTCTTACGCGATAGTTCTGAGGAGAACGGAAGATGGCAGCAGTTGACGAGAAGGTAAAAAGCATCATCGTGGAGCAGCTTCAGGTAGACGAAGCCGAGGTTACCCCCGGCGCGTCGTTCCAAGAGGACCTGGGGGCGGACTCGCTCGACGTCGTCGAGTTGGTGAGGCAGTTTGAAGCGGCCTTCGACATCCAGATCCCGGACGAGGACGCGGAGAAGATCAAGACCGTGAAGGACGCAACCGACTACATCGAAGCACACGCAAAGGCAAAATAAACGTGGCACCGGTAACGACCATTCCCGCGCGGCGCGTCGTCGTCACGGGCATCGGGTTGATCTGCGGCATCGGTAATACTGCTTCCGCCGTGTGGGACAGCTTGATGGCGGGCAAGAGCGGCATGGCGGAGATCACGGCGTATCCGCTTGAGGGTCACTCCGTCCGCTTTGCCGCTGAGGTAAAGGGCTTCGACCCGCACGACTTTATCGAGAAGAAAGAAGCGCGCAAGATGGGCCGCTTCATTCATTTCGCCCTTGCCGCGGCGGAGGAAGCCATGAGGCACTCCGGCCTTCATATCACGCCGGAGAACGCGGAGCTGGTAGGTGTCGACGTCGGCTCGGGCATCGGCGGCTTCGACATTATCGAGCGCGAACATACGAACCTGATGAACGGCGGCCCGCGCAAGGTCTCGCCTTTCTTCAT
>CAXUBG010000300.1:0-2438 GCA_964249285.1 uncultured Terriglobus sp. | reverse complement strand
GCGCTCATCGTCCTGGCATCGATCTCAGGCTGGTAGCGGATTTCGAGCGTGCCAACCGGCCGGCTCTTGAGCGCGGTGATGCCCTCACGGACGGCGTTCCAGTCCACCGTCCCCTCGCCGGGCCAGCAATGTTCATCCTTCTCGCCTTTGTTGTCGTGCAAGTGCAACTGCCGGATGCGGTCACCCAGTAGCTCGAACGACGCGGCGACGCCCGGCATACCCGGCAAGTTCATGTGTCCCACGTCCAGGCAAACGCCTACGGTGTCGAGGCGCGCGATGCGCAACATCTCCATCAGGTGTTCCGGCGTGGTCACCTGGTTGGGCAGTGTTTCGATCAGCGTCTTGACCCCAAGCGGATGCGCGAATGCCTTGATGTGTTCGATGGCCGTCATGGAAAGGTCCAGCGACCGCTCGTTCCACGCATCGTCGCGCGTCCCCAGGTGCAAAACGATGCTGTCCATGGTGATCTGCTCCGCTGCCTCCAGCGCGCGTTTTACCTCATCCATGGCATCGATGCGCCGCGTCTTTTCAACATCGATCAAATTGATCGTGGGCGCGACGTACCGGCTCCAGTCCAAGGCGGAACGGCCATCGAAAATGGGCTGGTGCAGCGTTGCCCGGCAGTCATTGGACCGGAACCACCCGGCGATCTCCTTGACCGCGCCACGGTCCGCGTAATCGAAGTGGTGCCGTGCCGCGAACAGTTCAATGGACTGCGCACCGGCGGACACCATCGCATCCAGCAAGCCGGCGTGCAGCCGCTGCAGCAGAAACACATGCGTGCTGATCGAGCGCAACATCACCCCTGACCATAGCAGGTCGTGATGTGGCAGCAACGCATCAGACCGGGTACATGGCCCATTTATTCCGGTGGCGTACGGCCGCCAAGCGCACGGTCGATCGCCGCCTGCGCCAGCGGTGCCATGACAGCATAGCCCTCGGCCGTGGGGTGAACGCCATCCTTCGCCGTCCCGGGCTTCATCGCGCCTTCCGGCGTTGCCAAGACCGTGTAGTAATCGAGATACGTGTAGCCATGGGCCGCGCAGAAGTCCTTCATCCACGCATTCAGCGTGCGAATCTTCTCCGCGGGTTGCAGACCGCGCCGCCATGGGTAGTCGTCCACCGGCAGCGTGCTGGCGAGGATCACCTTGATCTTGTTGGCATCGGCGATTGCAGCCATGGAGCGAAAATTGTTCTCCGTCATCTCCAGCGTGGAAAGTCCGGTGTTGCCCGCAATATCATTCGTGCCTGCCAGGATCAGCACTGCCGCCGGATGCAGCGCAACCACATCCTGCTGAAAGCGGATAAGCATCTGCGGCGTGGTCTGCCCGCTGATGCCGCGATTCACATACGGCTTGCCCGGAAAGAACGGCACCGGATTCGAGCCACGCCCCCACGCGTCCGTAATGCTGTCACCGTAAAACACCACCCGCCCCGGCTCCGGCGCGCCCAACTCTGCATTCGCCTTAGCATAGCGGCCAAGCTGCGCGTAGTCGCCCGCCAGTGATTGCAAATGTTTGATCTCCGCGGGCGTTAACGCGTCGGGTGCCTTGGTCAGGATGGGATCAACTAGCGTGGGCGCGGCCTGCGCCGTCGCATATAGCGCCAACAGAAACAACCCGCACAGACCCAGTATGACCACACGTCGCATAACGCACTCTCCTAAGCTCACACTATAGTGTTGCGGCTCATCATTTCGCCAGACGCCGTGAAGCGCGCCTGTGCTCTAAGGTCAAGTCCTCGGAGTACATCCTTCCGCCCATGAACACAATGCGCCTTACGTTACAAGCAGGTAGACTTTCAGGTACGCATTCGCGGCGCTCAGAGTGCGTTGAGAGCAAAGTCGATCATCGCGTAGAGATCCTCCCGGCTCGCACCTGCTTGAGCTTCGACGGCGATGCCGCCGGCAAGGGCCATGATGAAGCGGGCCAATGTCCTGGGATCGGAGCCGGTTGGTAATTCTCCACGAGCGAGGTCCGCGGAGAATCGTTCCTCCAATCTGATTCGTAGCGCTTCCCGATGTCCCGAAAGCCATTGCTTCACCACGTTCTCAGCCTTTACAGCCGGAGAACTGTTGACCACGAGGCAGCCTGGAGTGTGCGCCGGGTCGGTCACCACATCGGAGTAGTGACGCAGGAGCACTTCTAAACCCGTGCGCGTCGAGGCATCCCGGAAGGCCTCTTCGTAGGCCGCTTCCAAAGCGGCGACATAGCGGCGCACCACTTCTCTAAAAAGTTTTTCTTTGCTTTCGAATGCAAAGTAAAAACTGGCGGCCCCAATGCCGAGGCCACCAGTGAGATCGGCAAGGGAAGTTTGGTCGTAGCCGCGCCAGAAGAGCGTCGTGGCTGTGCCGACTGCGGACTCAAGGTCGAATGTACGGGTTCGTCCCATTCCAAGCGCCAACTTTCTGGAGCGACCGCTCAAATAAATCTTGACCG
>CAXUBG010000299.1:0-2456 GCA_964249285.1 uncultured Terriglobus sp. | reverse complement strand
AGCACGGCTTCCAGCACGTTCACAACGTCGCCGGCGGCATCACCGCCTGGGCCGAACGCATCGACCCCGCCGTCCCAAAGTATTAGTCCTCAAGTCACGGCAGCACAGTCACTGTGTTGCCGTTGCTCCGCAATGCAGAGGTATGATGTTCGGTATGAGTACTCTCGAGAAAGCTCATGCGATTGATTGGACTGGCTGCTCACTGGTCGAGGTCGTTCCTGGAAAGGTCAGCGGTGTACCTATCCTGAAAGGAACGCGCGTGCAGGCGGACTCCATTGTGGAAAATTATGAGAGTGGTTCACCCATCGAAGAGATCTCAGAAAACTTTGGGATACCTGAGATTGCGATCCAGCAGGTTCTGGCATTTGCATACCAGTCGAAGCACGCTCGTCTGTGAAGGTGCTGTTCGACCACAATGTTCCGCACAACGCATGAGCATTAGCCAGAAGGCGCGGGCGTGGGCATGGTGCCCTCCGGCGGGCGCGAGATGGCCATGAAAAAGGCCGAGGGCTGGACTGTGCTGGACGACAAGGACCTGAAGTAGCGGGTCCGTGATCCGTGGTCATATTGAAAATAAACCCCGTTTGTTCGTGACAGGACTGCGGCAGGTTAGCCTTCGGCCTTATCATCCTCGGTGAGCATCTGCAGGGCCAGCGGCGGCTGCAGCATGGTGGGCATTTCCGCAATGCGCTGCACGGCTGCGTGAACCGTCGCGGTGAGGCATGGCTCCGTGGTGACGACGAACGGCAACGCGTCCTTGGGGTAGCCGGGGCGCTGCAGGATGCTGTCAATGTTCGCGCCCACCTCTGCCAGCGCGCCGCTGATGGCGGAGACGATGCCGGGCTTGTCGCGCACGATGAAGCGGAGGTAATGCGGCGCGAGGAACTCACCTGTGACGGAGCAATCGCGAACAGGCAGCGCGACGGAGTTGGACCCATGCACGACCGCAAGCAGGTCGCTGACGATGGCGACGGCGGTTGGATTGCCGCCCGCGCCGTGGCCGCTGAAGACGACATCGCCGCCAAAGCTGCCGGTGGTGACGACCATATTCTGCGTGCCGTGCGACCACGCGATGGGTGAGATTCTGGGTACAAGCATGGGGCCGACGCGGGCGTGAACGGTGCCGTCGCGGAGTTCGGCGCGAGCAATCTGGCGGATGGTGCAGCCCAGTTCGCGAGCGTACTGGAAGTCGATGGCCGCAATTGTGCGGATCGTTTGCGTGGAGATTTCGTCGGGGTTGATGCCGGCCTGCATGGCCGCGCGGGCCAGGATGCAGAGCTTGGCACGGGCGTCATAGCCGTCCACGTCGGCGGTGGGATCGGCTTCGGCGTAGCCGTGGGTTTGGGCTTGCTGCAGCACGGACGCGTACTCTTCACCCTGCTCCATGTGCGACAGGATGAAGTTGCAGGTGCCGTTCAGAATGCCGGAGAGCCGCGTGATGCGGTCGCCCTGGAGACCGTGCAGCGTGGCGGGGATCACAGGGACGCCGCCCGCGACGGCTGCGTTGTAGAGGAGGACGCGGCGGTTGTCGCGCGCAAGCTTGGCCAGCGCTGGCCCCCTGTAGGCGATGAGCTGTTTGTTGGCTGTGACGACGTGCATGCCGTTATTCAGCGCCTGCTTCAGCCAGCCTTCGATGGGATCGAGGCCGCCAATCGTCTCGATCACCACGTCGTTGTCACTGCTCAGGATGTCTTCAATGTCGCCGGTCCAGATAACATCCGGCCCCAAGCCCTCAGCGGCTGGACTCGTTCGCTTGCGCTCGATGCCGCGGTTGTAGATTTGCGCCAGCTCAATGCCTGGAAAGCTCTGTGCACGCAGCAACCGCGCCACGGCGGAACCAACCGTGCCGAAGCCGAGAATGGCGACGCGGGTGATCTTGGGCGGAAGCGGCTCTCTGTCTCTCATGGCTAATAGATGATCTTATCCACCGTCTGCCGCCACGCGTCGAAGGAGGCGATGGCTTCGTTCCCGAGAAGGCGCGCGATGGGAATGCGGCGCTGCTCATGGGGCCGCTGGATCTCGTCGTACAGGAAGCTGTCGTCGAACCCCGCAGCGGCGGCATCCTGCGCCGTGTTGCCGTAGAAGATGCGCGCGCACCGGGACCAATAGAGCGCGGCCAGGCACATGGGGCAGGGTTCGCATGAGGTATACACGTCGCAGCCGTCCAGCTGAAAGGTGCCGAGCTTTGCGCAGGCGGCGCGAATGGCGTTGATTTCAGCGTGGGCTGTTGGGTCGTTGGTGCCCGTAACGGTGTTGGCTTCCGCGGCCATGACTTCGCCATCGCGGACGATGACGGCTCCAAATGGGCCGCCCTTGCCGCTGCGAACATTCTCCGTGGCGAGAGCGACGGCCATACGCATGAAGTTTGCATCGGGTTGCGGGCGGGCTTGCATCCGGGTGCAGTATCGCACGGGGGCGGCGCATACTCCTTGCTATGCGGCAGGCCTGGATATCGC
>CAXUBG010000298.1:0-2464 GCA_964249285.1 uncultured Terriglobus sp. | reverse complement strand
AGAACCGCCTCTCGCCAGGCAGCATGCTGACCGGCTTGAGCCGCGCTCCGCAGCGCATCGGTCTGTCCGCCACGCAGAACCCGATTGAGCTGGTCGCGGAGTTTCTTACGGGCACGCTCCCCCACCGAAGACGCGCCAGCATGATTCAAGTCGGGCAACGTCGCACTCTGGACCTCGCCATCGAGATCCCCTCGACCGAACTGGGTTCCGTCTGCGATTCGAAGATGTGGGTTGAGGTGTTCGACCGTATTGCGGCGTTATGCCGGGAGCACCGCTCGACACTGGTTTTTGTGAACACGCGCCGCATGGTGGAGCGGCTGTGCGGTGCGCTGGCCGAGCGGCTGGGACCGGAGAACGTCGCCGCGCACCATGGGTCGCTGTCGCGTGCGCTGCGCCTCGACGCGGAGCAGCGTCTGAAGGCCGGCGAGATACAGGCACTGGTGGCGACGGCATCGCTCGAGCTTGGGATTGACATCGGCGCGGTGGACCTCGTCATTCAGCTGAATAGCACCCGAGCCATAGCCATCGCCATGCAGCGCGTGGGCCGCGCGGGCCACTGGCGCGGTGCCACTCCCAAGGGCCGCTTCTTCGCGACGACGCGCGATGATCTGCTGGAGCAGGCCGCGCTGGTGCAGGCCATGCGCTCCGGCACGCTCGACCGCCTGGAGATTCCGCCCAAGCCGCTGGACATCCTGATGCAGCAGATCGTGGCCATCTGCGCGGCGGAACCGTGGGAGGAAGATGCGCTGTATGCGCTGGTCACACGTGCCTATCCGTACCGGGACCTAAGCCGTCCGGAGTTCGATGAGCTGGTCACGCTGCTTCACACCGGCATTGAAAACAGCCGGGGCCGCTACGGCGCCTACCTGTTGCGCGATGGCGTTGCGGGTGTGCTGCACCCCCGGCGCGGTGCGCGCATGACGGCCATTGGTAATGGTGGCGCGATCCCGGACACAGCGGTCTACTCCGTCGTGCTGCAGCCCGAAGGTGTGCAGATTGCCACGCTGGACGAGCACTACGCCGTAGACAGCGGGCCGGGCGACGTGATCCAGCTGGGCAATGCAAGCTGGCGCGTCCTCACGGTCGAAAAAGAAGGCCGCGTGCTGGTGGAGGATGCGCATGGCGCGCCGCCGTCGGTGCCCTTCTGGTTTGGTGAAGCGCCGCAACGCACGGATGTGATGAGCGACTTTGTTGCAGGCCTGCGCAAAGCCATCAGCGACCGCACAGCGGGCGTGCACCATGAACATGTTGTGCTGGACGATATGGCTGTCGCAGACGCAACAGCATGGCTGATGGAGCAATGCGCGCTCTGCGAGTCAGCCGCGCTGCAACTGGTGCAGTACATCGTGACCGGACGCGCGGTGCTGGGCTGCGTTCCGACTAAGCAGACGATCATCGCCGAGCGCTTCTTCGACGAGGGCGGCGGCATGCAACTGATCCTGCACGCGCCCTTTGGCGGACGCATCAACCGTGCCTGGGGCCTGGCGCTGCGCAAGCGTTTCTGCCGCGGCTTCAACTACGAATTGCAGGCGGCCGCGACGGACAACGGCATCAACATCTGCCTCGCGGAACAGCACAGTTTTCCGCTTGCGGATGTGTTTCACTTTCTGACGGAGTTCACCGCGAAGGAGCTGCTGGAGCAGGCCGCGCTGGCCTCGCCCATCTTCAAGACGCGCTGGCGCTGGGCGGCCAACCGGTCTCTGCAATTGCTGCGCTTCAGCAAGGGCAAAAAGGTGCCGCCCCAGGTGCAACGCACGCGCGGCGAAGACCTGCTGGCGTCCGTCTTTCCGCAGGCCGCGGCGTGCTTTGAGACGATCGTCGGCGATATCCAGATTCCAGATCACCCGCTGGTCCGCGAGGTGATGCAGGATGTACTGCAGGAGGCCATGGATCTCCAAGGCTTGCAGCAGGTGCTGCGCGCGATGCACGATGGCAGCATCCAGTGCGTCGCCGTCGATACTCCCGTGCCGAGCGTCTTCTGCCACGAGCTGCTGAACGCGAACCAGACGGCATTCCTGGACGAAGCTGGCCTGGAGGAGCGCCGCGCACGCGCTGTCTCGCTGCGCCGCACCATTCCGGACTCTGTGCTGGGCGAAGCTGGACGGCTGGACCCCGCGGCGATCCGGCAGGCACGCTGCGAAATCTGGCCCGACCTGCGCGACGAGCATGAGTTGCATGATCTCCTGTTTGGCTGCATCGCCCTGCCGGTGGCACTGTTTACAGAGCCGGTGGAACAGGGGACAGGAAACAGGGAACAGGTTCACGGAGAAGAGCAAGACTGGGTGCCCCACCTTCGCGAAGCTAAGGTGGGCTTTGCAGTTGGCGAAGATGAAGAGGTGCAGGCGCACCGCCTCCAGGCAAGCCGCCATTGGCCGCTTTTCTTTGAGCGGCTGCGGCAGCGTGGCCGCGCGGCCATGGTGCGCTTCGGCGAGCACGACTGCTGGGTGGCAGCCGAACGCATCCC
>CAXUBG010000297.1:0-2484 GCA_964249285.1 uncultured Terriglobus sp. | reverse complement strand
CCCTCCTCACCGGGGGTGTGGGGCTGCTGATTGTTGATGACGCAGAGTGCCATGTGGTCCATTTCAAGGGCGAACTGGTCTTTCTCCTCGATGGATGGCGAACTCTCGACTTCCTTGCCGTCCTCCAGTTTGGAGAAGCGCAGTTTGGCACCGTGATAGCCGAAGGCAGGGTCCATCTCCGCGAATCCTGTTTCGCCTTCCATGCGGAGGAAGGTGGAGCGATGCACGTCGTATGAGGTGGTGAACGTGGTCGTCATGCCGCTGGGAAAGCGTGCGATCACCTCGCAGCGTGATTCGACTTCGCGAAAGCGCGGGTCGTCTTTGGGTTGGATAACGGTTGCGAGGACTTCTTCCGGTTCCTCGCCGGAGAGGAACCGCGCCGCGTTGAGGCAGTAAATGCCCACATCGGGCATGGCACCGCCGCCGGCAAGCTTCTTATTCAATCGCCACTGCGCAGGGTCGCCCTGGTCCTGCGAGTTGGAGGAGACGGTGGAGCGGATTTTACCCAGTTTGCCGTCGCGCACCGCTTTTTCCAGGGTGCGATTGACTGGGTCATACTGTTGGCGGTAGGCAATCATCAGCTTGATGTTGGCTTGCCTGCAGGCGGCGATCATCTCCTCGCACTCGGCGGAGCTGTTGGCCATCGGCTTTTCGCAGAGAATGTGCTTGCCGGTTTTCGCGCCGCGGAGTGTGAATTCTCGATGCATACCGTTGGGCAGGACGATGTAGATGACATCGACGCCGGGCATGTCACGGAGCTTCTCGTAGCCGGCGTAATCGGTGATGTTGGCCTCGGCAATGCCGTACTGCGCAGCAACCTTCAGCGCCTTGGCACGGTCACCGCTGACGAGGGCGGTGGGCCGGCAGTATTCGGAGCGGCCAAAGGCAGGAAGAATCTGATCGAGCGAGAGACGCCCCAGGCCGACGATGGCAAAGCCGATGCGGCGGTTGGGCGGCAGGAAGGGGCCGGGTGCCTTTTCGGGCGGTTCGGTCGGCGCGTGGATGGGCGAAAGCTGTACCTCATTCTGCTGATTGGGCTTGCCAGTCTGACCGGCGGCACCGGCCGCGAGGGCTGCTGCTCCCGCCAGTGCGCCGGACGCTGACCGCAGGAAGTTCCGGCGAGAGTGCGCTGGGCTCGATTTGGGATCGCTGGCGTCTTCAGAGGGATTCATAGTTCTTGGGATGCAGCCGTGATTTCGGCGGGATGTGTCACACGTCATGGGAGGGTGCCAGACTGTGCTGGAGCGCGGTATGCTTTTGTGCGATGAGATTGCTGCGTGTCTTCACCCTCTTGAATGCTGCACGCCTGGGCGCGGGTCTGCTTGCGATTGCCGCGACTGTGTCTGTGCGGCCGCGCGAAATGGTCTCGGCTGCGAGCCGCGGTTCGTTGCGCATCGCTGCGGTGGACGTGGAGGGCGGCCAAGCGACGCTGTTTGTCGCGCCCACAGGGCAGTCGCTGCTGGTGGACACGGGCTGGCCGGACAACGGAGGGCGCGATGCGGACCGGATCGTCGCGGCGGCGCATGACATGGGTGTGCAGCGGATCGGCACCGTGCTGATCACGCATTACCACGATGACCATGTGGGTGGCGTGCCGCAGCTGGCGCAGCGCATTCCCATCGGGCAGTTCCTCGATCATGGCGCACAGTACGAGCAGGGCGGCACCGTGCCGAAGCTGTATGCCGCGTACCAAGGCACGTTGTCCGGCGGCAGCTATAAGCATGTCTCCGTGCAGGCCGGTGACACGCTGCCTACGCCCGGCTTTGACGCAATTGCCATCAGCTCCGATGGCAAGACGATCTCACAGCCGCTGCCCGGTGCGGGCGAGCCGAATGCGTTGTGCGCGCAGTCGCAGGCACCGGCGGAAGACGTCACGGAGAATGGGCACTCGCTGGGCATCGTGATCCGGTTTGCGGGGTTGAAGATACTGGACGCGGGCGATCTCACGTCGGATCGGGAGCGCAGCCTGGTGTGTCCGCGTAACCTGCTGGGACGCATTGACCTGGCGATTGTGTCGCACCATGGATCGGACCTGAGCAGCAGCCGGGTGTTCGTTCATGCGCTGCATACGCGTGTGGCGATTATGGACAACGGCGAGCGCAAGGGTGGCAGCACGTCCGTGATCGACACATGGCGGTCGGCCCCGGGGCTGGAGGCGCTGTACCAGCTGCACGTTGCACCCGCTGCGGGAACCAGCAATCCAGCGGGTACGGTGCAGGGCGGGCCGGAGCACAATGCGCCGGATGCCTTTATCGCCAACCGCATGAGCGAGGACGCTAATGGCATCGATGAGGCGGTGAATCCGGACGGCAGCATTGATGTGACCAATCAGCGGACAGGTGAGACGAAGCACTTCGCGAAGCGCTGAAATCCGGGTGGCATCCCGCGTATCCTCAAGAGAGATGTCCGGGCAGGAATATCCGCATACCGACCGTGAGATTCTGCGCCGCGTGCAGCGTGCTGGCGGGCGTGCCGGTTATAAGC
>CAXUBG010000296.1:0-2485 GCA_964249285.1 uncultured Terriglobus sp. | reverse complement strand
ATGAGGCCACGCTGCGCAACCAGTTCAAGCTGGAGGGCGCGCAGGCTCCAGCGTTTGACCTGGTGCTGCTGGGCATGGGCGATGACGGCCACACCGCTTCGCTTTTCCCGCATACCGCGGCGATCCACGAGATGGGCCGGCTCGTCATCGCCAACCACGTGGAAGCCAAGGACACCTGGCGCATCACCCTGACCTGGCCCGTCATCAACCATGGCCGCACCGTCTGCTTCCTGATTGAGGGTGCCGCAAAAGCGGACCGCCTGCATGAAGTCCTGCTGGGTGAGTACAATCCGGAGGCGTTGCCATCGCAGCTGATCCGGCCGGACAGCGGCAAGGTAAACCTGCTGCTGGACGCGGAAGCGGCCCGCCGCCTGCCCAAGGTCGGCATGTATGACGACGCGGACACCGGCACCCTGGAGCTGACACGATGATTCTTGCAGGTGATGTCGGCGGCACAAAGGTCGATCTGGCACTCTACAACTTCGAAGGCGGCAAGCTGCAGGTAGTGCGGCAAGAGAAGTTTCCCGCCTCCAACTACCCCACGCTGCAGGACGTCGTTCTCGCGTTCCTTGGAACCACGGACGTCGCCGCCAAGGTGGAGCACGAGGTAGTGGCGGCCTGTTTTGGCTGCCCCGGGCCCGTCAAGGATGGACACCTCAAGCTGACCAACCTGCCTTGGGAACTCGACTCACGCGATCTGTCCAAAATCCTGAACATTGAGCATATCTTCCTTATCAACGATCTCGAGGCGAACGGCTATGGCATCGCCGAACTCGGTCCGGACCAGGTCTTCGAGCTCGAGCAGGGTGACAAATCAGCCGTCGGACACCGCGCGCTCGTCTCCGCCGGAACCGGGCTCGGCGAGGCATTGCTTGTCTGGAACAGCACCGCGCGCCGTCACACGCCGCTCGCCAGCGAAGGCGGCCACGTGGACTGGGCGCCACGCAACCCGCTCGAAATCGAGATGCTGGAATGGCTCATTCAGAAATTGAACGGGCGTGTTTCAACCGAGCGTGTCGTCAGCGGAATCGGCCTGAAAAATATCTACGAATTCCTGCGCGACGGCAAGAAGATGAACGAGCCGGCCTGGCTTCGCGAACGCATGGAGACCGAAGATCCCAACTACGTCATCGGCACGACCGGTGAGGACGGGTCGAGCGAGTTGACGGCAAAAACTCTCGAACTGTTTACCGCCTCCTATGGCGCGGAATGTGGCAACATGGGCCTGAAGCTGCTTGCCGCAGGCGGCGTCTACCTGGGCGGTGGAATCGCGCCCAAAATCCTGAAAACGCTCCAGAACGGAACCTTCCGCCAGGCATTTCTTGATAAGGGCCGCCTATCGCCTCTGCTGCACACCATCCCGGTCCGCGTGATCCTTGAAGAAAAATGCGCCCTGTACGGCGCGGCTGCGTATGCTGAGGCCCGCGCAGCCGAACTCTCCGGCCATAGCGAGCGCGCCGCCTCGCAACCGTAACGGTGTGCGCGCACTGCGTGCCAGTGTTCCACTCCTGAACGCGTGCGCACGGAAGAAGTCCATGTGCTGTAAACGGACGCCCGCAACCTGCCACTAATACCGTGTCAGCAGCTTGCGCGCGGACCCTTTCCCCGCACGACAGCCGGGCCAGGCTGCTTCGACCATGGAGGCAGTTCAATGATGTTCGAAACGAGGCCCGCGCATGGCCGCCCCGGCGCGAAGCTTGCGGCAGCGTGCACACTCACCGCGCTCTTCTTTACCGGGTGCTCCGGCACCTCGGGCGTGTCCAGCAGCGATCCGGTGATCGCCGCCGCTAAGACTCCCACCCCTACGCTGATTACCGACGCACCCAAGGACGGCATCATCGCCCTTGGCCTCACCATCAACAGCATTCGCCTGTTTACTTCGTCCGGCACTTACACCGACGTGCTCACCACGCCAACGGTCATCGAAGCGTCTCACCTGGACGATGTGCAGGAGCCGCTGCAGGCGAACCTCAGCATCCCCCAGGGCACCTACACGTCCGCGTTGATCACGGTTTCCAACCCAAGCGTGACCTACGTCGATCCCACGACGCGGGCGGTGGTGACCGCCACGGCGACGCTGGCGGCCAGCACGGACACGGTCACCTTCAGCGCACCCATCACGGTAACCTCGACATCGTCGCCCATCGTGTTCGATCTCCTGGCAGGGCAGTCCGTGGCGCTCTCCGGCACCGCGGCCACGGTCACGCCCACGTTCGATGTGCGTCAGATTACCCTTTCCGGCAATCCGACCAACGGCAAAAACGGGCGGCTCGACGACCTGTTCGGAACGGTATCTTCCGTCAGCGGGACGACACTGAACATCACCACGGCATCCGGTGCGGCCGTTGCCGTCACAACCAACTCCACAACGCTTCTAAGCGGCTTCACCAGCCTCTCGCAGCTGACTGCGGGCGAGGTGGTGGACATCGACTATGCGCAGCAGACCAGCGGAGCGCTGCTTGCCCTGCGCATCCACCTGCACACG
>CAXUBG010000295.1:0-2503 GCA_964249285.1 uncultured Terriglobus sp. | reverse complement strand
CCTGGACGACGACTCGAAGCAGCATTTCGCCCAGGTGCTGGCCGCGCTGGATGCGTGCGGCGTGCCGTACACCGTGAACCCGCGGCTGGTACGCGGGCTGGATTACTACACCCGCACGACCTTTGAGTTCACGGTGGACCTGGGCCTGGGCACGCAGAATGCGCTGCTGGGCGGCGGCCGCTACGACGGCCTGAGCGAGATGCTGGGCGGGCCGAAGGCTCCGGGGATTGGCTTTGCCATCGGCGAGGACCGGCTGATCCTCACCCTGCAGGCGCTCGCTGAGTCAAAGGCAGTCGAAACTGGCGAGACACCGGAACCGGAAAAGATCGACGCCTACATAGCGCCGCTCAGCCCCGCCCAAAACGCGGCCGCGTTGGCGCTTGCACGTGGTCTTCGCGCGCAAGGCCTGTCCATCGAAGTGGGCGACGGCAGCTTTCGCCTGAAGAAGAGCTTCGACGCGGCGGACCGCATCGCAAGGCACATTGTCATTCTGGGTGAGGACGAAGTGACTCAGGAACAGGTCACGGTGAAGACGTTTGCCACGGGTGAGCAGCGCAGGGTCGCGCTGCCGGACCTGATGCGCACGCTGCGCCCGTAGGCAAGTGATGCGCGTAGACAATCTGTCTACACAGTGCCATCATGGATGCATGGCAGTCCAGGCCGATCAGATGTTAGCGTTGTCACGCCAGAGCAGCCCTAAACGCAAACCTCTCGGCGTGCGTGTCACGCCGGAGCAGCACGCGGTCTTGACGGAAGCCGCCCGGCGGGAACACCGCTCGGTAAGCAGCTTCGTTCTGCAATCCGCGCTCCGGGCAGCTCAGCAGACACCCAATCCGAAGCGCAAGAGCATTGACGAAGTGCGAGCCATCGTCGAAGCTGCCCAGGAAGAAGTGGCCGCGCGTGTGCCGCCAGGGCGCTCGTTTCTTCACGAATTGATGAATGAAAGGCGTGGTGAAGCCGAGCATGGCTGAGGTAGTTTTGGATACCTCCGTACTGCTGGCGGCTATTCGGAAGGAGATTGGTATCGAGAGCATTCTTCCAGTTCTCGAAGGCGCGATCATGAGCGCCGTGAACTGGTGCGAGCTCCACACGAAGCTGGAAGACTTCGGCTTGCGTGAAGCGGTCCAAACGAGCATGCTGCTTCAGCTCATTGGGCGCATCGAGACCTTCTCTGAGACGCAAGCCGCTGCCGCGGCTTCTTTACGCGGATCAACACGTGCCGCCGGGCTCTCCCTTGGAGGCCGTGCCTGTATCGCGCTCGCACTTGAGCTCAATGCGGATGTCTACACGGCTGACCGGGCATGGGTCACAGTCGATCTGCCTTGCCGGATCTATCTCATCCGTTGATCGAAGTCTTGGTACCGGCCTCGGTCTGCCGTAAACGCGCCGTTCCGCCTTCTGATCGCCGTTCCGCCTTCTGATCGTTGGGTGGTAAGTCTCGAATTTTGAGCCCGTCTCAGTTGCATGTTTGTTCCCAATGTGAGCAGAGAGCTGCATACGCGTGCTATCTGCGTAGGCAGGTGCCCGTCTCAACCATGTAGTCTGAAGAGGTTTGCGGATGGCATCACTCCTTCCCATTTCGGCTGTGCAGGTGCGCCCGCGCATGGCCGTCGAGGTGCGTCCGGAGGGCGTGTATGCGGCGCGTGCGAATGATGCGGCAGGCGTGCTGGCGCAGGTCAGCTTTGTACCTCTGGCACCGGGATCCCTGGTGCCGTCGTTGAGCCGTGGCAATCTGCTGGACCGCATCGCCGTGATTGCGGCGTTGAAGAAAACACTCGGGCAGGTCCAGATGGGAAAGGGCCGCGATGTCACGCTGATTGTGCCGGACAGCGCCATGCGTGTGTTGTTGCTTGACTTCGACGAACTACCGTCGAGACGCGAGGAGATTATGCCGGTGCTGCGCTTCCGGCTGGCGAAATTGTTGCCATTCCCGCCAGATGGGGCGCAGATCAGCTACCAGGTCCTAAGCAGGCACGCCCTTGTACTGCAGGTGCTGGTGGTCGCCATTCCCACGGACGTTTTGGCGGAGTATGAATCCACCGTGCGCGAGGCCGGCTTTGAGCCGGGCGTGGTGCTGCCCAGCACGCTTGCGGTCGCAGCCGCCATCGACGATGCCGGGCAAACAGCGTCGCTCTTGGTGAATGGGAACGAGTTTGCGGTAACGACGGCAATCCTCCGGCGTGGAGAACTGCTGTTGCACCGCACGCTGGAACTGCGGTCCGATCCCATGGCGATCGCAGCCGCCGCCGTCGCGATGGAGCCCGCGGCGCTGGCGGTTGCCGCCGAGGCTGGTCCGGAAAGTGATGTGGCAATCGCCGAGATGGTTCAGGCAAGCGTATTGACGGATGCGGAGGTCCGGGAGCGCGCGGAACTGGAGCTGCTACAGGCAATCTCCGTTGCTGCCGCCTATTACGAAGATTCGCTAGCCATCGCTCCGGACGAGGTCCTGGTTGCGGGAACCCTTGCGCCTGCCGCTCTGGAAGCGATGCTTGCAGATTCCGGG
>CAXUBG010000294.1:0-2505 GCA_964249285.1 uncultured Terriglobus sp. | reverse complement strand
GTCGTAAGCCTTGATCGGAAATGTCGCGGCGCAGAGATGCCGGGACGCAGCGATAATGCAGAGCGCCGGACATTTTCGATAAGGAGACTTGAAGGAAGGCGCTGGTGGTTGCGGCGGGCGCGGGCTATGGAGATAGAAGCCTATTCTGTGCTCATGGGTCTCGGGGAAGAGTGCCGCTGAAACTGTGCGAACGGTTCGGAAGCGGAGAGTTCGAGGTAAGTGGGGAGCCACGTACTATGTCGAACGTCTGTGAAAGTTGTTCTGAGCACACGCGGACACACGAATGGGAAGGCGTGCGTTGCGCACGTCGAGGGCCGTGACTAAGTCGGAGGATTACGAAGAGTCGAAAGGTGTGCATCTTAAAGAGATTTCTTGAGAGGTCAGGCGGGTAAGGATGATCAGCAACGCGCCGCAACGCGGACAGTGCCAGGTGGAAACGGATTCTGAGGGCGGCAGCGGGATCGGTTCAGGCGGTACGGCATGGAGGAGTTGACGGCAGAGGGAAAGCCGTTGTGTTCGAAAGCAGTTAGCCAGGAATCCAAAATGCCGGATGCGGACAAACCCTTTGGGCAGGATGTGCAGGAAGAAGCGGCGGAGGAACTCAACCCCATCGAGGGTCATCACACGTGACTGGTTCCCATGCGCATAATCGCGCCAACGGAAGGTGACGCGCTCTCCATCGAAGGCCAACAAGCGATGATTCGAGATGGCAACGCGGTGCGTGTAACGGCCGAGATAGCGCAGCACTTGCAGAGGGCCGCCGAAGGCTGGCTTGACGTAGACTACCCAGTCCTGGCGGCGCAAACGGCCCATCAGTTTGGCGAACTGCTTGGGCTCGCTGAAGACGGCCGCGGGTCCGGCGTGGCCGAGCTTCTTTCGCCGATAGAGACGTTTCAGTCCATCGATGAACTTGCCACGAAACACTCGCCGCAACGCCTTGACCGGCAGAAAGAACCGCTGACTAGAGCTGACCCAGTGTTGGTGATCGGGCGAGATCCCACCAGCAGGAATCACACAGTGGATATGGGGATGGAGCGTCAGGTTCTGGCCCCAGGTGTGCAGAATGGCGATCAGGCCGATCTCGGCGCCGAGTCGTTTGGGGTTCGCCGCCATCTCCAGAGCCGCTGCGGCACTCGCTTTGAACAACAGGTCATAGAAAGCACGCGGGTTTTCCAGCGCGAACACATTCAGTTCATGCGGGACGCTAAAGACAACGTGGAAGTAGTGAGTCGGCAACACTTCCCGTTCACGAGCGACGAGCCAGCGTTGACGCGCTTGCGCCTGGCACTTAGGGCAATGCCGGTTACGGCATGAGTTATAAGAGATGGCCTGCTGACCGCACTTCGAACAAGCATCGAGATGGCCACCCAGCGCTGCCGTGCGGCAGTTTTGGATGGCGCGAAATGCTTTCAGTTTCTGATATCCAAAACTCGCTTGGTACTTGCTGAGAAAGCGGCTGCCCTGCGCGCGGAGAATGTCGGCCACCTCCACGGCCGGCCGGCTCATTCTTTCTTGCGGTGATACTCGCGGCTGGTTTCTTTCACGCTGGAGATCGACAGTTGATCCAGCGGGTTCGCTACGGCGTGCCGTTGTGAAAGGTGAAGATACTTGGCGGTTGTCTCCAGGTCTCCATGGCCGAGCAGCATCTGAATGGTGCGCAGATCCGTTCCTGCTTCAAGTAAGTGGGTGGCCCAACTATGACGCAGCGTGTGCGGCGTCACACGTTTGCGAAGGCCCGCATGTCGGGCTGCTTCTGTGCAGGCGTACCAAACGCTCTTGTCCGACATCGGCTGGTCCTTGCCGCGGTGGCCGTGGTCACTGGGAAACAGATAAGTTTTTGGCTTCTTCCAGCGCCAGTACTCACGCAGCGTTTCTAAGAGCGCCGGGCTGAGCGGTAGATCGCGATCGTGTCCACCCTTGCCGCATTCCACCCGGATAAGCATGCGTCGGCTATCTACATCTGCAACCTTCAACCTCGAGACTTCGGCCCGCCGCATTCCCGTGCCGTACAGGATCATGAGGACGGCGCGCTGCTGTAGGTTGCCGGCCGCATCGATCAGTTGGCCCACTTCCTCCAGACTCAGCACGGTCGGCAAGCGCCTCTGTTTCTTCGGATACGGCAAGTCTTGCCGAAACTCGTGCCGCTTCAATGTCCGCACAAAGAAGAAGCGCAGCGCAGCCACGCGAGCGATCACGGTACCAACCGCGAGCTTGCGCTTTTTGAGTAGATACGCTTGGTAGCGGCGAAGTTCGTCTGGTCCGAGTTGGTCCGGTGGCTTTCCAAAGTACTGAGTAAAGGCTGCCACCGCGCTGAGATACCCGCGGGCTGTACCATCGGAGTAATTACGGCGCTGGAGTTCCTCCAGCATCATCTTGCGTAAACGGGTCACAAAAAAACCCTCCTTGTGACCCCTTACTCTATCGTTCTCTCACCACGGGTCATCGCCACCGCGTAGCGCCCGCCGCCCAGCGGCTTCGTTCAAGTCGGCATCTCGGAGAAGTGAG
>CAXUBG010000293.1:169-2517 GCA_964249285.1 uncultured Terriglobus sp. | reverse complement strand
AGGTAGTGCTGGTCGCTTGCGGTTTTGTTGATGTAGCTCTGGTAAATGTCGTACGTCCAGACAGTGTTGAAGGCGGTGACGTTGCCCGCCATGCCGGACATAAAGCTGGCCAGCAGCGCCGTGAGGCCCAGGCCGAGGATGCCGGTGGGGTAGTAGCTGAGGAGCAGCGACGGGATAGCGAGATCGTAGTTATAGACCGGCTGGCCATGTGAATCGGTGAGCGCGTGGCCGCTGACGGGGTTGAGCTTGACCGGGATCAGGCCCTTGGATTGCACGGAGCTGGTGGCGGATGCGGTATGCGACGCAATGGCGGGCGCGGCGACCGCGATAAGGCCGGGCAGGATGACGAGAAACGGAAACACCATCTTGGGGATGGCGGCGATCAAAGGCACTCGGCGTGCGCTTTCCTCGCTTTCAGCGGCCATGGCGCGCTGGACGACAAGGAAGTCAGTGCACCAGTAGCCGAAACTGAGGACAAAGCCCAGACCCATGGTCAGACCGAACCACTCCACGCCGAGCGGGTTGGTGTTGGCGTGTTCCATGCCGCGCCAGGAATGGGTGAAGGCGACGGGCAGGCGCGTCTGCAGGCCGTGCCATCCACCGACGTTGCGCAGACCGATGTAGACCAGCGGCACGAACCCGGCCACGATAAGGAAGAACTGCAAGACTTCGTTATAGATGGCGCTGGTAAGCCCGCCGAGAAAGATGTAGGCCAGCACGATGACGGCCGAGATGAGTACGGAGACGTGGAAAACGTACGCGTCCGGCACGATGCCCTTCAGGATGCCGAGCACGTCGATCAGCAGCGCCATGGCATACATGGAGATGCCGGAGGAGAAGAGCGTCATGATGCCGAAGGAGACCGCGTTGAGCGCGCGTGTCTTTTCGTCGAAGCGCATACGGAGGTACTCCGGCACGCTGCGCGCTTTGGAGCCGTAGTAGAACGGCATCATGAAGATGCCGACGAAGACCATGGCGGGAACGGCACCGATCCAATAGAAGTGGCTTGTAGCCATGCCGTACTTGGCACCAGAGGCACCCATGCCGATGACCTCCTGCGCGCCCAGGTTGGCGGAAAGGAAGGCGAGACCGCAGACCCAGGCGGGGATGGAGCGGCCGGCGAGAAAGAAGTCATTGCTGGTGCGCATGTAGCGCTTGAGCGCGAACCCGATGCCCAGGACAAACGCGAGATAGACGGCCATGATGAGCCAGTCCACGAAACCAAGGTGCACGCCCAATGAGGAACTCCTTTGTTTCCGCCGCCGGTCTGGCAGGGCGAGAGGTTGTGCACAAGCGTAGACGCAAGGACGGTCATGCGTCCATCTGCGACGTCCAAGTGCTGGACGTAGTTTGCAGATGAGACTTCCTGCAAGTTCGAAGCTGCATCTTAACCACCGAACGCGGGTCGAGTTTAGCAAGGCAGTCCGAGCGCTCTTCTAGGAATTAGCAGGCTTTATGCAGGCAACGGTTTTGCTGATTGACGATAACGCGATCCAGGCTGCCACACGGCAGACGATTTTGAAGCGTGCCGGGTATTTCGTCATTCCCGCGCTGAATCCGCAACGTGCGCTGGAACAGTTTCGCGAGGACGCCTTTCCTTCTCGAATTGATCTTGTCATCACGGATCACGTGATGCCGGGTATGAGCGGCGCTGAGTTTGTGAGGGAGTTACGCGTGCTGCATTCCACCTTGCCAGTGCTGGTCATCAGCGGCCTGGACGAGGCGGAGCAAGAGTACGAAGGGATGGATGTCGTGTTCCGGCTGAAACCATTGCTGCCGGAGCACCTGCTTGCGACCGTGGACCGGCTCACGAAGATTGAGGCTGCTGCAAGCTGACGAAAGGGATCCTCGATTCTGTTCGGTAGTCGCCGTTGCGGGGATGCCGGGATTGCTAGAGGGTGTTCTCCCTGAGAGAATAGGTATTGCGACCCGGCTCCCAGATGCCACATCCCATGCCACAGTTCGGCAGCTTTTCGCTCCTCCTTGCGCTGTGTCTCTCTGCGTACACGCTGGTGGCCGGCGGAACGGCGGTGGTGGGAATGCAGCGGGGGTTATCCTGGCGGGTAGCTCCGGATCGTCTGGCGGAGACGGCGCGGCGCGCGGGTATCGCGACGTTCATCGCGGTGGCCTGCGCGGCGTTTGCGCTGGTGTGGGCTTCATTCACCAACGACTTTTCCGTCAGCTACATTCTGCACCACACCAACCGTGACCTGAACCCTGCGTACAAATTTTCAGCGCTTTGGAGCGGGCAGGAAGGGTCACTGCTGCTGTGGGCCTTTCTGCTGACGGGCTATGGCTTCGTCTTGCGGCTGCGGCACCGCGTGGACGTGCGCCTATTTGCGTATGCG
>CAXUBG010000293.1:0-159 GCA_964249285.1 uncultured Terriglobus sp. | reverse complement strand
GCAGTATCCGGAGATGGTGATTCATCCGCCGATGCTGTACCTGGGGTATGTTGGGTTTTCGGTGCCATTCGCGTTTGCGCTGGGCGCGCTGATGATGCGGTATCCGGGCGAGAAGTGGATCCGGATCACGCGGCGCTGGACGCTGGTGACTTGGCTGTT
>CAXUBG010000292.1:0-2536 GCA_964249285.1 uncultured Terriglobus sp. | reverse complement strand
GAGGGCTACAGCCTGATGGTGGGCGGCGATGAGGATGTCGTCGAGCACCTCCGTCCCATCTTCGAAACACTCGCCCCCGCCAAAGATAAGGGCTGGGGACGCACCGGTCCAAGCGGTGCGGGCCACTTCGTCAAGATGGTGCACAATGGCATCGAGTACGGCATGATGCAGGCCTACGCTGAGGGCTTTTCCATCATGAAAGCCAAGGAGCCGCTCAAGCTGGACTTGGCGCAGATTTCCGAAATCTGGCGTTACGGTTCGGTTGTGCGCTCCTGGCTCCTGGACCTGACCGCCGAAGCATTGCAGCACAACCCGCAGATCGAGGGTGTCGCGCCCTACGTGACCGACTCCGGCGAAGGCCGCTGGACCGTGTTCGAGGCCATTGACCTCAACATCTCAGCACCCGTCATTACGGAATCGCTGATCCGCCGCATCCGTTCGCGCGAGGACAACAACATGACGGACCGGCTGCTTTCCGTCATGCGCAACGCGTTCGGCGGCCATGCCATGAAGAAGGAATAGCGCAACCGGCGTGCCGCCCCGGCATCCAACGCTGTATTGACGAGTACGAAGGGAAGAGAGTGCATGGCAGCGACCGGCGTGGATGTATCGCCTGAGCAGGTAGAGGCAAACAAAGGTAAGGAAAGCATTCCCGAGCCATGCATCGTCGTCATCTTCGGCGCATCCGGCGACTTGACCAAGCGCAAGCTGCTGCCCGCGCTCTACCACCTGGAGCAGTCCAGCCTTCTGCCGGAGAACTTCGCGGTGGTTGGCGTTGCCCGCCGCGACCTGTCGAAAACCTTTGCGCCGGACATGAAGGATGGCATCATCAAGGGCGGCGGCGTTGACGAGAACGAGGAGAAGCTGGGCAAATTCGTCGAGCGCATCGATTACTTCGCGACAGAGTTCGACAACGATGAGGGCTTTGAAAAGCTCAAAGCACATCTTGCCGAGTTGGATACGAAGTTCGGTACCAAGGGCAATCGCCTCTTCTATCTTGCGGTCGCGCCAGAGTTTTTCGCCGACATCACGGCCCGCCTGGGCAAGCACGGCATGACCGGCGGTCAGGCCGGCAGCTGGGTACGCGTGATTATCGAGAAGCCGTTCGGCACCGACCTCGAAAGCGCAAAAAAGCTCAATGACTCGATCAACGCCGTCCTGCACGAAGACCAGATCTTCCGCATCGATCACTACCTTGGCAAGGAGACGGTGCAAAACATCCTCGTCTTCCGCTTCGGCAATGGTATTTTCGAGCCGGTGTGGAACCGCAATTACGTCGATAATGTGCAGATCACGGCAGCGGAAAGCATCGGCATTGAAGGCCGCGGCCCATTCTACGAAGCAGCCGGTGCGTTGCGTGACGTTCTCCAGAACCACGTTATGGAAGTGCTCTCGTTTGTCGCGATGGAGCCGCCAGACAGCTTTGAGTCGGACGCGGTCCGCTTCGAAAAGCTGAAGGTCTGGAAAGCAATCGACACCATCCCGGTTGAGGACACCGCGCGCGGCCAGTACGGTCCCGGCACGGTCGACGGCCAGCAGGTCGCGGGTTACCGCGAAGAGGACCGCGTCAGCAAGGAGTCGCAGACCGAGACCTATGCGGCGATGAAGTTGAACATCGAGAACTGGCGGTGGGCCGGCGTACCGTTTTACATTCGCGCGGCCAAGCGTCTGGAAAAGCGAGTCACGGAAGTCGTCATCACCTTCAAGCAGCCGCCATTGCACCTCTTCAAAGGTTCGGGCGGTCAAGGCGCGGAACAACTCGAGCCAAACGTCCTGACTCTGCGCATCCAGCCAGACGACGGGATCTCACTCAAGTTTGGTGCGAAGATTCCCGGCCCCACAACGAATCTCGCACAGGTTCAAATGAGCTTCGCGTATGCCGATGTCTTCGGCAAATCCTCCGCGAACGGCTATGAGCGCCTTCTGCTGGATGCCATGCTGGGAGACGGCACGCTCTTTGCGGAGCGGCAGGGCGTCGAGGCGACATGGGCGCTGATGACGCCCATCCTGGAAGCGTGGAAGCAGCAGAAGAAAGACTTTCCCAATTACGCCGCAGGCTCATGGGGCCCGCAAGAGGGCGACGACCTGCTGCAACGGGATGGCCGGGCCTGGCGTTTGTGACGTGCTGTTTCCCTGAAGGAGCGCCGTCATGCGGCGCTCTTTCAGTTGAAGCCGGTATCATGCAATCTCTCTTCACCGCGCGGCATCCCACGCCGTTGGACTTGCACTTAGGACGGACTCATGGCACGGAACTGTATTGCTGACTACCTGGTCTACGACACACCCGAACGCGTCGCACGGGCCGCGGCTGAACTCTTCACCAGGCAAGCTGACGAAGCAGTCCAAGCGCGCGGCGTTGCCCGCATCGCCATCTCCGGCGGCACAACGCCCAAGCGCATGTTCGCACTCCTTGCCGCGGAGCCGTTCGCCTCAAAGGTGCCCTGGAACGCGCTGGAACTGTACTGGGTGGATGAGCGCTGTGTCGGCCCGGAAGACGCCGAGTCGAACTACCGCATGACGCGCGAGCAGATGTTGA
>CAXUBG010000291.1:0-2547 GCA_964249285.1 uncultured Terriglobus sp. | reverse complement strand
GCTTCGAAGCGAACTAACGGCACCCGCCGTGCGCGAAAAGAAACAACCCGTGCCAGAACAAATAGCAGACCGTAACTTGCAAAAAGCGCCAGCAAAGGCCACAAAACGACTTCGACCATTTGCGTGTAGGAATCTTCCACCTGCTGCAAGGAGACATGGTTCCACGCATAGGGTGCAAACTGGGCAATGGAATGTGTAATGAGAGGACGAAAGAGTAACAGCGGCGTGGCGGCCAGAAGCATACTCACCCACACACCCGCTTGAAGTCCCGTACGCGGAACGCCATCTTGCCCAGACACTGTCTTCACGTCGCCTCTGACCAGGTATTGGGCCGTTCTTACCGCTTCGCCCAGCGCAATGGGAAGAAGCGCAAGCACAGCGAAATAGTTGGTGCAGATGCCGAGAGCTAGGGCGCACCCCATGCCACACAAGGCAATCAGGCGCTTGTTCGCCTGTAGCGCGCGGTCAACTGCCAGGCTCCAGCAGAAAAACGCAAGCATGGCAAACCCGTAAAAAATCCCGTAAGACCTGCTCTCAAAGCTGTAGTCAAACGCAGCCATGGTCATGGATAAGACCGTGCCGCACAGCGCCCAATCCGGGGGCAATCGTCTCTTTAGAAAGAAAAACAGCGATGCAAGGCCAATCCAGTAACCGAGCGCCGCCGGAACCCGCAACGCTAGCTCATGCTCGCCAAAGAGCGCACGGCAAAAACTGACCGCAATGTGGGTGAACGGCGGGTTTGGGTCCGCGCCCATTTTCAACGCTGCCCAGATTGCGTGAAGGCTGCCCAGTCTCGCGATGTGCAGGGTGATCAGTTCATCGAGCCACAACAATTTCATGGAGGAAAGCGCCGTAACCACTACGGCGTACAGAACAGTCAGCAGCAAAAATGATTTTACCGGGGACCTCTCAATAGCCTGTCTAATCCCATCGCCAGCAGAACGCAAACGGCCCATCAAAACGGAAGAATTAGGATCGCGTTGCGGGACTGTATCTACTGAACTCATGCTGGAACTTCAACCCTTTCCTCTGTTCCGGAGGCCGCCGGTGTTTGTTTTAATCTGCCCTGGTGGCACTCCCGCGCTGTGTTGATGTCCCAAAAACTCTCTTTGCTGGTGATACCGGCGAGCATGTTGTCGAAGAGGAACACTGCAGTTGACATCGAATCATTCTGATTGTTGTATTTGTCCGTGCCATCCCTCTTAATCAGGAACAGTTTTTCGTACAGTTGCATGTTTCCTTCTCACTCACGTACGCAGACCTGATCTGGAAGTGGATTCGTCTTCACGACGCGCTGGATTTTACTTGGCGACGCATCTACGAAAATCGAGAGGACGGTATGCGCCGCTTCTCATTTCCGAACGATTGGACGTGTATCTCGTCCACAATCGCACAGACGGTGGCTTCGCTGTCCGCATTTGGCGCACCTTTAATCGTTGCTTACGGTTGCATCAAAGGCCCCTGCACATACGCGCGAGAGTTCAATAGTGGCCTTTCAAGTGAACGTGAATACTCCGTGACCTCATCCTGCCGCTTGCCACTCTCCACAGCCTTCGCAAGTTCCGCGCGCATGTTCTGCATTTTGGCCTCTAGGTCATCAAGAGTGCTAAAGACCAGCGCCTCAGGTGTCATTGGCAACTTGGGCGAGCCGAACTCCAGCCGGCCGTGGTGCGAGAGAATGAGGTGCTCCACCAGGATGCGCAGACGATCGGGAAAGCCCGGCAATGCGGCCACCCGCTCACGCACCATGCCGATCGCGATGGTGATGTGCCCCAGGAGTTGGCCTTCGGTGGTGTAGCTGAAGTTCGAGGACCATGCCAGCTCACGCACCTTGCCGATGTCATGCAGGATCGCGCCCGTCATCAGCAGGTCAGGGTCGACCTCGTCCGGGTATTGCGGCGCAACGCGCGCGCACAGCCGCAGCAAAAAGACGACATGCTCGAGCAGCCCGCCGATCCACGCATGATGTAAAACCTTGGCTGCAGGTGCGCGTTGAAACGCGGGTCCTATTTCCGGATCGTCAAGAAAGCTGCACACCAGGCGTTGAAGGTCGTTGTTGCTGAAGCCATTCACAAAACCCATCAACTCCGCCCACAGTGCGTCCACACTGAATCGTGTGGCAGGTTGAAAATCGGTGATCTCAATCTCGTGCTCGGCCGCCATACGCATCTGCAGCACGCTGATCTGAAAACGCCCGTTGTACCGCTCGATGCGGCCCTGCGCTTTCACATAGCAGCCCTGCGAACAGGTGGAGAGCGGCTTCGCGAACTCTTCCCACATGCGTGCTTCCAGGCTGCCGGTCTTGTCCGCCAGCATCAGCGCAAGGTACTGGCCGCCTCCGCCCTTCTTGTCTCGCGCAGAGATCTGCGACAACAGAAAGAACGATGTGATCAGTTCATTCTCTGAGCGTGCCGCGTCCGCGACATAGAAATCCTTCATCTCAAAAGAATAGCGTCAGCGGACGGGTGAACAGCGGAAAGCCGCACCACGAACGGACGGGGCCATTATTGCGGCGCGTTCGGTGTCTGCGGACCGGGCTGGTTGCGG
>CAXUBG010000290.1:0-2555 GCA_964249285.1 uncultured Terriglobus sp. | reverse complement strand
GATCCTGACTTCCATAGGTCGAGTATAAGACGGTGGCCCGCATACCCTTATGGGTCCTGACGTGTCTCGATAGCAGCATACGTGGAAGAACCACGTTACCGGTGCGTTGTGCCGACGCAGGTGGCGTACTGCTCGCTGGTGCGGTGCCACGTCTGCGAGCGGCCCAGCGCCTTGAACCCGACATATCCCCGCAAATGAAGATCGTTCCCTTCACTGGTCATGGCAGACTTATAGGTCTTTCCACTTTCAGGATCGTAAATCCTGCCACCATCCGCCTGATTGGAGTCTACTAGATGGAAGCCCGAACCAAACTGGAGCCTGCAGACCCGGCGCGTGCCCACCGCAACATCTGGATTGCGCCCATCCACCACGCCGGGAGCCTTTTTGGAGATCGTGCGGATCGTGATGCAGACACTCTCACCACAGTAGTCGATCTGCAGCACCGAACCGGCATCCGTCGACCAAAACCCAAGGACGCCCTCCGCTGGCGGTACAGGGGGAGCGTACTGAGCGTCTCCAATATGACAAGCGGCGGTAAGTACAACTCCACAAATGAAGCTAGGTCGCAAATGCATGGTGCTCCCGAGATATCGACTCTGTTAGAGCGTACCCCAACGAATCAGTAGAGGTCGCTATCGGCACAACGCAGCACGGTGGCAATCACAGTCGCACCCGGCGAATCGTTTGCGATCTAACCGGAACTGCTTGGGGGTGACAAAGACCTCTCGTGCGCGACAATACAGGTATGCCGATTGAAGACCTGATTACCCTTGATGACGTTCACGCCGCACGCGAGCGCATCGCCGGAACAGCCGTGCGCACCGGCCTGCACCGGCTTGATCCCCACCGGCTGCGTGCCGCCGGGTTCCATGCCGCGCAGGACCTGCCGGAGATCTGGCTGAAGGCGGAGAACGAGCAGCCCATCGGCAGCTTCAAGCTGCGCGGCGCGTACAACAAGATTGCCGCGCTCTCGCCGGATGAGTTGCGGCGTGGCGTCATTACTTACTCCAGCGGCAACCACGCGCAGGGCGTCGCCTATGCCGCGCGGGCGCTGGGAGCAAAGGCTGTCATCGTCATGCCGGAGGGTGCGCCGCGCATCAAGCGGGACGCCACGCTGGCGCTGGGAGCAGAAGTCGTCCTCGTAGGCCCGGCCAGCACGGAACGCAAGCAGCGCGCGGAACAACTCGTCGCGCAGCATGGATACGTGATGATCCCGCCGTACGACGACGCAGAGATTATCGCCGGGCAGGCGACCTGCGGTCTGGAAATCACGGAGCAGGCACCGGATGCGGACCTGGTGCTTTCGCCTGTAAGTGGCGGTGGCCTCCTGAGCGGCGTGGCAACGGCAATCAAGCTAGCAGGCAGCCGCGCGCAGGTGTGGGGGTGCGAACCCGAGCTGGCCGGCGATGCCTCCGAAAGCTTTCGGAGAAAGACGCTGGTGGAGTGGCCCGGCGCGCAGACCACCCGCACGGTCGCCGACGGCCTGCGCACGCAAAGCCTAGGCGCCCGCAACTTCCAACACATCCTGCGCTTCGTGGACGGCATCCTGACCGTCACCGAAGAAGAAATCCTCGACGCAACCCGCCTTCTCCTCCTCGCCAGCGACATCGTGCCGGAACCAAGCGGTGCCGTCACCCTCGCCGCCGTTCTCTTCCACGCCGCCGAACTCCCCAGCGCACACAAAATCATCGCGATCGTCAGCGGTGGCAACATCGACCCCGCCCTCAGGGAAGAACTGCTCCTCGCCGAGGCATAGATTGCTGTGATAGGCGAGATGCCGATAGCAGCAGATCGGAGCCACAGCCACATGATGGTGCATGTCACCTGGACTCAGCGGAAGACGGCTGATCGTTGTGGAGTGCCCTGCCCCTCCTGGATGCGTGTCACAAGGCCGTGACGAGAAGGAAGCCTTCGACAACATCCTTGAAGCCATCACGGCATGGCTGTGGGCAGAAGACCAAAGGCGATGAAGCAACACACAGGTGATGCTGCTCCTCTGCTTTTAGGTCGCGCTCCTATGACCATGTGACAGCCCTGCTGATTGCGCCGTCTAATGCGATATGCGTCTGTTTTCATGTCTGTTCCTATTTGCATTTTCAGCAGTCGCCCAGAAAAACGCCTCGCCACCACCGGACGCAATGCGCGCCACCGTCCTCAAAGTGGCCGAGGTCTACGTCGCGCCCAACGCGGAGTCGCAGAAGGTCTCCGTCGTCACGCCCGGGCATGAGGTCGTCATCACCGAGCGCTCCGGCCCTTGGGTGAAGGTGTTCGCAAATACCGACATCGAAGAGGAAAAAGCAGACGACGAGCCGGAATTCTCCGTCGACCCCGCCGTCCTGCCCCGCGCCGGCTGGATCCGCAACAAGGGCGTCGTCGGCCCCGCCACGCCCAACGGCGACAAGCTGATCTTCGGCGAGGCCGCCAGCATGGAGGCCGCCGCAGGCGAACCCCACGCGCCCAAGTCCGCCGCCGGAGAGGCGCACCTGCTCTACCGCCGCGTGGCCGAGTACTTCCCTGCCTCACCTCTCGCCGGCGAAAGCGCGTGGCGCTCCGCC
>CAXUBG010000289.1:0-2579 GCA_964249285.1 uncultured Terriglobus sp. | reverse complement strand
CCATTCCCCAAAAAGACCTGAAAACCATTGGCGCTTCCGTTGATTTGCCCGGGGGCAAGCAGGTCCAGCTTACCGTCGTGGTTAAAATCTCCCAGCGCAATTTGCGTGCTTAAGTTGCTGCCGTCGATGACTTGTATGACTTGGCCGAGTGATCGCCCCTTCGCATTGAGCGCGACATAAACCTCTGTGCTCGAGTAGCACAGATAAACAACATCCGGATAGCCATCGCCATTCAGGTCGCCAACAGCCATATCCGCGACGGAGCAGTCCGGCGCGTTCAGGGTACCCGCATCGTAAAAGCTGCCTCCCGGCGATGAACCGAGATAGAGATGCGCGATGCTCTGATAGCTGTCAAACAGAATCAGGTCGGGAATCCCGTCTTTGTTAAAGTCCGTAACATACGGCACGAACTCTCCGTTTAACTCGCCGTACGGCTGGTCTGCGGGAGTGGGCCTCACGCGTGCACCCGGCGAACTCCTTACCCGGGGTGCCGTGTAACTCGTATTGATCGTCGTCGTCTGTGATGGGATGAAACGTGCCGAGGAAACATCCAACTGGAGTGGAGCAGTTGCAACGGCACTGCCTACACTAAATCTGGCTAGACCTGCAGGCGCGCCTGCAACTGAGTTAACGGATGGCGCAAACCGCGCCGTCAGTGTCACCGGCTGAGCCGGAGTCGCGGGGTTGGGTGAGGCCGTCACCGAAGCCGTAGAAGGCAGTAAGGCGGTGATCGGAACATTTAGTTGTGCTGAGCAGAACTGGTGCGAGGCAGCAACGTTACAGATCGCCAGTGACACCGAGGTGGCACCGGCCGGCAGCGACGGTATCGTACTAACTAACCCTGTCGAGGTAAACGCAAGCGTAGCCCCATCCGCAGACCCAGCCGGATTGTTGGTCCCTGCGTTCACGCTGAAATGGAGCCCTGGACTCCCTCCCAGAGACGTCCCGCGTACGACCAGTTGACTGGGGATCACCACAGTGTTCAGCGAGTTTAGCGCCGTGTTTGCCTGTGGAATGCTGTTTGCCAGAACCTCAGTGAGATCGGGCAAAGCAAACTGCTCAGCCAGGCTGTTGGAGGGCCTGCTTTGGGACGTATAGGTTGCGGCGCACGTGCTGCTGTTCCGCGCCAGGAACATGGAGACCAGAGCCGAGCCATTTGCGAAGCTGCTCTGTGTATAGCCGGTAACAGCTGCATCCGGAACGCTGAAAGTAGCCGCGCCGGAGGTCTGCGATGTTGGTTCCAGTGGCACCTGGCTGCCGTAACCCGTATAAAAACAGAAACCATAACTGGTCGAGGCGGAGGAGAACGCCGGTAGTCCACCCGGTCCCGCTTGGATCGTGACGGAGAGTCCTGTTGTGCCTGCCGGAATCGGCGTTGGTGTCCCGGAAATAACGCTTGTGCTGATGGCGGTTCCACCCGCATACGCGGTAGCACTGGACAGAATATACGTCTGGGTCTGCGCCACCATCATGCCGGGTGCAAGAAAGATCAGCAGCAGAAGGAAAGCGATCCGCCTCATGGCTGCACCACCTGCGCCCCCGGTGCACCGCTCGACGCCGCGGCGACCGCGCTCACGCCCGGTACAAACGTCAGCCGAGGCTGTACCTTGGACAGATCCAGAACCCACAACGGCAGATCGGTGCGATCCGTCACGCGAAAGGTGTTGCCGCCAAGCACTGGCTCCATCGCCGTTGGAGCACAGTCGCACGCAAATGACTGTGCCGGAGCCGAAACAATCCCTACGCGGACGACGCTTCCGTTATCCTTGTTCGCCACCAGCGCCCATTGCCCGTTCGCAGTCGCTGACACAGCAACGGGCGTGTGCAGGAGACCTGATGTCTGTAGCGTTTCCGGTACAGGTGCGGTAGTAGCGCTATGTACGCGGGTCAGCATGTTGGCAGACGCATCCGCGATCAGCAGGTCCTCACTGCCGGGCAAGAAGCGAAAGCCGCCAAACTGACTGACCGAAGCAATGCGATGTGCCTGCCCGTTGCTGTCAATGAAATTCGCCTGCACAGTCCCGGAGCCGGCCGCCACCATCGCGACCGATCCCGCGTCGCTGATGGCAACGTCCAGCGCACCCCCACCAAGCGTCATCCGCTGTGGAGGGCCACTGCCATTCACATCACCGATTTTCGCGGCTTGACCACTCGCGGGAGAGTACACAACCGCCTGTTTGCCAGACGGCGAGATGCGAATCAGTGCATCCGTCCCAACGGTCACGTTCAGCGCATTCGCCGTGCCGTCTGGCAACGACTTGCGGTACAAAGCTCCGTCCGTTCCCACCAGCAGTGCGGTGCGGCCATCTGACGTGGCAGCGCCACTCGCATAGAGTCCCACTGCGGTTACGGGCGCTCCAATCTGCGCGGACCCGGGTACGCCCAGGATGGGCCGCAGCGTCGCATCAGAGCCGCGCCACACATACCCAAGTTGCGGTCCGGCAGACACAGCGAGCGGTTCGGCCCCGGTGCTGCCAACAGAACGAACCCCCGACCCGCACCCAGTCCACAACAAAGAAGTGACCGCAACCAGAACCCCACAAAGCCGGCGAAGACTTGTGGTGCGGACACAACACGTT
>CAXUBG010000288.1:0-2593 GCA_964249285.1 uncultured Terriglobus sp. | reverse complement strand
ATGTGAAGGAGACCAAGTACGAGTTCCTGCGCCTTCTGCGCGCGCGCTCGTTTTCCATCGCGACCATCGGTTTTCCCATCAGCTTCTACTTGCTCTTCGGGATTGTGGCCGCCACCGATCACGCGCAAGGATTTGAGCGTGCCAAGTACCTTCTCGCGACCTACTCCGTCTTTGGCCTGGTGGGGTCGTCGCTCTTCGGTCTCTGCAGCACCATCGCCAACGAGCGCGCGCAAGGATGGCTGGAACTCAAACAGGCCAGCCCCATGCCGCCCGCAGCGTATCTGCTCTCCAAGCTGTTCACCGCCATGGCGTTCGGCCTCATCATCTTCGGCCTCCTGCTGCTGTGCGGCACTCTGCTCGGTCATGTCCACTTCACCGCCGTCCAGATCGCGAAGCTCGCAGCGACCGTGGTCCTCGGCGTCTTTCCCTTCGCCTCGCTGGGCATTCTGCTGGCCTGCGTCGTTCCGCCCAACGCCGCCATCGGCTTCGTCAATCTGATTTACCTGCCCATGTCGTTCTTGTCCGGGCTTTGGTTTCCGCTGGAGGGTCTGCCGAAGTGGCTGCGTACCATCGCGCCGGTCTGGCCGACATGGCATCTGGGACAGCTCGCCATCCACGATATCGGATTCCCGATGCGCTGGTCCGTTGCCGCCCACGTGGCATGGCTCGCCTGCTTTTCGGCGATTTGCCTGGGTCTTGCGGTCGTTCTGTTCCGGCGCAGCGTGCAAAAGGCTTGAAGCTGTACCGGAACAACTCGATTGTTAGTGCAGTCGAAACGATTTGTGTTTGGCGTGTCCGGTTTTCTGGTGCAAACGGAGTGTTCCACGTGGAACACTCGCAAACCTCCCGTTCAGGCCCTTTCGCCTATGTCCTCTACCGTGCCGGAACCATCACCGCGTTCTCGTCTACTTTGGGGATGCCGAAGTGTCCGCTCAGGTGCAGCAGGTCGAGTGGCCGCAGTATGCAATCGACCGTGAGGACGCTCATGTTGCGGTCGCCCCGGGTCAGCACGGTCAGGTTGGTGATGTTCGCGCCTTGATAGTGCAGCCACAGGTCCGTCATTGCGCTGCTGGCCTTACCGTTCGCATTGACGAGATGCTTCCATCCCGCAGCGCGGTACTGATCTTCAATAAATGCCAGCGCACCCGGATCGTAGCGGGCGAAATCCCGCGCATGGTAGTTATGCACGGTAATGCTGTTCACGCCCGCCACCACGCGCCGGGTCTCCGGATCGCTGCCCGCGAAGAAGCCGTCCGCCACCTGCAACATGGACCGGTCAAAGGTAAACGATGACTGTGAGCTTGGAGTCGTCAGCACCGCGTCAAAGTTGAGCGGCGCCGCTGGAACGGGATACGACGGCGGCGGGGCCGACGGCGGCGGGGCCGCGGACTGTGGTTGCGGAGCCGCTGGCTGGCCCAGCATCTGCCCCCATGCTGCCCCGCCCGCCAGCAACACGCAGGCCAACACCGCCGGGAATTTCAGAGCACAGTGGTTCACGTGACTTTGCATACAAGATTGGACACCGTTTTCACGCTGGAGTAGCACGCATGAGCTTCAATTTGATCGCGTTCCAACTGCGAACGGCAGTGTCACAGGCAGCACACGCCGTTACGCCAACCCGCTATATGGTGCGCTATGATGTGCGCATGAAGCTGCTGGGAAGGCGCCGCGTCCTCTTAGACGATCTTGAGAAGAGGTTGCCCCGCAGCATTGCCGAGCTGCCCTCAACGGCGGAAAAGGTTCCGCCTGGCGGCCGCGGCAGTGCGCATCGCCTTGCGCTGGCAACAGCCTGGGCGTCGTTGCCCTGGGCCTGATTGCGGGCCGCGAGTTGCGCGGGCGTTACAAGGCGAAGCGCCGCAGTCCGTACGACTATTACGCGCACGCGGGTGACCGCTCCAGCATGGAATTCGGCGTAGGCATTTAATTGCGGGACGTCCTGAACTATCCTGCCTAAGGCGGCTCGTCACGCAAGCGGGCGCCTCTCAGGAAGGTTCCCGCAACGCATGAGCAGCCAGACCATTGCCTTCCTCTTTCCGGGCCAGGGCTCCCAAACCGTAGGCATGGGCCGTGACCTGGCGGAAAACTTTTCAGCTGCCAAAGCTGTTTTTGATGAGGCAGACGACGCGCTCGGCTACAGCCTTTCCAGGCTCTGCTCCGAAGGGCCTGAAGACCAGCTGAAGCAGACTGAGTTCACACAGCCCGCCATCCTCACCGTTTCCGTCGCCGCCGCACGGGTTCTGGCTGAGAAGGGACTCACGCCATCTGTCAGCGCCGGACATTCGCTGGGGGAGTACAGCGCGCACGTCATTGCCGGAACCCTCAGTTTTGCTGATGCTGTCACGGTCGTGCGCTCCCGGGGACGGTACATGCAGGAGGCGGTGCCGCCAAACGGCGGTGCCATGGCCGCAGTACTCGGGCTGGATGCGGCCCGCATCGCAGACCTCTGCCAACTCGCCTCCGACGAGCACAATGCGATTGTCGCGCCCGCCAACATGAATGCGCCGGAGCAGACGGTCATTTCCGGCGAGACTGCGGCTGTGAATCGCGCGATGGAACTGTGCAAGGAAGCCGGCGCCAAACGCTGCGTGCTCCT
>CAXUBG010000287.1:0-2604 GCA_964249285.1 uncultured Terriglobus sp. | reverse complement strand
AACTTGAAGCCGGGCTGCGGCACATAGGTCGCGCCGGAAGTCGCGGCGCTGGCAGGGATCAGCGCGCTATAGGTGCTGTTCAGGATGCGGCCAATGCCGTTCAGGCTGTAGGGCACAAGTGGCAGTTCGTACCGCACGCCGTACAGGACCGTCAGCTTCTTGCTCGCCTGCCAATTGTCCTGGATGAAGAAGCCGTTGCGCCATTCGCCGACCGCTCCCTTGATCTGCGTGAGCGGGGTCGTCACGGTTTGCGAGTAGCCGGTGATGAAGTCAGCCGCGGCGTTGCCAGAGTAGACGCCCGTAAAGGTGAACTGACCACGGTTCTGGTTGGTGGCCGCGCGGCCAATGGTCATGCGGCGGATGTCCGCGCCGGCCATGATGTCGTGCTTGCCGCGTGAGTAGCTGATCTGGTCGTAGCCATGCAGCGTGCGGTCGTCCTGGTACCAGTTGGTGCCCTCCGCGCCTAGTCCCTGGTATCCCGCGTTGATGACAATCGTCGGGATGCCGGGGTTGTTATTGGTAGTGTCCGCGGTGAAACCTGGGATGCCGAGTGCGGTGCCCGCCCCGGCCGGTCCATTCACGGCGAAGTAGTTCAGCTGATTCGACGAGAACTTGTTGTAGCCAAGGCGCAGATCGTTGATGATGCGCTGTGTGATGATGTGCGTGTAGCCGATGACGCCGTTGGAATCGGTCGTGGGCGAGTAGCTTTGCGAGGTGGTAACGATCGCGCCGTTCTCGGCGTTGCTCTTCTCGTAGGTGTAGCGGCCAAACAGGCGGACCTTCTCGCTCAGGTTGTAGTCCACGCGGTCCAGCGTGGCGTTTTTGTTGAAGACGTTCGGCAGCAGACCATTGAAGTTGGTGCCGGTCCCGGGCAGGTTTGGGTGCGGGTAGTATGCCAGCAGCGCAGTCGCGATGGGCGAGATATTCGTGATCTGATTGTTGAGGTACGGCGCACCGGTCGCCGGGTTTTTCAACTGCGTGCCCGCACCTGGGTTGCAAATGCCCGCGGTATAGGCGGAGCACAGCGCGGAGAAGTCACCGGTGCGCATGGCATCCGTGATGAGCTGGCCGGTGGCGCTGGACTGCGCGATGCGGCGCAGACCCTCGTACGATCCAAGAAAGAAGGCCTTGTCGCGGCCGTTATACAGGTGCGGAATGAAGAGCGGGCCACCGAGCACACCGCCGAACTGGTTAAACCGGAGCACCGGTGTGCGCGACGTTGGGAGCGCGGTGAATGGCTTCGCGTTGAAGAAGTCGTTCTGCACGTAGTCGTATGCCGTGCCGTGCAGGTTGTTCGTGCCCGCCTTGGTTTCCACGTTGATGTGGACGCCCATGTACGCACCGTATTGCGCGGTGTAGTTGCCGGTCTGCGTTTGCACGGCGGCAACGGCGTCCGGGTTGGGTGTCACCGGCGAACTCGAAATGAGCGAGTTCATGATGGTAATGCCGTCCAGCGTGAGTGAGTTTGTCACCTCGCGCGTACCGGCACCGATGAAGTTCGCTCCGGGAGGCACGCCGGTGTAATTGGTCTTGGGTCCCACGATGATGTTGGAGGCTGTCGCGGCCAATTCCATCACGCGGCGGCTGTTTTCCGGCAGATTTTCTACCTGCTGCGTGGTGATGGTTTCGCCAATCACAGCATCGTCGGTGGAGAGAGCGGGCGTCTGCGCGGTGACGGTTACGGCTTCGCTGGTGGAGCCGACGGCAAGGCTCAGGTCCGTGCGGACCGACAGGTTGAGCGTCACCACGACGCCCGTTTTGGTTTCCTTCTTGAAACCAGGTACTTCGACAGTGACGTCATAGGTGCCCGGCAGCACGAACGGAATGGAGTAGTAGCCCTCGGCGTTGGTGGTGCCGGGGTACTCCACCTTGGTATCGCGATTGATGCCGGTGACCGTGGCACCCGCGAGCGCCGCGCCGGAGGCGTCCGTCACCGTGCCGACAAGGGCGGTATTGTTGGCGACCTGTGCGCGCCCAGCCACTGCGGTTGCGGCCAGCGCGGTAGTTACGGCGATCCTGCGAAGCATGTAGCTCTCCCTGAACGGTCCATGTTTCCGGTGGAACAACATACCGGAGCGCACACAAGCATTTAGGTGTGCGGGTGTTCGCTATCGTGTAACTCTGTGTGCACACAGCATACACAAAAAGGCGCACTCGCCCGCACGTGTTTTGTCTTGAAGGTGCCCAGAATAGGCAACATCGCTGACACAATGAGAGCCGGTTGCACCAGCGTAAGACGGTTCATGGCAACACGTTATGACAGGCTGTTTGCGATTGTAAGTACAGATCACTGTAACGAGTGCACGTACTCTGGAGTACGCTTACTCAGCACAAGAAGTGAGGTTTGGCATGATGTCGCGCCGAGAGTTTGCAGCATCTGCTTTGTTCACGCTGAATGGTCTTCGCGTGCCGCATGCCCTTGCGACGGAAGCGTCTCCGCGGCGCATCTATCTTGGCACGCAGGGGCGCGGTCCGGGGAATGGAATCTTTACCGCACGTTGGAATGCTTCGACGGGTGAGATTGGTGCCCTGACGCTGGCAGCGGAGGTGATCAGCCCCACGTTTCTGGCACAGCACCGCAGACCGGATGGAAAGGTCTTCATC
>CAXUBG010000286.1:2088-2629 GCA_964249285.1 uncultured Terriglobus sp. | reverse complement strand
ATATCAACGACAACGGCCAGCAGTCCGGTTGTGTACTCGATTTGAAGTACGACGTAGCTGGCGGAACCTTCCGCGCTGTCGACAATCAGAAGTGCGGCGGTTTCAACGTCACTTTCAATGGAGTCTGGCACCGCGCAGGCAAATGAGTTCGGGGCGTGCAGCGAGTAATCGGGCGTGATGCTGCTACCACTGCACAGCGCTAAGGCCTCGAGTGGATTGCCGGTCAGCCCGTCGATGTGGAAGAGAAGATCACGCCGCGACCCAAATACCCGCTGCGCATGACGCTGCATGCGCGGTGATCTTTCATCTCACTAGAAGCGAACTTGTGAGTGCCAACCCGGCTGCTTGGGAGCATTTGGCTTTAATGCTCCTCGAACAATCATTTAGCTACTACCTTGCTTTCGCTTCATAGACGCTACTTCCACTTATAACCGCTACTGTCAGAAGTTGCGTAAACTCCTGCAGCCACATCGCTGTTGTTTAAGCCAAGTGACTGAGTGTAGACTGATCCCGATTTATAAAAATACTGGTTAAAGTGTAG
>CAXUBG010000286.1:0-2061 GCA_964249285.1 uncultured Terriglobus sp. | reverse complement strand
CATCTGCGCCGTGCCATTGCCGCCGAACGCTTGCCGCACTCCATGTTGATCAGCGGCCCCAACGGATCTGGCAAATACACACTCTCCCTCCTGCTGACGATGGCGCTGCTGTGTGAGCGGCAGCCACGTGAGCCGCACCCGGATGGTGACCTGGCGGGGTTCTGCGGGGAGTGCCGCAACTGCGTGCGCATTACCGAGGCGATGGACCTGCCAACGCTGGTGGAGCAGGCGGTGGCGGCGCGTGAGGAGATGCGCGACGCCGACAAGAAGGACACGCGCGTCCTCATCCAGACGCACCCGGATGTGCTGATCCTGCCGCCCGATCCGCCGCAGTTGCTGGTGAAGCTGGGGCAGGTGCGCACGCTGATCGGCGGCATCTACTCGCTGCCCGCAGAGGCGAAGCGGCGGGTATACCTGTTCCCCTCCGCGGCGTTTATGAAGGAGGCGGCGAACAGCCTGCTGAAGGTGCTGGAGGAGCCGCCGGAGTACGCCCATATCATTCTGATGGCGGAACACCCGGGCGAACTTCTGCCTACCATCCGCTCGCGCTGCGCCCCGGTGCGTTTGGTGGCGCTGAGTGCGACAGAGCTGGAGGCACTGCTGGTTGAACGCAGGCCGGAGTGGAAATCATCGCAGAGGGCGCTTGTGGCGCGCCTAGCGCAGGGTGCCGCCGGACGCGCCCTGAGCTTCGACCTGAACGCCTATCTGACCGCGCGCGCGGATGCCATGGTGCTGCTTCGCTCCGCCATTACGGACAGCGAGCACAGCGATCTCTTCCGCATGACGGAAACGTATCGCGCAGGTGCCGAGGGCCAGCAGAAGACACAAGCCATGCTGGCGGCCCTCGCTGGCGTGCTGGAAGATCTGCTCCTGCTTCGGTCGGGCGCGGCCGGGCGTTTGCGCAACATCGACCTGCTGCGTGAACTGGAGACCCTGGCCGATTCTGTTTCGTTCGCATGGCTGGAGAACGCCGTGCACGGGCTGGACGCGGTCCACAGCGGCATGCGACGCAACCTGCTGCGTTCGCTTTCACTGGACGCCTTCGCGGAGAGCCTGGCGGTTGCCCGGTGACCCCGCTGCTGCGGACAGCTTGCCTCGTTCCGCGTTGCGCCGCGGAACATACGCGCACGGGCAGTGTCATAGCGAAGATGGCTGCAGCCTCGCTCCAACGGAGGCGTTTCGCATGATGTTCAACCGAACCATACCTTGCGTTCTCTGTGCCCTGCTGTTCGCGCACCAGAACCGTGCCCAGCAGCCAACAGTTGCGGAGCAGTACTTGTTTGCAGCGATCAATGTCGAACGGACAAATGCCGGTCTGCCGCCGCTTGCAGGCGACGGGATGCTGAGTACCGTGGCGCGTCAGCACGCCATCCGCATGGGTCTGAGCGGTGTGCTTGCTCATCAGGTCAGCGGCGAGCCGGACTTGATGGCGCGTGCTTCGGCCACCGGCACGTTCTTTCCATTGGTTACCGAGAACATCGGCGAGGGTGAATCCTCGATTGCTTTGCACCAGGCGCTGATGCGCTCCCCGCACCACCGCGATAACATTCTCGACGCGCAGGTCAACGTCGTCGGAATAGCCGCCGTTCCTTACCATGGCGAACTGTGGGTGGTGGAGGACTTCGCGTCGAAACCGCAGCCCGTCTCGTATACCGGACAGGAAACGGAGGTAGCCGGGCTGCTGCAAGGGACGGGTCTGCAAAGCGTGCAACCAACTGCGCGTGCCCGCGCCATCTGTCAGATGAAGACCGGCTTTGTGGGCCCGCGTCCAGCCTTTGTTATGCGCTACATCGCCACCGGGCTCGGCCGGCTTCCCTCTGAGGTGCACGCTCGCATTCTGGAGGGCGGCGTTTCCCAGGCAGAAGTCGGCGCGTGCGCGCCGGACCGCACGGACGATTTCAGCGTATACAGCGTTGCAATCGTGCTCTACCGTTGACGGCTTTGACGCGCTTCCGCTCGACCGCCAAATCGGCTATCATAAGGTGTTCGCCCGGCCTGCGGTCGCTTGTGGCAGGGACTGGGCGGAAGCCCTAACACAGGGGCGTAAGCTCAACGGTTAAA
>CAXUBG010000285.1:0-2664 GCA_964249285.1 uncultured Terriglobus sp. | reverse complement strand
ATAGACAACGGTCTGGCCGGTTCCGTCGACGATGGGGCCGCTTTCGACGACTTCGAAGTCGCTGCCTTTCAGCTCCAGGTTGGCCAGGTTTTCGCCTCCCCAGCGCGGGTCCTCATCCCCAGAAATGAGCCAATTGGCACCGTTGTCGGCCAGGAAGAGGCCGTATGTTTTCAGGCAGTCGAAAACGGCTTTCTGGATGGGCGTGAGGTCGCGGCGCTGCACGCTGGCCTTCAGGCGGTAACGCTGGCCCATGACTGCGCCAACGGTAAAGAGGTCGCCGGCGGCGTGTGTGGCGGGCGGGATAAAGTAGCCGCCGCGCGGTCCGCTGCGGGAGTGTTCCAGCGTGACACGGAGGGCATGGTGAATGCTGCCGCTTGCGGCTTCGTCGTAACGCAGCAGGCCATAGATGATGGGCAGGCCGGCGGCATCGGCGGAGGTCCAGCCGTTGGGGCGCTTGCTGCCGCGGGCGTAGTCCCAGCGGGAATATTGCATGCACTGCAGACTGCCGTCCGGCGCGTGTGAGACACCGAATAACTCGTGCGCGAGGCCCGTGGCGGCGTCGTAGACCAGGATGTGGTGGTCAGCCGTTGCCTCGTCCGGGTGCTCGATCCTCGCCTTGGCGATGGGCAGCGGGTCCCGGAGCGAGTCGCTTTCGTCCTTGTAGGCGCCCGTGGCAAAGCGTACGCGGGTCATGACGCCCGGATCAGTTTTGGAATTGACGACCGACCAAGGCATGGTAGTGTCAAGGCGCAGGCCGTAGTTGCCCTGCCATGTGCGGACATGCCCATCCACGGTGTCCAACTGGCTGGGAGTGCCGTTTGGGGCGTAGTTGCTGGGGATCAGGCGCAGGTCCACGGGCAGCGACGTCACCGGCTGGTTGTAGGTGTAACCCGCGCCCATCAACACCTTGGGCAGGGCATGCGCCGGCAGGGAGGCGGGCGCGGTTGCGGCATCCGCACTCACCGCTGCCGTAGTTCCGGTAGCAGCCGCTGCCGGAGGTTGCTCGGTTAAGATGCCGGCGTAGGTTTTTCCGTCGATAGTCACGACGATGCTTTTCGTTGCCGGTGCCTGAGCCAGCAGGGCAGCCGCACAGAGCGTTGAGATGGTGGAAACAAGCAGCTTCATCGTGTTAGGTGAAGCGTACAAGAACCGGGGCGGCGACACCACCCAATCAACTTCCTTGAACCGGCGGCCGGTTCCGTCCTGGTCACATTTGCTTCATGGGCAAGTTCAGAGGCCGGGTCAGCGCCGGTATTGATCGTCGCTGACGTGTTCCATCCAGTCCACTACTTTGCCGTCCTGCCGCTCCTGGATGGCGATGTGGGTCATGGCGGTAGACGGTGCGGCGCCGTGCCAGTGCTTTTCGCCGGGTGCAAACCAAATCACGTCACCGGGGCGGATCTCCTCCACGGGGCCACCTTCGCGCTGCGTCCATCCACATCCCGCCGTCACGATCAGCGTTTGGCCCAGCGGATGCGTATGCCACGCGGTGCGCGCGCCCGGCTCAAAGGTGACGCTGGCACCGGCAACAAACGCGGGGTCCGGGGCCTGGAACAACGGGTCAATGCGAACGGTCCCGGTGAACCAGTCCGCCGGGCCTTTGCCAGAAGGCTGCGAACCTGCGCGCGTGATCTCCATGCTGGTGTGTGATGCAGGCAGAGAGGCGGACGCGTCTTCGCTTGCCCGTCCGCGCCGCAGCCGCTACCCTTCTAGCAGGAGCGTGCAGCGCCATGTATGAAGATTTCCGCGTGACCGACCGGTGGACGGGCGAGGAGTTGCACTGCGTCTGGAAGGCGACGGTCGTCGCCATCGCCACACGCCATGCTGACGCGACGGACATCCGCTTTGACGTGGGCGGCCGGCCCATGTGGATTGCCTTGCCCAACGTTGCGTGGGTTGAGATGAAGCGGCGCGCCGGGCACGTCATTACGGACTACGCAGCCGTGCAGGCTGCCGGGCTTTACCTGAAAACCATCATGGAGAACGGCTACGATAACGGCCGCGAGTTGTACACCATGACGATCGATGAGGTGCTGAACAACGTGAACGCCGTGGTACACGAAGCCGGCAGCACGCTGAATCTGCCTTCCCTGCCCGTCATCAATGACGACGTGAAGCCCGAGACCTACGCCGGGCATCTGCCGGAAGAGGGCCACACGCCCCAAAGCGCGTAGCGTACAGAGCGGAGTATGCTGGACCTCTTTGCGTGAGGAGTGATGTCCCTGCTGGATCGCCGCCGCTTCGTTACGTTGTTGCCCGCCACTGCCTTGCTGGCGCGGAACGTGTTGGGTTCGCCGGCGCTCTCGCGTCAGCGCGCCTTTATTGGCACTACGGGCAAGGATGGCCAAGGGATTTTCTCTGCGTCCTTTGATCCGGCGGCCGGGGAGTTCACCCAGCCAGACTTCGCGGCAAAGTTCTCCGGAAATGACTCGATGGCGCTGTCGCCGGCGAATCCACGCAGACTGTATGCAACCTGCGCGATGGATGGCACAGCGTCCGTCGTTGGATTTGATGTCGTCGACGGGCCGATGCCGCTGCAACAAATTACGTTGCAGACCGCCAATGGAACCATCGCCAACTATCTTTCGCTGGACGGTTCGGGCCGCGTTGCCATGGAGGCAAACTGGGGCAGCGGCAGTATCAACACGTATCGGATTGACAAGG
>CAXUBG010000284.1:0-2671 GCA_964249285.1 uncultured Terriglobus sp. | reverse complement strand
CGCAGCACGTATTGCAGGATGCCGCCGTGCTGGTAGTAGAGAATCTCCTGGGGTGTGTCAATGCGCACGGTGGCAGCAATGCTGACGGTTTCTCCGTCCGCACGTGTTGCTTCCACGGTGATCTGTTTGCCCTCTGCGAACTTGCTGTCCAGCATGGTTTTGAGGCCGCATACACAGTAGGTTTCCTCGCCGGTCAGGCCGTGGCTTTCGGCATTTTCGCCGTGCTGAAACTGCAGCGGCAGGATGCCCATGCCGACCAGGTTGGAGCGGTGGATGCGCTCGTAGCTTTCCGCCAGGACAAAGCGGATGCCGAGCAGGCGCGGACCCTTCGCCGCCCAGTCGCGCGATGAGCCGGAGCCGTACTCCTTGCCCGCGATGATGGCGAGCGGTGTGCCGCGTTTCGCGTACTCGACGGAGGCGTCGTAGATGCTCATGCCAGTGCCCCCCGGCAGCAGGCGGGTCACGCCGCCTTCCGTGCCGGGTGCCAGCCGGTTGCGCAACCGGACGTTGGCAAAGGTGCCGCGCACCATCACCTCGTGGTTTCCGCGGCGCGATCCGTAGCTGTTGAAGTCGCCGGGCTTGACGCCGTTCTCCACCAGATACTTTCCGGCGGGTCCGTTCAGCTTGATGGAGCCGGCAGGGGAGATGTGAGCGGTTGTCACGGAGTCGCCCAAAACCGCGAGGATGCGAGCGTTCACGATGTCCTCCACGGGCGCAGGGGTGGCGGTCATGCCTTCGAAGTACGGTGCCTTGCGGATGTAGGTCGAATCCGGCTCCCAGCCGTACGTGTCGCCCAGCGGGAACTTGAGCTGCCGCCAATTGATGTCGCCATCCGTGACGGTGCTGTACTGGTGGCGAAACATCTCCGCGTCGATAGACTCAGCGACAGTCTTGTTCACCTCTTCCTGCGATGGCCAGATGTCGCGGAGAAAGACAGGGTTGAGCTGCTTGTCAAAGCCGATGGGTTCCGTGTCGAAGTCAAAGTCGATGGTGCCGGCGAGAGCATAGGCGACGACCAGCGGCGGACTCATCAGGTAGTTGGCGCGCACGTCGGAGTTGATGCGGCCCTCGAAGTTGCGATTGCCACTAAGGACGGAGACCGCAACCAGGCCATGGTCGTCGATGCTCTTTGAAACGTCCGTGGGCAGAGCACCGCTGTTGCCAATGCAGGTAGTGCAGCCGTAGCCAACGGTGTTGAAGCGCAGCTTGTCCAGGTAGGGCGTCAGGCCGGCCTTGTTGTAATAATCCGTGACGACACGGGACCCGGGTGCCAGCGAAGTCTTCACCCAGGGCGGCGTCTGCAGACCCTTCTCGACCGCCTTCTTGGCCAGGAGTCCGGCCGCCATCATGACGTACGGATTCGAGGTGTTGGTGCAGGAGGTGATGGCGGCGATCACGATGCTGCCGTGGTGCAGGTAGCCATCCACATCAATGCCCAGGCGTTCCTTGATGCTTGCGATCGGTTCATCGCCCGTCGTCATGTGCCCGTCCTTGCCAGGTTCGGGCGCGGCCACGCTGGATTCGAGCGAACCGTCCGCGGACGAGTGACCGCCTTCACCCTGCCAGCGATTAAGTTGCCGGTCGCCCTTGACGTTTGCATTGGGGCCATACAGCGATGGCAGCTGCTTGGCAAAGCTCTCCTTTGTCTGCGAAAGCGGCACACGATCCTGCGGACGCTTGGGTCCGGCGACGCTTGGCTCCACGGTGGCGAGGTCCAGTGAGAGCGTGCTGCTGTACTCGGCTTCGGGTGCATCGGCGGTATGAAACATGCCCTGCGCGCGGTAGTAGTCCTCCACCAACTGCACCTGCGCGTCGCTGCGGCCGGTCAGGCGCAGGTAGTTCAGCGTTTCCGCGTCCACCGGAAAGAAGCCGCAGGTGGCGCCGTACTCCGGTGCCATGTTCGCAATGGTGGCACGGTCCGCCAGCGGAAGTTCGCTGATGCCCGCGCCGAAGAACTCCACGAATTTGCCGACCACACCATGTTTGCGCAGCATCTCGGTCACGGTCAGGACAAGGTCGGTGGCGGTGGTTCCCTCCTTCAGCTTGCCGGTCAGGCGGAAGCCCACGACCTGCGGCACCAGCATGGAGACGGGCTGGCCCAGCATGGCCGCCTCGGCCTCAATGCCTCCCACGCCCCAACCCAGCACGCCCAGACCATTGACCATGGTCGTATGGCTGTCCGTGCCGACCAGCGTGTCGGGGTACGCGACCGTACCTTCCGAAGTATGCAGTGTAAACACGACGCGTGCCAGGTACTCGAGATTGACCTGGTGACAGATGCCCATGCCGGGGGGCACCGCACTGAAGTTGCGGAAGGCGGTCTGTCCCCACTTCAGAAAAGCATAGCGCTCCCGGTTGCGTTGAAACTCGAGAAGCGCGTTGATGTCGTAGGCGTGCTTCAATCCATATTCGTCCACCTGCACGCTGTGGTCTATGACCAGTTCGGCCGGTTGAAGCGGATTGATCTTTTGCGGGTCGCCACCCAGGAGCTTCATGGCGTCTCGCATGGCGGCCAGATCGACGATGGCGGGCACACCGGTGAAATCCTGCATCAGAACGCGGGCGGGCATGTAGGCAATTTCGCGGCTCGGCTCGGCCTGGGGCTGCCACTTGGCCAGGAACTCGACGTCATCCGCCGTTACGGTCACGCCGTCTTCGCGCCGCAGCAGAT
>CAXUBG010000283.1:0-2674 GCA_964249285.1 uncultured Terriglobus sp. | reverse complement strand
GTAGGCTTGCTGCTGGATCCGTTTCAGGACCGGCGGCGCGGTGTGCTGTTCCAGCTGAACCCGGCTGGTGTCCAGGCGGATGCCAACTGGACGGAGAACAACGATCCGGACTACAGCTACGACCAGGTGTGGGACTCCGCCGCGCGACGCACCCCACAGGGATGGATCGCGATGATGGCCATTCCGTTCCGCAGCATCCGTTCGCGGAGTGCGTCGGTGCAGTGGGGCGTTGTGCTGATGCGAAACCTGCCACGGAACAGCGAAACCGATTACTGGCCCCGGCTGACGCAAACGGTGAGCGGAACACTGTCGCAGGAGGGGACGCTGCTTGGGATGAACGGTGCGACCTCGCGTAATGTGCAGATCAATCCGTACGGAATCGCACACCGCATCCGGCAGCTGAACGATAACGATCCGCTTAATCCGTTCTTCAGCAACCGCAATCTCTCGGGCACGGCGGGCGGTGATATCAAGGCTGTGGTGAAAGACTCCATTGTGCTGGACGGCACGGTGAATCCAGATTTCAGCCAGATTGAATCAGACCAGCCGCAGTTTCGCGTGAATCAGCGGTACGCGCTGTACTATCCGGAGTTGCGGCCATTTTTTCTGGAGAACTCAAGCTATTTCGACACGCCGATCACCCTGTTGTACACGCGGACCATCGGCAACCCGGAGTTTGGCGCGCGTGCCACGGGCAAGATACGGCACACAAACATCGGGTTTCTTAGCGTTGATGACCGCGATCCGGGAACGTTCGTCGCGCCCACCGATCCACTGCACGGCAAACGCGCATACACAACCGTTGGCCGCGTGTCGCAGGATATTGGCAAGTTGTCCAGCGTGGGTGCGATGTACGCGCAACGAACGCTGGCCGGCAGCGCGAACCGTACGGGCGGCCTGGACTTTAACGCGAGACTGGACCAGCACTGGACGCTGAGCGGCCAGATGGTGGAGAGTTCCAGCCATCACCTGGACGGAACCTATAGCGCGGGCCCCGCTTCGCGCCTTGCCCTGAACCGCCAGGGGCATAGCTTTGTGCTGTTTCAGCAGTATCGCGACTTCAGCCAAGGCTATGAGGCAGACGCCGGTTTTATCACGGTACCGGCCGTGCGGCAGAGCAACACGTACGCGCAATATCAGTGGTTTCCCACCGGCACGACGGCCAAACGCTTTGGCCTGCAGAACCACGGCATCGAAACCAACAACCGGTTCGCCTGGAACCGCGCGAGACAGCGTGTGTTTCACTACAGTTCTGCTGATTACTTCGGAGCATTCGCCCGCAACACGATCATTGCCGGGATCGTTGGAGAGAACTCTGACACGCTGGGGCCGTCGGACTATGCGAGCCTGGCACGACGCACAAACTTCACCGAAAACTATGGCGGCCTTATCTTCCGCTCCGCGCCGCGTCCGCAAGTCTCGATGAATATCCAAGCGATCTATGGGGCTACGGTGAACTACAATCCCGCTGGCAGCGCGCAGCCGAACCTGTTGAACGAGGACACGGTACGCGCGCTGGTCACCGTGCAGCCCATCGGCTCGCTGACGCTGGATAACACATACCTGCTGGACCGTACCGCTGACGCGCACACGGGCGCGCACGCATACGAGAGCCAGACACTGCGCACCAAAATCAATTACCAATTTACGCGGTCATTTTCGCTGCGAGCCATTGTGGAGTATGACTCGGTGGGCAGCAATGCTCTGCAGAGTTCGCTTGTCCGCACCAAACAGGTGAGCACGCAGATGCTGCTCACATGGCTGCCGCATCCAGGTACGGCCATTTATGCGGGCTATAACTCCGATCTGCAGAATCTGGACCGCGCCCTGTGCACGCGGCTGACCACGGGGGAGTGCGACGGTACGCTGCCGGTGATGCCGCGCGCGTCACAGTACCTGAACGACGGACGCGAGTTCTTTGTGAAGGGGTCATACCTGCTGCGCTTCTAGCCCGCTTGGCCCTGGCTGTCATACTGAAGTGCATGAAGCTGTTGTGCGTGATGCTTTTGCTGTGCGGGTGCTGTGCGGGAGCGCAGGCGCGTGATCCGTTGACGATGGCCGATCCGATGATTGGCACGGGACCGGAAGGTCATACTTTTCCGGGCGCTTCGGCACCCTTCGGCATGGTGCAGCTATCGCCCGACACGCAGATCAGGCCCTTTAAGCAGAGTTACAAGTGGGCGGCGGGCTACCGGTATGAAGACACGACGATTCTGGGCTTTTCTCACACGCACTTTTCCGGCGCGGGGCATAGCGACTTAGGCGATGTGCTGATCACGCCGTTGAGTGGTGAGACCGTGCCTTTGGAACCGGGTGATATCGACGGGAAACAGCGGGGCTACCGCTCGCGCTTTTCCCACGGTACGGAGCACGCTGAACCGGGATACTACGCGGTCACGCTCGAGGACTCCCATGTGCGCGCGGAATTGACGGCGAGCGCGCGTGTGGGTGTGCACCGGTACACGTTTGCGCCGGGCGCGCAGCGGCATATGCTGCTGGATTTACGCAGCAGTAATTATAACTATCCCGGTAAGGTGCTGTGGTCGCGGATACGCGTTCGCCAGGATGGCACGGTGACCGGCATGCGGGAGACACGTGGCTGGGCACCAGGGCGGCAGCTATTTTTTGCCATGCGGTTTTCCGCTCCCCTGTCAGGCCATGCGCTTTACAACCG
>CAXUBG010000282.1:1104-2735 GCA_964249285.1 uncultured Terriglobus sp. | reverse complement strand
CACGGTAGAGACGGCGCAGCATGTGGAGCGCCTTGGCTACACGCGCTACTGGCTTGCGGAACACCACAGCATCGCCGGCCTGGCGTGCTCGGCAACGTCTGTGCTGATCGGCCATGTCGCGGGCAAGACCAGCACCATCCGCGTGGGCAGCGGCGGCGTGATGCTGCCAAATCATGCACCGCTGGTTGTTGCGGAGCAGTTTGGCACGCTGGCGTCGCTGTATCCGGGACGCATCGACCTGGGGCTGGGCCGTGCACCCGGATCGGACGCGCCCACGATGCGGGCTATGCGGCGTGACTCGCGCTCAACCGGTGATGATTTTCCGGAGCTTGTCGCGGAGTTGCGCGGGTATTTGGGCGACCCGCGTCCGGGGCAGATGGTGCACGCGCATCCCGGTGAGGGCACGCATGGGCCGGTGAGGCCGCTAGGCTCCAGCGGCGTCAGCGCGCAGCGTGCAGGGCAGCTGGGCGTGCCGGTCGCCTTAGCCGCCCACTTCGCGCCGCAGTATGCCGAGCCAGCGCTGGACCTCTACCGCCGCAGCTTTCGTGCGTCCTCGACGCTGGCCGAGCCATACGCCATGGTTGGCTTGCCGGTGCTTGCGGCTGACACGGAGGCCGAGGCGCAACGTCTGCTGACTACGCCGCAGCAGCGCTTCCTTTCCCTGGTGCGCGGCCTGCCGGTCGAACTCAAGCCGCCAGTCGACAGCATGGATGGCCTGTGGAACCCCATGGAGCAGCAGGCCGTCGAAGGGCGCCTGGCGCTTGCCGTGGTGGGAGACGCCGCCGGTGTGCAGCGGCAGTTGCAGCACCTCGTGGAGTCGCTCGGCGTGAACGAGGTGCTGGCCGTGACCGACACCTATGAGCAGGCAGACCGGCTGCGTTCGTACGAAATCCTGGCGGAGGTCGCGGCGAACATTGAAGTGCGCCACGCGGTCGCGGCCTGAACGATGCCCATCGCACGATGAAGATATGGGCACGGGCACAGAGCGTTAATCAGTTAGCTTTGCTACCTAACCAGGATTGACGGAACTGCGTCTGCTCGGGCGAAGGTGCCCCGCCCGTGCTTTCCAGGGTGACCAGCTCCAGATCTCCCGCTTCGGCAAGCGTTGCTGTCGCGCGCACCTCCTGCCCTCTACGCCGGAAGACAATCTCCACGCTGTCGCCTGCCTTGTGGCTTCCCACAGCCTTGGCAAGGTCATCAGGCACGGCCAGCGAAATGCCCGCCACCGAGAGGATCTCGTCATCGCGGTCTATGCCAGCGTTGTATGCTGGCGAGCCAATGATCGTGGAAGTTGCCACGCGCAGGACGTTGCCGTCTTTCGTCAGGCGCAATGGACCCAGCGATCCCGGTCCAGCTTTCTTGCGCAGCACAAACCCGGCGCGCAACAGCAACGGCGCGTAGTCGATCTTTTCGGTACCCGCCACGTAACGCTTCACAAAGTCAGCGGCAAAGGCCTGATCCCCGCTCACGGCAGCAAGCTGCGCCTGCACATCCTCGAAGCCGACCCGCACCGCGCGACCGCCCGCGTCGACGTCGCCGGCACTATTTCCGACCGCAAGGGCGTCAGCCTGCCCGACACCGAACTGCCCGTCTCCTCGATGACCGAGAAGGACCGCGCCGACCTCGATGCC
>CAXUBG010000282.1:0-1094 GCA_964249285.1 uncultured Terriglobus sp. | reverse complement strand
CCGCAATGGTGTACGGCCTTCCCACCAGGCCCGGCGCGGGTCCGCCCGGTTTGCCATACGTGCGCCACATGGCACGCATGAAGTCATCCAGCGTCACCCGCGAATCGGACCGGGCACGCAGTGTCAAGTCCAGTCCCAACGCGATAACATCGCCCTCTGAATAGTAGGAGACGAAGTCATTGTTCCAATACTTGGGGAAATCGTCGCTGCTGCCGTCCACCAGCGGCGCCAGGCGGCTCATGTCCATGGCGGAGCGATACCCGCTGCCTGGCGAGTTCAGCACGTAGGACAAGTCTCCCGCAAATGCCTTCAAGTCGCCCGCGGGCGTGATGCCGCTGCGCAGCATCGCCAGGTTGCCGTAATACTGCGTGAAGCCCTCCGCCAGAAACATCTCGCCCGACATATTGACGTCGCGGAAGTTGAACGGTTCCAGACCCTCCGGGCGGATGCGCTCCACATTCCAGTTGTGAAAATATTCATGCGCGACGGTACCCAGGTTCAGCCTGGTTCCCGTCATCACGGTGCTGTTACGGTGTTCCATGCCGTCGCGGCCATCCCACGGCAGAGCATCCGCAAGAAACGTGTAGGAGCCGGGTTCGTACTCCGGCAGCTCGCCGTACACAGCCTGCTCCTCGCGCACCAGCTTCCGCACGCCATCGAAGTACGCGTCAAACTCCGCGTCCGTGGCTTGTGAGTGGGCCACCACCCGGATCGTCTGCGTCTTGCCGCCTGGCCGTAGCGGCGCGACCTGGAAGGTCCGCAGGACGAAGTTGCTCAACTCCGCCGGGCTGTCCATCAGGTATTGCAGATTGGGCGCGGTAAAGGTTTGCGCGTCCGGCGTGGTGTACAGCTGCGTGGCAATCTTCCATCCGGAACCAGCTGGCGGAGCGAAGGTGATGCGTGCCGGACGGTCGTCAAAGCCCTCAGCCCACATCACCGTCGCCGGAAAGTTAATGTGCGCGTGGGTGGTGTCGATGGCCAGAAAGGTGCCGTCCACCCTGTCGCCAAACAGATTGTAGGCAACATGCACGGTGCCGTCCGTCGTGGTGACGGTCCATGAGCGCGGGTCGGGCTTGGTGACGCTGAGCGGCTTA
>CAXUBG010000281.1:0-2752 GCA_964249285.1 uncultured Terriglobus sp. | reverse complement strand
GTCTCGCCCGTGTCGAACGTCCACGCGACCTTCAGTTGCTTTACGTTGCCGCGATTGATCTGCGTAAGCGGCGAGTAGCGTTGCCCTTCATGATTGCCCCCGTAGACCAGCCAGTCCACGTCCTTGCCGCCGCTCTTCGCAGCGGCCTGCACTGAGGGATTGCGAAACGACTCTGTAGTACAGAGTAAGGCTGCTAGCCAAACGCCCAGTAAGGCCAGCTTTGAGGAACGAAGTTGCACCATGACAGCCAAGATTGTAGCTTCGTACATGAGCGGTGAGCGATGATCAGACGAGAAACAGGATTTCTTCTGATCGGATTAGGTGCAGGCCTGCTGCTTTCAGTGCTTGCGTTACTTGAACTCGTGTTTTGGGCTCACCACATGTTCATCCTTGGAATCACACGAAAAGGTGGCTTGGTGGTGTTTGGCTTGTCAGCTCTCTTGATAGTCGTTGGCTCTGTTCTTCTTTACTGAACGAGGCACGGTCGATGAAGGTAATTCGTCAGCGCCTCTCCCACGGGTTCAATAGCGCCACTCCGGTTGCTTCAAAGTCAGCAGTGTTCCGCGTGACGACTGTCATGCCGTGCACCAGGGCAGTCGCCGCGATCAAAGCATCCCGCTCAGGACGCGGGTTGGGAACGTGGAGCGTATTGCCACGGGCGTATCGACAGGCAAGGTCCGATGAATGAACTCTTGCCTTAAATAACAATCAATCCAGGAGCGAAGCCTGGCTCCTTGAGATGAATCGCGCCGTTCCATTCGGAGTACGCCAATCTCAAGCTCCATAAGGGTGATCACTGAAATATACAGAGTTACGGCATCAACACTGGAAAACCATGCAGTGACGTTCACATCGGCTCTGCCATCTCCGTGTTTACGCGACTCGGAAACAACGTTGGTGTCGAGCAGAAACATCAATCGAACTCGGCTGGCCTGGCCAACTCACGCGACTGTGGAGGATCGAAGTCGATGTCCGACAGTCCCGGCATAGACAACGCTTCGAGGATGTTGCGTGGTTTGCCAGTCAGGCGCTGATACTCGTTCATACTGAGCAACACGTGGGCAGGCTTGCCCCGGTCTGTAATAAACACCGGTCCTTTGGAAGCAGCCTTCTTTGCCCGGCTGGTGTCCTGATTGAATTCGCGGCTGGATAGGGTTGTGATCGCCATGATCTCGTCTGTAGAAATGTTACTACATCATTTGGCAAAATAAGCTCTTGGCTATCTCATACAGCACACCAACTGAGAACAACGTAACCAACAAGCCGAGGACCTGGACGCCTGTTCGATTCCATTCTGTAAGCATCTCGCCGCCGCGACGCATGGCACTTCGCCTAATGAAGTGATCGGATACAAAATATGGCCGATTCCTATACTTGCGAAAAGAGCAGAAATAGCACTCCTAAGCACACCTTCCAGATGCTTTCCCCGTGAGCATTCATCTTCTTGCATGAAGTTTACGACGAGACCTGCAGCTCCGGTCCCCAGCCCATCTCCAACGCAAACGGATTCCAAAGTTCGACGGGCAAAGCGCCGCCGCTGGCCTGGTCGTGGCCGCCGCCAAAGGTGCCGTCCGCACCGATGGGCGTGTGAGCGCGCAGAAAGTGCACCAGATTGACATTCTTTGGGGCACGTCCGGCGAAGTGCACATAGCCGGGACGAAAGCCAGTGTTGACACCGAAGATCACCGCCTTGGGAAAGCGTGGACGCCAGATCTGCGCGACCAAGGGATGCACCTGGCAGGGTGTATTCATGCGCACGGCGATCATGTCCGCCCCAAGCTCCTCGCGCCACTTGGTGGAAAAGCGTGGCGGGGCCTTGCGCGCCTCCGCCAGCGCCGCATTCACCTCGGCTTTTGCTGCCTTCAAGGCATCCAGTTCCGGTGACGGCGCGGCAAGGGCCTGTTTCGGAGTCTCAGCATGTAACAGTAGTTGCATGGCCACGGACGCGTCCCCATTCGCCGTGCGGCGCGGCGCATTTAACAGGGACGTCAGGTCCTTCAACGCGGAAACACCAAACCGCCGCTTCGACTCCGCAAGCTCCTCAAATGGTGCCTTGTCACCAAGATCGGACAGCAACGACACGCCTGCCATCCACTGCAAACAGTCCGCAACGTCAGGCGCGATGGCCTGTGCGCACCATAGCGCAAGCAGGCCGCTGGTCGCCGTTGGCTCCGTGCCATAGCTGGTCAGCAGCGTGGCTCCGGGAGGCGTGCCAAACGGCGCATGATGATCGATCAGCAGCGTCGGCGTGCCAGGCAGCAGTTCATCCGGGCGCGTGCCCAGATCGACGATCAGCAGTGCCTCTGGGGCGCGCAGCCGCAGCCGCTCATGCACGGACGGCATCCACGCATTCTCAAGTTTGCCGCGCGTTTCCACGGTGACGTTGCGGTAGCCAGCCGCTTGCAACGCTCGCAGCAGGAGCGCTCCCGCCGGCAGGCCGTCAGCGTCAGCGTCCGTCAGGATGTGGAGGTCCGTCGCGGCCCCGCGAGGCAACTTCGCGAGAAACGAAGTAAATACCGTACCTGCACTTTCCCGGTTCACACCCCGTTCTGATGCGAGGAACCTAAAAGGGAACCTCCATCCATGCAGTCGTTGTTTTTAGCAGGGAACGCTGACGCAACTGCGTGACAGAATCAGGGAAACGGAACGGCGGATGCGAATGCGTCTTTCGATTTCACGTTTGTAAGGAGTTTTTGCCATGATGCCCGACGACGACCTGCGTATCCACTATCACGATGACATGCAGCGCGGA
>CAXUBG010000280.1:0-2801 GCA_964249285.1 uncultured Terriglobus sp. | reverse complement strand
CCATCCGCGAAGGCGGCAGAACCGTCGGCGCAGGTACCATCACCGACATCATCAAGTAAGCGGCAGTTTAGAACGAACAGATACAACGGGGTGACTTCGTGTCACCCCGTTGCATTTGTCCGACGACGTTCATTCGTCGTTGAGCCGAACGCAACTACTCTTCACGGGCGGCCTTCTGCAGCCGGTCACGCATGGCACCGGAGAGCGGGTTGCTGCCCGGCGGAAGTGGACACAGAATCGTGCGTACCCCTGCCGCGTCAAGGGTGCGGAGACCTGCGTACAACGTTTGCGCAAGGCCAGCTGTATCGTCCCACGCAGCCCAAGGAAATACATCTCTAGGAAGCCGGGGAAGGGTCCAGTTGGAAGGAAGCATGACCCCGGTACGCTGGTGCGGCGAACTCGCCAACGCGGTGCGCAGATCGGCTTCTGTATCCACGAGAAGCACACGGGCGCGCGGTGCATAGTGTCGAATGCCGACACCAGGAGACGGCAGGCTGGCGGGTTCTCCGGTGCTCTGCTGCACCGGGTCTGGCGGCGTGTAGACGTGGGTTGAAGCGCCTGTGACGGATTCGATTTCGTCCCGGCTGATACCACCTTCGCGGTAGATGACCGCCGCAACGGGATCGAAGACGGTGGATTCGACCCCGATGCGGCATGGGCCCGCGTCAAGAACCGCGTCGATGCGTCCCCCAAGATCAGCTAGAACATGCTGTGCCGTGGTGGGGCTGATATGTCCAAAGCGGTTGGCGCTGGGAGCCGCAAGTGGTAGCCCAGCGGCGGCAATCAGCGCAAGCGCCGTGGTATGCGCGGGCATACGAATACCAACAAGGTCCCGTCCGGCTGTGACCGCATGGAGCAGATTAGAAGCGCGTGGAAGCAGCAAGGTGAGCGGCCCGGGCCAGAACGCTTTCATCAGCCTGCGAGAGGATTCCGAAACTTCACGGACGATCCCGCGGAGCATAGCATCGTCGCTGATATGAACGATAAGCGGGTCCCAATGGGGACGCTGCTTTGCAGTGAAGATGCGCTCGACAGCAGCACGATCCCACGCGTTAGCGGCCAAGCCGTACACCGTTTCCGTGGGCATGGCGACCAAGCCCCCGCCCTGCAGAATGTCCGCCGCGTGTTGCATGTCTGCTGGCTGATCAGCATGGAGATGCAGCGTCGGGATGGAACGGGAGGACTGCATCATCGCATTATGGCACTGGTTTCCCTCAGAAGAGTTGCCGCAGGCGGCCTTATACTCTGCCCATGCAACACGCGGAAATCGAGATCAAGTTCTGCGTCCCGGATGTACGTGAGCTCCATGCGAGGGCACTCCGGGCCGGGTTCACCCTGCATACCGCGCGCACGCTGGAGCGCAATGCCCTGTTCGATACACCGGGACGCGACCTCCTCAGCAAGCGGCAGGTGCTACGCATGCGTGAATACGGCGGTCTGTGGGTACTGACGCACAAGCGGCCTCCAGCGGAAAACGATGACCGCTCGTTCTATAAGGAGCGGCTGGAAACCGAAACGCATGTGGAGGACGGCGAGGCCATGGGTGCCGTGTTTGTTGAACTGGGATACGCGCCCGTCTTCCGGTATGAAAAGTTCCGCACGGAGTTCCATGACGGCGAGGGTGCTCTCCTGCTGGACGAGACGCCGATCGGTGATTTTGGAGAATTGGAAGGCGAACCGCGATGGATCGACCGCGCTCTGGAGCAACTGGGCGTGCCGCGGCACTTGTGCTTCACCGACAGCTATGGCCGCATGTTCCGGGATTGGAAGGAGCGCTCTGGCAGCCCAGCGGACAATATGACTTTTGAGGAGATCGCACCCGCTGGTGTGCGGTAAGCTGCTGCTGCGTTGCTGCATTTAGAACGCGACGTGCTGATGACGGCTCGTGCGGCATCGTGTGCAAACGTTTGCGCTGTGCTCCCCGAGGAAGGCCATGACGTTCAACAAGCCCTTCGATCTTGCGATTGCCGGCGAACTCGACCTCGATCTAATCCTGTATGGACTGCCGCTGCACATGGAGGTCGAACGTGAACTGCTGGCGACTGAGTTCGTTTCGACGCTGGGCAGTTCATCCGCGATTGTGGCGCATAACGCGGCGGCAATCGGATTGCGGGTGCAGTTCCAATCCTTGGTGGGCGATGACGACTTTGGCCGGATTGCGCTGAACCGGCTGCGGCAGATAGGCGTTGACCTGAGTGGTGTAACCGTCGATTCTGGCATCAGGACGGGAGCGACGGTGCTGTTGCCGCATGGGAACGTGCGCCACACCCTGACGTACCTGGGAGGCATCTCGCAGCTGTCGCTGAAGCACCTGAATGTTGGAGCGCTCAAGCAGGCACGTCATTTCCATCTGTCCTCGCTGTACCTGCAGACGGGGCTGCACGGGGCGTTGCCGGATCTTTTGCAGGAGTTGAAGGGAGCGGGACTGACTTTGTCGCTGGACACGAATGACGATCCTGCCGATGCGTGGGGTGCTCCGCTGCATGATTTGCTGCCGCTTGTGGATCTGTTCATGCCGAATGAAGACGAGCTTCGGCGCATGGCAGGTGGCGTCTCGCTGCACCAGGCTCTCGAAACATTCGCGGTGGACGTGCCCACGATTGTGGTGAAGCGTGGCCGTCAGGGATGCCTCATCCGCCGCGGCGGCCACAGCTTCGACGTGCCCGGCTTGCCGGTAGCACCGGTCGACACCATTGGAGCGGGTGACAGTTTTGATGCTGGATTTATCTCTGCGTATCTGCGAGGAAAGCCGCTGGAAATGTGCGCCGTGGCCGGCAACATTGCAGGCGCGCTGTGCACAC
>CAXUBG010000279.1:0-2885 GCA_964249285.1 uncultured Terriglobus sp. | reverse complement strand
CGTCAGTTCTTCGCTTGCACAGACTGCAACAGGTCAGCAGGGGCAGGCACCAGCTTCCACGCCGTCTGACTTGCCAGCAGGCACCACGTCCGCAACGCAGGACAACACGCCCACCGCGGTGCTGAGCAACACTCCCGCGAAGCGTGGCCGCAGCCGCAAGAGCGATGACAAGGTCGTCCAGTCCAAGGACACGGTTAAGGACCAGAAAACGCTGAAGCGGCAGCTAAAGGCCAATCCGCTGGCGAATGTGAAGTCCAATCAGCCGGACAAGCAGCTGTACGACAAGGCGCTGGCAGCCATCAACAAGGGCCGGTATGAGGTCGCCCGGCTGGACCTGCAGACCATGCTCTCCACCTACCCTGATTCCGAATATCAAATGCGCGCAAAGCTGGCCTTCGCCGACAGCTGGTACCGCGAGGGTGGCAGCGCGGCGCTTGCCCAGGCAGAAACCGAGTATCACGACTTCATCATCTTCTTCCCGAACGTGCCGGAGGCGGCTGAGGCGCAAATGCGCATCGGCGATATCTACTTCAAGCAGATGGACCGGCCCGACCGCGATTACACCAAAGTGATTCACGCCCAGGACGAATACCGCAACATGTTGACGCAGTACCCTGACTCCAAGCTGATCCCGGACGCCAAAGGTAAGCTGCGCGAGGTGCAGGAGGTGCTTGCGCAGCGCGAGAGCCAGATTGCGGACTTCTATGTCACGCACGAGAACTGGGTAGCGGCCATCGCGAGATACCAGACCGTGGTGGATACGTATCCGCTGTATAGCCACATCGATCAGACGCTGATCGGCCTGGGCGACGCGTATGCCGCGCAGGCACGGTACATTCGTCTGGCCAAACTGCCGGAGGACGCAAAGGCACGGCTGCTGCGTACCTATGACCAGCAGGCCATTGCCGCGTACAGCCGCGTCGTGCAGCAGTATGCCGCGTCGCCGCACATGGAGGACGCACGCGACCGCCTGGAGGCCATGAATGCTCCGATACCTGAGCCGACTGCCGAGCAGTTGGCGGCTAGCGAGGCCCTGGAAAACAGCCGGCAGAGCTACACGCTTACCAACCGTGCGAAGGGCTTAATTTTCCGCGGTCCGGACACCGTGCAGGCCGCGCGCATCGGCGAGCCATCGATGGCGGACCCCAAGGCCACCACGGCGCCCGAAGTCTCCCGGCGCAGCGAAGCTGCCTTCAAAGCAGCGATGGACACCAACCCCGCCGGGCGAACGCCGCTTGCCGCGGATGGAACAACTGCGGTGGAACCGGCACCTGGAAGCACGGCTGTCAGCACGCCCGCACCGGCCACTGGCGCGCCAAGCCTGCAGGACATTCCAGCGTCTGACGCTCCAGCCGGCACTGCCTCGGGATCCAGCTTCACCACAACGCCGCCCGGTGTTGCGCCGCTCAGCGGCGGCGGCAACAGTGTCGGGGTGACGATTCTCACACCAGGCGTGACGGCGACTACACCGAATGGGACAGGCCTGAACGCCGTCGGTCCGGCAAACAATTCCGCGCTGCCACCCATCGAAAGGGCGGCTGAAGCGCCAGACGCAGTGAACGATGTTGCCGGTGCGAAGACGCCCGCCGGACAGGCCCCGGCCGTGGATAAGAACGGCAACCCGAAGAAGGGCAAACCGGGCTTTGACAAGGATGACGAGTCTTCCAGCACGCACAAGAAGAAGAAGGGGCTGAAGAAGATCAATCCCTTCTAGGCCGTCTTCCGCCAGGCGACGCAAACGGGCAGTCTGCCGGGGAGGGGCTGCCCTTTTGTTGTCTCCGCTTGCTACACTGTGCTGCCATGCGAGTTCTCTTCCCTTTCCTCGTCACCGTCGCCGCAGTTTCGACCGGATTTGCTCAGGCACCCACCGCACCAACCGCTACCGGTGTTGCTCCAGCAGCTGCTTCCGCCAAGCCCGTGCTCTCACCGGAGGTGCATCCCGACGGGACCGTCACACTGCGCTTTGAGGCCCCTAACGCGCAAAAGGTAACGGCCAGCATCGAAGGCGATGCCAAGCCGCTCGCACTGGAAAAGAACGCGGACGGCGTGTGGGAGGCCACCACGGGGCCAAAGGTCCCGGAGTACTACGGCTACAGTTTTTCCGTGGACGGTCATCGCGAACTGGACCCGCACAATGCCAATGTCCGGCCCAACTTGCTGAGCCCGACGACGGTCATGCACGTGCCAGCATCCACGCCGCAGCCGTGGGACCTGACGGACCTTCCGCATGGGGAGATCTCGCACCACATCTATCAATCGAAGCTGGCGGGCAAGGATGGCTATTCCGCTGATCGCGACCTTTGGGTGTACACACCACCGGGTTACGATGCCAAGCGCAAGGAAGCGTATCCCGTGCTCTACCTGATCCACGGCTACTCCGACGCTGCGAATGGGTGGGTCGAAGCCGGGCAGGCAAACCTGATCTTCGATTCCCTGCTGCACGACGGCAAGATCAGGCCGTTCGTGGTGGTCATGCCGCGTGGTTACGGCACCATGGAGATGATCGACGGCAAGGGGCGTCCGTCGGCAGCGCTGAGCGTGAAGAACGAGGAGAGTTTCTCTGACCAGATGCTGCATGAGATTCTGCCCATGGTGGAAGCGCGCTATAACATCGCCAAGGACCCGGCGCACCGCGCCATGGCGGGGCTGTCCATGGGCGGCGGACACAGCATCTAAACCGGTCTGAACCATCCGGAGGTCTTTGGCTATGTGGGCGCATTCTCGTCCGGCATCACCTCCGCCATCGCGGACATCCGGGGAACGAACGTGGACGCCGCAATCTATGATCAGGCATTCAAGGCGATGATTCCCAATGCCGCAAAACAGGCTCCGGTTAAACTGCTGTGGATCTCATGCGGTACCGAAGATGGCTTGATCTCCGTCAA
>CAXUBG010000278.1:0-2914 GCA_964249285.1 uncultured Terriglobus sp. | reverse complement strand
ACCTTGGCCTGCGCCAGTAACAGATGGTCAAAGGGGTCACGATGCAAGCGGGGCAAAGTAGCTATTGCTGCTCCATGTTCAAGCGCGATTGGGAGCGGGGAAAATCCAAACTCCGCTGCAAGGCGGACCAATGAACGCTTTTCGTCCAATTTGCCTGTAGAGATCTTGATCGTGAGTTCCCAAACACTTGCCGCACTCACAAAGACGAATTCGTGGCTGCGAATGATTTCCACTGCTGTGTCCGGCAACCGCGAATCCAGCTTGGAGTACCAAAGAAAGACATGGCTATCCAGCAACAGGCGTCTCAATCGATCATCCCAAACGCCCTCTGAACATCTTCAGGCCATGGCTTATCTAGTTCAGCAAGCAGATCATCCCAATTGCCCTCAATCGACCCTGGAGCTTTGCGGTAGTATTTCGGCGTTTCCGGCTTCAGTTCCGGCGACTGCATGGGGACCATCCGCAGGACAGGCCTTCCAGCTTTGGCGATGATGACCTCTTCACCGCTACTGCCTTTTCGACCAGGGCGGAGAAGCTCGTCTTCGCCTCGTAGATGTTATACGCAGCCATGGGTGTAGAGTAGGCGCTCTTGGTCAAGTTGGTCAAGTACCTTATGAACTGCTAGCATCAAGGCTGGATGCCCTCAGAAGCGACTCATTCAACAGATCAGGCGACAAGCGCTCCCGTGCGGGTGCGGATTGCACCTTCGCCCACTGGCGATCCGCACGTCGGCACGGCATATATCGGTCTGCTGAACTACGTGTTCGCCAAGCAGCGTGGCGGAACGTTCGTCCTGCGCATCGAGGATACAGACCGGACGCGGTTTGTGGCCTCGTCGGAACAGATGATTTTCGATGCGCTGCGGTGGGTGGGGCTGCAATGGGATGAGGGTCCGGACGTTGGCGGACCGCATGGCCCGTACCGGCAGAGCGAGCGCACAGAGATCTACCGCGCATATTGCCAGCAGTTGCTGGACAACGGCAGCGCGTACCGCGCGTTTGAAACGCCGGAAGAACTGGAAGCGGAGCGCAAGGCGCAGATGGCGGCGAAGCAGGCTCCCAAATACAGCGGACCGTCGCGCGGCTACACGCAGGAGCAGGTGGAGGCGGCCATGCTGGAAGGCAAGCCTCACACGATCCGCCTTCGCGTGCCGGAGGGCGACAAGGAGCCGGGCATTGCCTCGACGACCTTGCATGATGAGCTGCGCGGCGCGATCACCTTCGACCACAACAATGTGGACGATCAGGTGCTGATGAAATCCGATGGTTTTCCTACCTATCATCTGGCGAATGTCGTGGACGACCACCTGATGGGCATCACGGATGTGATTCGCGCGGAAGAGTGGATCAGCTCCACGCCCAAACATGTGCTGCTGTACCGCGCGTTTGGGTGGGACGTGCCGCGTTTCTGGCACATGCCGCTGCTGCGCAACACGGATAAGAGCAAGATCAGCAAGCGAAAGAATCCGGTGTCGCTGGTGTACTACCGGCAAGCTGGATTTTTGCCGGATGCGCTGCTGAACTTCCTTGGTCTGATGGGCGGCGGCATGGCACAGCCGAGCGAGCAGGAGATCGTCAGCAAAGGGCTGGACATGAAGCTGAGTGACATCTTCTCGCTGGAGGAGATGCTGCAGCGGTTTGATTTTCAGCGTATCTCGCTGGGCGGGCCGGTGTTTGACCTGGTGAAGCTGAAGTGGATGAATGGCGAATACCTGCGGCGGCAGTCACCGGAGCAGTTCTTCCAATCGCTGCGTGCCACGGTGTTGAGTGACAGCTACCTGCGCGCGATTGCTCCGCTGGTGCAGACGCGGCTGGAAACCACTGGACAGTTCGGCGACATGGCGGACTTCTTCTTCAAGGACGATGTGCTGCCGGCGCAGGATATTTTTGTTCCGAAGAAACGGACACTTGAGGAGACCCTTGCGTTCGCGGCAGAGATGCTGCCCGTGCTGGAGGCCAGCGGCTGGGTCGCGGAAGAGATTGATGCCGCGCTGCGTGCGCTGCTGACGGCAAAGGAGTGGAGCGTGAAGGAGGCATACATGCTGCTGCGCGCCATCCTGACCGGTAAGACGGCGTCACCGCCGTTGCTGGAGAGCCTAGTTGTGTTTGGAAAGGCGCGCTCGCTGGACCGTATGCGGCGTTTTCTGGAGACACAGAAGAAGCTGCTCGCGCTTGCGGGAAGGAAGTAGCGCTTGCGGCTCGTTCTGCCTGGTCTATTCATCTGCACGGTTGCGCTCTCTGGTTGCGGGTATCACGTGGCGGGAGCGGCGGCGCATGTGCCGGCGAACATTCGCACGCTGGCCGTGCCGGTATTCAGGACCAATGTGCTGCAATATCACACAGAGGTGACGTTGACGGATGCGGTGATCCGCGAACTGAACACCCGGACGCGCTACCGCGTTACGCATTCTGACGATGCCAGCGCAAGCGATGCCATGCTGCAGGGCACCGTACTGACCGAGAATATTGCACCGTTGACGTACGATCCAACAACTGGCTCCACATCGTCCTACCTCGTGCAGATTACGGCAAAGGTCGTGCTGTCAGGCCGGAACGGGAAGGTGCTGTTTCAAAATGACAAGCTGTCATTCCGGGAGCAATATCAATCCACGCAGGACCTGAGCGCGTTTATCCAGGAAGACAGTGCAGCTGTGCAGCGGCTGTCGCGCGACCTGGCCAGTCAGATTGTGAGCGATCTCTTGAACAGCTTCTAAGCTATTGCGGTGCGCGGTGCGCTTCCAGGACCGCGACACGTTCGCGAAGAGAGGCGATCTCGCGCAGCGAGAGGATTTCGTTGTTCGCTTTGAGCTCAGCAATGGACGACATCAAGGCTCTAAAGTTTGCGTCCATTTCGGTGCGGATCGCGCCCGTCTCGCTGCGCATTTCGTTACGAAATGACTCATTTTCCTTGCGCA
>CAXUBG010000277.1:0-2933 GCA_964249285.1 uncultured Terriglobus sp. | reverse complement strand
TCGGCCCAGGCGGTGATGCCGCCGGCGACGTTGTGAACGTACTGGAAGCCGTGCTGCTTCAGGATGAGCGATGCCTTCTGTGAGCGGCCGCCAGTCTTGCAGTGGATGTAGATTTCGTCTCCCTCGTGGCCCCGCAGCTCGCCAATGCGGGCTTCGAGTTCGCCCACCGGGATGAGCTTCGCGCCGAGTGTTGCGATCTGCGTCTCGTGCGGCTCCCGCACATCCAGGATTAGCGCTTTACCCGCATCACGCTTCTCCTTCAGCGTCTCCACGCTGATCTGCGGAATGCCGTCCTTCTCCAAGAGGTCGGCTGCAATCGCCCCATGCGAGGACACCTCAAGCGGTCCGGCGGCAGCAGGCGGCGCGATGCCGCAGAACTGGTCGTAGTCGATCAGTTCCTTGATCTCGTGCGTGCCGCAGGCGGGGCAGTCCGGGTTTTTGCGGAGCTTGAGCGTGCGGAAGGTCATACCCAACGAATCCACCAGCAGCAGGCGTCCGGTGAGCGGCTCGCCAATGCCGAGGATGAGCTTGATGACCTCCGTCGCCTGGATGACGCCGACAAGACCTGGCAGGATGCCGAGCACGCCACCCTCCGCGCAACTGGGCACCAGGCCGGGCGGCGGCGGCTCCGGGTAGAGGCAACGGTAGCAGGGGCCTTCCTCGGTCGCAAAGACGCTCGCCTGCCCTTCAAAACGGAAGATGGAGCCATAGGCATTGGGCTTGCCGGTGAGGACGCAGGCGTCGTTGACCAGGTAGCGCGTCTGGAAGTTGTCCGTGCCGTCCGCGATGACGTCGTAGTCCTTGAATATTTCAAGCGCGTTGGCGCTGGTCAGCATCGTGTTGTGCTTAACGATGGTGACGTTCTTGTTGAGCCCCTTGAGCATCTGCTCGGCGGAGTCAACCTTCAACATGCCGACGGTTGCCTGCGAATGGATCACCTGCCGCTGCAGGTTGCTCTCATCCACCACGTCAAAGTCCACCAGGCCAATCGTGCCGACGCCTGCGGCCGTCAGATAGAGCGCCAAGGGCGCGCCCAGACCACCTGTCCCAACGCACAGCACTTTCGCGGCTTTCAGCTTGCGCTGACCCTCCAAGCCGACCTCGGGCAAAATCAGGTGGCGCGAGTAGCGTGCGATCTCCTCGTTGGAAAGCTTCGGCAGTTCTGCCATTTGCGGCTCCGCAAGCGCCTCCTCGGCGATGGCTGGGGTGCCGCCTGCAATGGACGGAATAATTGACAGCTCGTCATTGGCCTTCACGGGTGAAGCGTCCTTCTCCGGCAAGTCGCGGATGTCGTCGTCGTTCAGGTAAACGTTGACGAAAGACCGCAGCTTGCCCTCGGACCCAAACAGGTGCTGCTGCAGCGCGGGGTGCGCATCGGTCAGCTTCGCGAGCGCGTCCTTCACGGTCGGCGCGTTCACGTTCACCGTGGACTGCCCCCCGGTAAAGCCACGCAGCGGTGTAGGAATCAGAATCGTCATACTTTCTTTGGATTGTGTGCGCACACGGTTGGATGCACATCACCTGCTCGACACCCGTGTCTCCTGATCGCGTGTTTTAAGCTGTCATCCTTCGCTCCGCTCAGGATGACAGTCGTTACCCGAGAACGATTTTCTGGTCGTCAAAGCGCTTGTCCTCTTCGCCCGTACCGCGCAGCAGGAATGCGTTCGTCACCTCGGCCTTGCCCTGCGCGACGGCGGTGATGACGTAGCTGCAGCCAAACCAGTGCGCTTCCGCAAAGTCCGTGGTGGACCACTGCGCGGGGTGGTCCGGGTGCGAGTGATAAAAGCCGACAATGTCCAGCCCCTTCTTGCGGCACTCGCGCTGCGCCTGGATGAGTTCTTGCGGCGCAATGTGATAGCGGTTGTGCGCGGAATCAGTGCGCGTGTTCCCCGCCCGCATCAGTTCGACCACTTCGTTACCGTCCGCGCCCGCATGGCCCAGCATGATGCCGCAGCACTCGTGCGGGTAGGTCTCCTCGCCATGGTGGCGCAGGGCTTCGTAATCGGCCTGGGTAAGTTTCAGCAACGCTGCACCTTCTGAGTACAAAAGCTTTCACCCTACGCAGCTTGGCTAGTCTGCTTACCCCGAGCACGCGTGCGCTGCTGCCTGGGTGCTGCAGGTGTCGAGGCACCGATGAGAACGTCGGCAGAGATACCGAGGCCCTGCCGGACGCGGCGCATCATGGGAAGCGTGAGTGCACGCTTGCGAGCCAATACCTCGGAGATCCGTGCCCGGCTGCCAATCATCGGCTCAAGGTCGCTGCGGCTCAGATTCTGCTGTTCCATGCGGAACAGGATCGCCGTGACCGGGTCCGGGGTATCGATGGCATGGTGCGCCGCCTCATACGCATCGACCAGAGTCGCAAGCACGTCCAACTCATCGCCTTCCGGTGTATCCGGCTCGGCACCGATCAGGCTCCCGATCCGCGCCACTGCCGTACGGTAATCCTCCTCAGTTTTCACGGGCCGGATTTGCATAGCGGGCTTCGTCATAGCTCACCTCGTTCACGTCGATGCTGTCGTACTCCTTGTGTGTTCCCAGCCACTTGATGAGCAGCACTCCATAGGCATAGTTGATAGCAACAACCAACCGGAACTCGTTGCCTTTGATGTTAAACACTACGCGCTCCGAGGAAACGATGCTGGCAGAACGGAAATGCTGCTTCAGCTCCGCAGGATTCTTCCACCGCGCTCGCGATACCTCGGAGTACCACGCATCCAGTTGTGCTTTAACGGCGTTGTGCTGACGTCTGTCCACCCGGTTTCGCAAGAAGCCGTACAGCGTTCCACGTGCAATCACCCTCACAACAGCAGCATACCTTGCTCCCACCGCGGGAGCAATGCCCACTCAATCTTCCATCCAGAAGCGTTCGCTCAGGTACTTCTCCGCGCCATCGCACAGCACGGTCACGATGACGGCTTCGCGGCCCGCGG
>CAXUBG010000276.1:2661-2978 GCA_964249285.1 uncultured Terriglobus sp. | reverse complement strand
GTGCCGGTGGCGTGCATGGTGTGCCTCTGGGTTGCTGGGGCGTGGGCGTTGATGAAGGACCACGGAATGGCAACGACCGCGGTCGCAAGTAGAGGCCATGCCAGGATTCGTCTCACGCAGGTCACTGTAGCAGATAGTTCACTGCGAGATGAGTTCCCGATCATCTTGGCGGCAGTCACGGACTGGGAGGATTGACACAGCGTCTGCCTCCACTTCGTACAAGACGAGGAATGCTCCCTTTCCGAAACGAACAACCCACTCCCTACGGGAGGGTCGATCCGCGCGCCACTTGCCCGCGTGCGGAAAACCTTCGAGCA
>CAXUBG010000276.1:0-2651 GCA_964249285.1 uncultured Terriglobus sp. | reverse complement strand
GTGCTGGTATCAGCGTGCGATGTCCGAATTTGCAGCCGCCGTCCAGTTTAGGTGTGGCATTCGGGAAGTTGCGCACCCGGGTCATCACGAAGGCGGTCGATCCAGCTGGCCACTTCTTCGTTGGTAAGGTGCAGACCGGTACGCTGGAAATCCTCCCAGGAGGCCTGTCCATCCGCCAGGAATTGAGCGTAAGCCTCCTTGCCCATAAGTTCTTCGCCGGCCGGCGCACTCGCCGACAGGTACTGGGCTATCGCTTCGCGCACGAGCATCTCGGGAGAGCGGAACTGGCTTGCGGCAAGCTCCTCCAGCAATTGCTTCTGGTCGGGTTCGATGGTAAGCGCGTGTGTCGTCGCCATGCGAATAGCATAACCCTTTGCCCTTCTAAGACTAGCGACGAGTCCATTTGGCCGTTAGAGGCCTTTTTCCACCAGGAACAGGATCAGGTCACGCACGCGGCAGCTGTAACCCCACTCGTTGTCATACCAGGAGATGATTTTGCCGGTCTTGTCGCCGACGACCTTGGTCAGGGCGGAGTCGAAGATCGAGGAGCGGCTGTCTCCCTTGAAGTCGCTGGAGACGAGTTCCTTGTCCGTGTAGCCGAGGATGCCGTGCAGCGGGCCTGCGCTGGCCGCCTTCATCGCTTCGTTGATGCTTGTGACGGAGATGGGCTTCTCCGTGTTGAAGGTGAGATCGACGACGGAGACGTTGGGTGTGGGGACGCGAATGGCGAAGCCGTCCAGCTTGCCCGCCATCTCCGGGATCACCAGCTTCAGAGCCTTCGCGGCGCCCGTGGTGGACGGGATCATGTTGATAGCGGCGGCGCGGGCGCGGCGCAGGTCCTTGTGCGGGAAGTCGAGAATAACCTGGTCGTTGGTGTAGCTGTGCACCGTGGTCATGATGCCGCTGGTGATGCCGAAGGTGTCGTGCAGCACCTTGACCACCGGCGCGAGGCAGTTGGTCGTGCAGCTGGCGTTGGAGAGGACGTGATGGTGCGCGGCGTCGTACTTGTCGCTGTTTACTCCAAGCACGATCGTGATGTCCTCGTTGGTCGCGGGCGCGGAGATGATGACCTTCTTGACGGTTTCGCCCAAGTGCGCCTTCGCCTTGGTGGCGTCGGTGAAGTGGCCGGTGGATTCCACCACGACCTGTGCGCCGGTTTCCGCCCAGGGCAGCTTGGCGGGGTCGCGCTCGGCGAACACCTTGATCTGCTTGCCGTCGACGGAGATGAAGTCTGGGCCGGCCTCGATTTCGTGGTCGTGCAGGTTTCCCAGGATGGAGACGTATTTGAGCAGGTGGGCCAGCGTCGCGGGACTGGTGAGGTCGTTGACGGCGACGAATTCGATCTCGGGGTTGCCGAGCGCGGTGCGGAAGACGTTGCGGCCGATGCGGCCAAATCCATTGATGCCTACCTTCACTGCCATGCTGTTCTGCTTCCTCTCAGGGGTTGCTGCTTTTGCCATTTCGGTACGTCGTCCCAAGTGTACCGGCTTCGCACTTGGCGGGGAAAGACGGCGGCAGAGGCGCACTGTTTTGCGGGCACTGCCGGGCTATGGTACAAGCGAGACATGCGCGACTGGATGCGCAACAGGATGAGACGACGCGGTAAGCGTGGCCCAAACAACAGCGAGGCCACCGGCAAAATTGGGCAGGAGATTCCGCAAAACCAGCCCGCGGCACTACAACCCATGTATCACGAGGCACATACGCGTCCGTCTGGAGCAGACGACGAGCCTGCCTTGGATCTACTGGCAGCGGCGGATTCGGCTGGCGGTCAGGATTTCGCCGAGAGTGAGGCACCTGGCAAGATCGAGGTGGAGACGCAGCCCGAAATCCTGGCCGGGCCGCCGGTAGAACCTGCCGCGATACCGGCAGGGGAAAAGGCCACCCCAAGGGGTTATGTCGTCCTTGCGATTGGGCTGCCTGGCAGCGGTAAGACGACATGGTTTAAGCGGCGGGGCGTAACGCCCTTGAGCAGCGACCTGCTGCGGACCATTCTCTTCGACGACATCACGGACCAGCGCTACAGCGGTCTGGTATTCTCCACGTTGCGCTCTCTTCTTCGCGCACGGCTCATTGCCAAGATGCCATGGAATTACGTGGATGCGACCAACCTGTCCGCACACGAGCGGCGGCAATGGATCAAGATGGCAAAGAGCTTTGGTTACGAGGCGCAGGCGGTGTATTTTGATGTGCCGTTGGAGCTTTGCATCGAGCGCAACAGCAAGCGCGAACGCCGCGTTGCGGACGATGTAATGCAGAAAATGGCTGAACGCCTTCGTCCGCCATCGTTCCGCGAGGGCTTTAGCAAGATCACGGTGGTACGCGTGAAGGGGCAACCAGGGAACACGCCATCCGGCACGGAGCCGGACGCCGATGCGTTTAACAAGCCGCTTCCGGCTGATTTGGACGAGCCGCCGGTTGCGCTGGACCTTGGATCTGAAGAGCCTGCGGCGGACCAGGGCAGTGCCTCGGAAGAGAGCGGAGCAGCCGGTTCGTCTCAGGTTTCAGACGAGCCTAGCGGTCGCCTTGAGGTGATTGAGGCGGGCGAAACGTCCGTGCGGTAGATGGCAGACCACAGCGTCGCGGTGGAGTTTCGCGATGTTGTGTATGCCGTGCCGTCCGGCGCGGGTGGACCAAGGCGGATTCTGGAT
>CAXUBG010000275.1:0-3154 GCA_964249285.1 uncultured Terriglobus sp. | reverse complement strand
ACGCATTTCAAGTGCAACCTTGCGGCGCAGGCGGTCAGCCTGCACCAGGTCGACAGCGGAAAGGAAGCGTGCCTGGCGGAAGCTGTTGGGCCACGCGTCGGGCGTCTGCATCGTCAGTTCGCGGGCGCGGTGCGACAGCGTGAGTTCCTCAAAGGCAGCCGCGGCCTCGGCAAAAAGAATGACGTTCAGCGAGTCATAGGGCCAGTCCGGCAGTGCCACTTCGACCGGTGTCATGCCCAGCTGCCTGATTGCGTCCAGCGCGTGGCGGTCCACATCCGTTGCCGGAGCTTCCTTCATCCATGCCGGTACGTAACCAACACGGAGGCCGGTCACGGATTTTGAGACGTCGAAAACCAGGGGAGCATCCGCGCTTGCGACATCATTGAAATCGAAGCCGCGAATAGCCTGCAGCACCATGAGTGTGTCTTCGACGCCCCGCGCCATTGGCCCGAGTTTGTCACATGTCCAACTCAGGGTCATGGCACCGGTGCGTGGCACGCGGCCAAAGGTGGGCCGCAGCCCCGTGACGCCGCAACGCATGGAGGGGCTGATGATCGAGCCTTGCGTCTCGCTGCCGATGGCGAATCCCACCAGACCCGCCCCAACCGCCGCACCAGGGCCGGCGCTGGAGCCTGAGGCACCCTCCTGCGGCAGCCAGGGATTCATGGTTTGGCCGCCAAACCAAATGTCGTTCAGCGCCAGGGCGCCCAGCGAAAGCTTGGCGACAAGGACGGCTCCAGCCTTATTCAGCTTGCTAATGACGGCGCTGTCTTGCCGGGGCACACGATTGCGAAATGGCTCCGCGCCGTAGGTGGTGGGGATGCCGGCCGTATCCAGCAGATCTTTCGCGCCGTATGGGATGCCGTGCAGCGGGCCGCGATATCTTCCGGCAGCGATTTCGCGGTCGGCGGCGCGTGCCTGTTCCAGGGCGTGTTCTTCGGTTAGCGTGATGACGCAGCGCAGTTGGGGGTTATAGCGCTTGAGTCGGGTCAGGTAGATTCCTGTCAGGCGTTCCGACGTAATCTGCTTCGTCTGCAGCCAATGCGCCAGGTGGTTGACGGGTGCGAAGGCGATGCTCGTGTCGTCCGGCGGCAGCGGAGCTTGCACCACGCTGAAGACTGGTGGCAGGTCGACGGCTGCTTTGTCCGCCGGGATCACTGGGTGCGCCAGCGTGGGATCCCAGACCGTCGCGGGCACGTCGGTATCGCTCAGGGCGAGGCTGCGTGGACCGGTCCGCCGCTCCAGCAGGGCGGCCATGCTGTTTCGCCAGTTCGAAGCGGCTTCGGTGCGCTCACCCGGTGAGAGCTGTACCCGCGCCAGCTTCTCCGCATGGGCGAAGTCGTCCGCAGTAACCACCGGACCGGCGGGTGGTGCGGTGCCGAACACGGGTGGTGCACCCTCCGGGGCGGGCTTCTTCTCTGGCGTGGCCTGCGGCACCTGCGCGGAGGATGCCGCGGCAGCAGCGGCAAGAGCGGTGTGCGCCAGAAAGGAGCGGCGGGTGCGGAGATCAGGCATCGGAGAGTGCTCCCTCTGCTCACGTATACCTGTAAATGGGCACGGCGCGCAAAGCGTACCGGGGCGGGTACACGTGCCGCAGCAACCGGGCAGGTCCCGCTACCATGGCACAGGGGCGTGCTGCGCGCGCACGGCGGGGTTGCATGGCGAAGAAGTTGCGCGTGGGTGTGTTGTTTGGCGGCCGCTCGGGCGAGCACGAGGTGTCGCTGCGGTCGGCGGCTTCCATATTGAAGGCGATAGACCGGCGAAAGTATGACGTGGTGCCAATCGCCATCGCCAAAGATGGGCAATGGCTGGGCGGCGGTGCTGCGGATGCGATGCTGGTGGGCAACGCGCCGCGTCTGCTTCCGGCGGGCAGGCGGACGGGCACGCGCAAGGCGCATGTCGCGGCGGTCGCGAGCGTGGCCGCCGCACGGTTGTCCGATGGTGATGCCGGCACGGCTGAAGAGCAGCCGGCCGGCCTGTCCCTGCAGGCGTCCGCAACCGGCGGCGCACACGTGAATCTGGACGTTGTTTTTCCCGTGCTGCATGGCACCTTTGGCGAAGACGGCACCATGCAGGGCCTGCTGGAGCTGGCGAACGTGGCATATGCCGGGTCCGGCGTGCTGGGATCGGCCGTCAGCATGGACAAGGATGCGATGAAGAAGATGTTTGCTGCAGCAGGCCTGCCCATGGTGAAGCACGTCACGCTGCTGCGGGGTGAATGGACCGCGAGTCCGAAGAAGTGCACGAAGCGGATTGAGGAGAAGCTGGCCTACCCGGTGTTTGTAAAGCCTGCGAACCTGGGATCATCGGTGGGCATCAGCAAGGTGCGTGAGCGCGCCGCGCTTGCAGCAGCAATGCATGAGGCGGCAAAGTACGACCGCAAGATCGTGATTGAGGAAGGTGTGACTGGCACAGGCAAGCTGAGGGGCAAGGCCAAGGCGCGTGAATTGGAAGTCGCCGTGCTGGGCAATGACGATCCGCAGGCCAGCGTCGTGGGCGAGATCGTGCCGGACCGTGACTTCTACGACTACGCATCGAAGTACGACAGCAGCAGCACCAGCCTGCCAGTGATTCCGGCGGCGCTGACCAAGGCGGAGTCCAAGCACATCCGCGAGATGGCCCTGGCCGCGTTCAAGGCGTGTGACTGTGCCGGTTTGGCGCGCGTAGACTTCCTGATGGAAGCCGCTGACCCGGGCAGCAAAAAGGCACCCAGGATCTATTTGAATGAGATCAACACGATGCCGGGCTTTACCTCCATCAGCATGTATCCCAAGCTGTGGGAAGCCAGCGGCGTGAGCTATGCCGACCTTATCGACCGGCTGATCGCGCTAGCCATCGAGAGGCACCGGGAACGCAGCGCGCTCCACTTCAGCAAGGACTAAGTTGCCTCGACGATGTGGTTGCTTTCCACTGGGTCATAGACGTTGATTCCTTCCTGCATCGCCGCGCGGGTCAAGGCTTGATCGGATGTGACCATCGTGAGGGTGTCTGCCGCAGACAGGAGATTGCGCGCATGAAGGGCCGTCGCAAGCTGGATTGCATCCAGGGAACGCAGGTTGCCGCTATTGCTGACGCGCATGGCTTCTTCCAGCACGGACGAAGTGACTGGGTATTCCACCATGCGTTTGAGTTCGCCTGAAAGCGCGGTCAGAGC
>CAXUBG010000274.1:0-3237 GCA_964249285.1 uncultured Terriglobus sp. | reverse complement strand
ACGCCGTTCCATCCCAGGCGAAAGTCATAGTGCAGGCGCGTGGCGGCGTGTTTCTGAATGACAAAGGGCAGCGCTTCAGCCGCTTGCTCCCCATTTGCGGCACCGCTGGGTTCGGCCGTGACGGCGAAATCGCGCATGGTGCGATAGCGTGCAAGCTGCTCATCGACGGCATCCCCAGCCGATTGCGCCGGTTCGGCAGCAACTTTCCTCGCGGCTCGTTTGCTTGCTGCGACTCGCGGCTCTTAGGCGGACTTCCGCCGGCTCGCCGCTGCCTTGGCCGCTACCGGTTTCGCGCTTGCTGATGCCTTCTTCGCCGGTTTCACCAGTGTTGGACCGGGCTTGGCAGAGGCTGCGGGCTTCTTCTCGGTTTCGGTTTTGGCTGCGACGAGAGGCTTGGCTGGCACAGGCGCTTCTTCCTGCTCGTCTTCGCCAGCATCGGCACGGGCCTGCAAGCTGCTGCGCAGCGCATCCATCAGGTTGATTACTTTGGCGCGCTTCGGAGCAGGCTCGTCATGCGGGACCGGCTGGTTATTGACTTTGGCGTCGACCAATTCCTTGAGTGCAATTTCGTAGCCGTCCTTATACTTCTTTGGGTCGAAGGTTGCGGTCTTCTTCTTGATGAGCTGCTCGGCTAGATCGAGTTGGTCTTCCTCGATTTCGACCTTCGGGATGTTGCTGAAATATTCCGCTGGGGCGCGAAGTTCTTCGGCGTAGCGCATGGTGTATGCCATGATGCCGGGCATGTTGTCATCCTTGTTAGCCATCAGTGCCACAACGTGCTCGCGGCCTGCGAAAGCCACCTTGCCGATGCCGACCTTTCCCGCCTGCTGCATTGCCTTGCGAACCACGGCAAAGGCTTCCGCTTGAGCATCGCCGTCTGGCGCGACGAAATAAGGTTTTTCGAAGTAGGCGGGGTCGATTTCGCTCTCATCGACGAACTGCTCCATCGCGATCGAGTGCTTGGAGGGTACACGCAGGCTGGCGATTTCGCTGGGCTCGATCTGAACATACTGGCCCTTGGCGTACTCGTAGCCCTTGACGATGTCATCCTTGCCGACCGTTGGCGTGGACGGGGCCTCGTCGTCCGGCTCCGCACCGCTGTTGTCGATAGCGGACTCCAGCACCTTCTGATGACGGACTCGCTCGCCCGTGGAGCGGCTGATCTGATGGAAGCGGATTTGACTCTTGGCTTCGGTGGCGACGAAGAACTTGACGGCGAACGAGACCAGCGAGATTTGGATGGTGCCGGACCAATACGGACGAGCCATGGGCGCACTCCTGCGTTTCTGTGACTACACACAGTTAAGTCGAGGATGTACGGCGCGGCGTTGAATGTCAATGCCGTTACTCACTTGTAAGTAACAGAGAGGTAACTTACCTGTCCGGAGTTAGTACATATTGCCATGCAAGCGCATGGAGCTTTCATGCGGTATCACCCTTGTCGACCGCGAACTGCATACTGACGCGGCCTCCATGTGCGAAGTGAGCCACCGCCTCCGAACAGCCGGATGCCCAGGTCACGCCGGTCCAACTGCCGGTCGTGATCCAATCACCGCACTTCAGGCCACGCGTCCGGACCGCACCCTCGTTTGCGAGGTAGACGAGCAGCCGTACCAAGTCCGGGCCCGCTGGGGACGAACCAGTGTTCTCCACCCGCACCACGCCATCGACCGTGAGGGTTATGCTCTCAGTGGACCAATCGATCTCCTGCCACTGGGGAGCGGCCGTCCCGGCGACGAAGCCACCATGCATCTGCAAATCGGCAAGCATGTTGACGCGTGAGACCGCCAGCGGATCCACGTACGCAGATTCCAGGATTTCGATCGCAGGATGACAACTGGCGATGGCGGCGAGTACCTCTTCGCGGGTGTACTTGACGGTGCGTGGTGGCAGATCGGTGCCGATGTGGAAGGCGATCTCCGCCTCCACACCGCACAGCCGGTGCGTTCTGCCCCGAAAGAGAGAGCCATTTTCGCCCATCCAGCCCAAGGGCATGGGCGCAAAAAAGGGCACACCCGCTGGACCGGCCGCGCCGATCTTCCATCCACCGGTCTGGCCGAATGCCTGGGCGACGATATCCTGGACAGCAAAGGCTTCGGTCTCGCTGACTGGCGCGAGTTCTCCCGGCAAGTCCTTGATGGGGGTGCGAGTACGCCGTGCCGTCAAGATTGCATCCGCTGTTTGCAGCAGAACCGATTCGCGCGCCGCGCTGATGCTCATGGTGTTGTCCTCGTTGTATGAAGTGGCCCTGGTCCAGTGCTGCGCAATCCATATGATGCGATGGAACCGGTCAGATGTGCTGGTACGTCTTACTAAGCGGGCGGTCATAAAGGGCCCGGGGAGAAGAGATGCTGATCGGGAAGGCACCGGAGTTTAAGTCGTCGGAGATTACGCCGCGCGAGAAGTTTCTAAACCGCCGCAACCTGATCTTCGGTGGACTTGCCGCGGCGGGTCTGGCGTATGAGTGGCACAAGAAGATGCCACCCTTGTACACACCCTCGGTGATGGCTGCGACCAAACTTCCAACCGTTCCCGGCGACGCGCCGCCAGTCAGCGATCCGGTGACGCCCGAGGGCAAGGCCACCAGCTACAACAATTTTTACGAGTTTGGCACGGACAAGGCCGACCCAAAAGCGAACGCCGGCAAGATGCACACGCGGCCATGGGCCGTCACCATTGAAGGCCTGGTCAACAATCCGAAGACGCTCGATGTGGACACGCTCATGCGATACAAGCCGCTACAGGACCGCACCTACCGCTTCCGCTGCGTGGAGGCTTGGAGCATGGTCATTCCGTGGGTGGGCTATCCGCTGGCGGAACTGATCAAGTTTGCCGATCCCAAGCCGCAGGCGAAGTATGTACAGTTCCTGTCCAAGGTGGATCGCGGCACCATGGAACTGCCGGGCGGCTATGACTGGCCATACTCCGAAGGATTGCGTTTGGATGAAGCCATGAACCCACTGACGCTGCTTACCTTTGGAGCGTACGGGCAGACGCTGGAGAATCAGCAGGGCGCGCCGGTCCGTGTGATCGTGCCGTGGAAGTATGGCTTCAAGTCGGCGAAATCGATTGTCACAATCCGTTTTGTAGACAAGCAGCCCCATACGACCTGGAACGACGCGGACGCGCAAGAGTACGGCTTCTACTCCAACGTGAACCCGGCGCACGATCACCCCCGCTGGAGCCAGGCACATGAACGGCGCATTGACGCGGGTGTTTTTCCGCATACTGTCTCAA
>CAXUBG010000273.1:378-3273 GCA_964249285.1 uncultured Terriglobus sp. | reverse complement strand
CCTGTCGTCACTACCCAGCAGCCACTGGGCCGCGCTCTGGCTACGGCTTGGAAGTATTTCGCCAAGAGTTCCGTGTTGATCTTCGACGTGATTGGCGGTATGTTCAAGCACCAGGTCTCGGTTCGCAATCTGAGCGGACCGGTGGGCATTGCGCAGCAGGTCGGCCTGGCCCAGCAGATGGGGTCGTGGACGGTGCTGGCGCTGATGGCTGGCATCAGCCTTAACCTGGGCATCTTCAACCTGCTGCCCATGCCGGTGCTCGACGGCGGTATGATCCTGTTCCTGGTGATTGAAAGCGTGATGCGCCGCGACGTAAACGCCCGCGTGAAGGAGCGCATTTACCAGGCCGCCTTTGTCTGCATCCTGCTGTTTGCGGCGTTCGTGATCTTCAACGACTTCACGAAATTGCCGATTTTCGCGCATAAGCCGAGCTGAAACGGTGCGCATCCTGATGGTGGGAGCCGGTGCGACCGGCGGCTACTTTGGCGGCAGGCTGGCACAGGCGGGGCGGGACATCACCTTTCTGGTGCGCGGCGAACGGTTGCGGCAGTTGCAACGCGACGGCCTGCGCATCGTCAGCCCGTACGGCGACGTGACATTGGCTCCGAAGCTCATCGAGGCTGCGGCGCTTGCGCATGTGCCGCGCTACGATGTGGTCATCGTGAGCACGAAAGCGTACTCGCTGGAAGCGGCCATGCCGGATTTCGCGCCTGCGGCTGGGCCTGAGACTATGGTGATCCCCATCCTGAACGGGATGCGGCACCTTGACGTGCTGCGCGATCGGTTTGAGGGCGAACGCGTGCTGGGCGGCTCGGTCCGCATCATCGCCGACATGGATAGTGACGGCCGTGTGGTGCAGATGACGGAGCTGAATGAGCTCAGCTTTGGCGAGCTGGACGGCACACGCACGAAGCGTGCGGAGCGCCTGCTGGACGCATTTTCTGTCCCAGGCATCAAGGCGACACTTACCGAAAATATTCTGGCAACGATGTGGCAGAAATGGTGGTTCCTGGCCAGCATCGGTGCGCTCTGTGTCACCGGTCGGGGCAGCATCGGCGAAATTGCAATGGCACCCTATGGACCGGAGACGGCGCGGGCCTTGGTGCAGGAGACTCTCGCGATTGCCGCGGTGAACGGCTATCCGGCAGACCCGAAGGTCGTGGAAGCGCACATCCGCCGCGTCACCGAGCAGGGGTCAACGCTGACCTCATCCATGTACCGCGATATGCTGAAAGGCGCGCCGGTAGAGGCGGACCAGATTCTGGGCGATCTGCTCGCGCGCGGGAACGGCGTCGATGCGCCGCTGCTGAAGGCCGCGTATATGCAGCTAAAGGTCTACGAGGCACCGCGGGCGCGCGCTTGAGCTAAACCGCAACCATGGGCAGGGTGTTGCGTTGGCCGAGCGCTTTCAGTTCCGCCGCTACTTCCGCTGCGATACGCCGGGCTTCTGCCGCCTGATCCAGCGGGATGCTGATGGCACCCACGCGGGCGTGGCCACCGCCGCCGTAGCGCTCGCAGATGGCGGCAATGTTGGCCAGATCGTGCGCGGGCACTGTCGTCCACGGGCTGGTGCCAACGGAAATCTTTCTGCGCACGCTCGTCTTCGAAATGCCGACAACATAGACGCCCTCCGGCAGCAGATAGTAGGGGATGAACTTGTTGTAGCCCTCGACCGGCTGACCGGTGATGTCGAAGGTGATGACGCCGTGATCGACCGCCGCCCGGGAGCGAAGCAGCGTGATGTCTTGCTGATGCTTTTCCATTAGCGGCTGCAGCTGCTCCTGGACGAAGTTCTCCTCCAACGTGGTCACAAGGGACTGCGATGTGAGCAGAGGGATGAGGCGCGGGATGAAGGCCGGGTCTTTGGCTGCTTCGATAACGGTCATGAGCTTCATGGCGGGTGCGGCCAGGCCGACAGCCGCATCGGCGGACTCGAACTTTGCGCCGTCGATGATGCCGGCCCAATGGAGCAGGTCTGTCAGGCCACCCGTGTCGAAGCCGTAACGTTCGCGTGCCACATCCGCGATCAGGTTGGTGCAGGAGATATAGTCCGGATCAAAAAAGTGCCGCGGATGCTTCCTGTTTTCGCGCTGCACGGCTTCGAACCGCGCCCGGTCTGCTTCAGTCAGAAAGGCGCTCTGATGATGATCAAACCACCAGGTGATCTTCGGCGACGGTGAGTACTTAAAGTCGACAATCGCATTCTCACCGCCGTCGAACTCGGCCTCTTCGAATTGGCTGCCCGCGCGGTGCACCAGTCCGGTGTAGGCGTAGTCCGTGGCCGTGCCGATGCACTCGCGGTGGAAGCGCGTGAACAGCGAAGCCGAGCAGGCGCCATCGAAGCAGTTGTTGTGGAACAGAACGCGCATCAACAAGGGTTATCTCCGAAAGGGTTGGGAGCCGGCGGTCATCCGGCGGCGTTTGCCGACCAGATTTCGCTCAGGTCGAGTTCATGTTCGAGCGTGCGGTAGACCTGGTCGTCCACCGCGCCAGTGTCGCGCAGACGGATCAGTTCCTCGCGTTCGATGCGGACCGTTTCCAGCACCACATTGGCCATGGTGCGGGCGTGGCGGTCCTCGGCGGGCAAGCCGGGGCCGCAGTCCTGGATGGACTCCAGCCGGTGCCCGTACTGGTGCAGGAGATCATCGTAGGCGTGCCGCAGCTCCGGCACGTCGGATTCGCGGCAGCTTTGCAGGTACTCCACCGCGCGGCGCAGCAGCAGGCGACGAGCCTCACCCTCATCGCAGCCGTCTTTGGCTGCACCACTCAGGCCGAGTATCCGCACCAGCATGGGCAGCGACAAGCCTTGCAGGACCAGCGTAACAAGGATAACCGCGAAGGTGAGGAACACGATCATGTTGCGCTGCGCAAACGGCGGTCCGTTCGCAAGGGTGT
>CAXUBG010000273.1:0-368 GCA_964249285.1 uncultured Terriglobus sp. | reverse complement strand
CCACGATGAAGATGCTGCCCGGGCCCGGCAGTGGCTCACGCTGGTGCTGCACGACGCGGCGAACCTTCCAGGCCAGCGCAGCGGCGGGATAGAGCCACAATAGGCGAAGCACGATCAGGATCGTCGAAAAAGCGAAGCCGTACCAAAGGACACGGGCGTGGCTGTAGCCGCGAATACCCGCAACAACGAGCGGCAGTTGCAGCCCAAGCAGAAGAAAGACGAAGCCATTCAGCAAGAACTCCGCTGCTTCCCATACCGCCCATGCCTGCAGGCGCACCTGCGGCGAAAAGAAGGTAGCGCTCTTGCGGCTGAGATACAGCCCGCAGACGACAACGGCGATGACCCCTGAGGTATGGATAGCCTCACCT
>CAXUBG010000272.1:0-3315 GCA_964249285.1 uncultured Terriglobus sp. | reverse complement strand
ACGCGGGACTGCGCGACGACACGTTCGGCGGCGTTGGCCTGTTCGCGCCGCGCAGCCACCTCCGCGATCTGGGCATCGCGCTGGGTGAGCCGCTGGTCATACTGCTCGCGTGAAATCTCTTCTTTCACGACGAGCGCCCGGTAGCGCTCCTCCTCACGGGTTGCGTTGGCCTGGTTGGCTTGTGCCTCGCGCAACTGCGACAGCGCGGAGCGGTACTGCTCTTCATTCTGACCGACCTGTGCCTGATAGCGCACCACGTTCAATTCAGAATCCAGTGCCTGCGTCCCCTGAGTGTCGTTGGTCACGGGCACCTGGGGTGCCTGCGCCCGGGCGGCGGCGAGCGCCTGCTCGTAGTTAGCCTGCGCCTGTTCCTTCGAGACCTGGTAGTCGCGCGGATCGAGTTGCACCAGCAGCTGGCCCTTCTTCACGCGAAAGGTGTTCTCCACGAAGACATTGATGACGGTGCCGCTGATGCGGGCACTGATTGGATCGGTGTGACCGTCGACGAAAGCGTCGTCGGTGTTTTCATAGCTGCCCAGGTACCAGAGCAGCACGATAAGGATGACGATCAGGAGAATGGTTCCAACGATGCCCCAGAGGGTTTCGCGCGGATGCTGCCGGACCCACTTGCGAATGCGGTAGCCGAGCGGCGGCTTCAGCTTTTGATCTTTCTTGTCTTCCTCGCCACCGCTCTTTTGTTCGTCACCGCCCTGTTCGCCCCCACCTTTGTCTTCCTTCTTGCCGCCCTCTTCACTCTTCTTGCGCAGTGCGGCGAGTTCCGCGCGAAGGCGGGTTTGCTCGTCGTACAGCATGCGCATGGCCAGGTCCGGTTCGGCTTCGAGCACGGGAGGCGGTGGAAGCAGATGCTCCGGGCGGGCCTCAGGCAGGGCGTGGTCGTCGGGGTTGGGCGAATCGTCAGGCATCGTCACTTCCGCAGCAGTTGGGGCAAGGTCTCCTCGGCGGCACCCATGGCACGCGCGAGCGACAGCTTCGCCAGATTATGTTCGTAGAGAGATGTAATCAGGTCGTCGTCGGCCTGGACCACAGCCTGCTCCGCCTGCACCACCTCCACCGTGTCGGTCACGCCGGAGATGAAGCGGTCCGTCGATTGTTCGAGTGTGTCGTGCGCCAGCTTCTGGTTGTCGCGGGCGAGTTCGGTTTGTCCATTTGCGGCATTCAGCTGGATATAAGCCTGGCGCACATCCTGGTCCACCTGGGCGCGGGTATCTTCCAGCTCCGCGCGGCGCTGGTGCTGGGCGGCCTCGGCCTGCCGCTCATCGCCGTGGATGCGGCCACCATCGTAGACGGGAATGGTGACGATGCCACTGACGGTGTAGACGCCGAGAGACTTGTTGGTGGGCGCGGTGCCGGCGACGCCAGCATCGGCACGGATATTGATGCTGGGCAGGCGTTCGCTGTGGGCGGCTTTCACCACAGCGTCCGCGGCGCGCACACTTGCTTCTGCTGCGGCCATATCCTGCCGGTGTGTGAAAGCGCGGTTCAGCGCAGTGTCGAGGGTGTAGCCGGTATCGGGGTCAAACGTGTAGACGTCTGTTGCGACGAATTGCTGGCCCAGCGGCAGGCCGATGAGCCTGGCCAGGCGAAGGCGTTGCGTGTCGAGGTCGGATTGCAGCGAGATGGACCGCTGCTGCTCCTGCTCCAGCTGCACTTTGGCGCGGGTGGCGTCCAGGCGTGCCGCCAAACCCGCTTCAAACTGTTCGCGGGCACGCTCGTAGACGGCGCGCGAATATCTGACCTGCGCTTCGCTCGCGTCCAACCGTGCTTTGGTGGCCGTTATCTGGAGATAGGTGCCGCCAACGGCGAGGACAATCAGGTCGCGGGCGTTCTTTGTATTGGCCAGGCTGCTCTTCACCGCTTCTGTTGCGCCGTGGAATTGGTGGATGCTGACCAAATCGAACAAGGACTGCTGCAGCAGTCCGCGCAGATCGTAGTAGTTGAAGATGGTGGCCGGCGGGATCAGGCTTGTCTTCAGGCCGACGGTGCGAAGATTCTCTTTCTGAAAAACCTCCGCGGCACCGATGTTTACGTTCGGCAGGAGCGCGCTACGCGCCGCCAGGCGCTGACCCTCTGCCTGCTCCACGCCTGTTTCCTGTGACAGCTTGCCGAGATTGGCCTTCAGGCCGAGCTTCAATGCATCCTGCAGACTCAACGGCATCATGCCGGGTGAGAGCTTACCAAGAGGCGTGCTGCCCGCATACGGGCCCTGGACCATCACGGTAGAGTCGAGCAGGTTGACGCTGTTGCCGGTGCTGCCCGGTGTGGTTTGCTGTGTGACCGAGACAGGATTGTCTGGCGTGCCCCGGCCTGAGAGGGGGATCGGAGTTGTGCGCGTGGGGCCGTTGATGTTCTGCACAGGCGTCTGAGCCGAGAGATGGCCCGGCGGAACTGCCACGGCGAGCAGCAGCGCAGCTGCGGCAGGCAGGATCTTCCATCCAGTCTCTCGCTGTGCCGTTCCCAGCGCCTTGTTCACGAACGTGGTTCTCCCGTAACTCTGTAGTGTTTGCGTTTCGATACAGAATGGGAGATGCAGCGTTGTATCAGAAAGACTCGAGAGATAAATCGTTCTGGAGTGAGCAGGTGACCACCGGCACCTCAAAGCCGGGGCCGAAGCTGCAGGCGTAAAAAGAGCTTCTACTCTTCAACGCGCGGCGACAGCCACCCCAGCCCACGCTGGCTTACATGACCAGGGCGATGCGCTCCAGCTCCCTGTGCATGCCTTCCAGGGTGCAGAGCATGCTGTCGATCTGTGTGACGGCCTTGCGCGCGCCGTCGCTCGAGATGCCATATCCGCGAGCACTCATAAAGCTGGAGATCAGCTCGGCGGCCTGCCAACTGTCCAGGCCTGATTGCAGCAGTTCGCCGCGAAGGTTTGCAACGTCTTCCGAGGTGAACTTTCCGTCCGCCAGCAGCATGTCCATGGCAATCCTCCGTGCAGCAAGTTGCAGGTTAGACGTGGTGCTGTCCGCGGGGTTGCTGCTATTTGCGGGAATCCAGCAAGTGATGACGCCGATTTGAGTCGTGCGCAAGCAAAGGGGTCCACATTGCGCCGCACTGTATTCTGCGAGGGTATGAGCGCACGTATGTTGGACGGGACCGCCATCGCGGCGGAGATCAAATCTGAACTGAAGCAGGAGTTGCTTAGCCTGGAGGAAAACGGTGCCGTCCCGGGCCTGACGGTCATCCTTATCGGCGATGATCCGGCCTCCGCGATCTATGTGCGGAACAAGGTACGGTCATGTGAGGAGCTCGGTATCCGCAGCTCGCTGCTGCGGCCGAGCGGAGACACTTCTACGG
>CAXUBG010000271.1:0-3342 GCA_964249285.1 uncultured Terriglobus sp. | reverse complement strand
GCATCATGGTCAAACGCAGCGCGAACCTGGGCGCTACGCTGTGAACCGCAGCCGGGTCGAACCTGACAAAGAAGGCATGGTCTGCAACCCGATCATTTGCGCACGCAGACATGCCCCGGCCCGGAGTGAGACTCCGCCAAGTAGCTGTATGGCTAAAACCAATGACGACTGCATGGCCGTGTAAAACCCTCTCTTCGACGCAACACCATAGCTTCGTGGCCGCTCCTGCGGTAGAACGCGGGGCCGTATCCGCCGGTGCTTCTTCGCTTCAGAACTCGTGCCCAGCCGCTGGTTTTGACCTTGTATGCCCTTGCCGGCGACCGTAACTGTGTACTTCTAAACTTGTTATGTACCGCTCTGGCGACCTGTTCGCACGTCTCAGCGGTCCGATTTCGCCCAGCGTAGCCATTAGGCCCGCGCCGGTGTAACGCTGCATTCATTGTGCATGAGAATCCTGCGCCGGTCTAGCAGGCGCATTCTTACGGATCGCTTTGCAGTCCGCGAGACTGGCGTCGTACAACTCAGTGATGGTACGTTCCTGGCTGCTCATCACCGCGTTGTGTACGGTGCCACACATCTCTGCGCAAACTGTAAGTCCGGCTGCGAACCCCAGTCAACTGCATGCCGCAGACTTCCCCGGGTTCGATCTTTCCGCCCGGGTTGCGGCGGCATTGACGGCATTGCGCGGTACAGGCGCGCACCCGGTAGAGCGCGCCACCATTCATCTTGAACCCGGTGACGTCATCGCAACACGCACCGTTGTCCTGCCAAACAGCAGAACCGCGCCCTTCGTACGCCATGTCGAGCTGGACTGCCACGGCGCGGTGCTGGCTGGGGCTGAGCCGGGAGCGCCCGTGATCCACATTCTTCCTGAAAACAGCAACGGTGGCCAAAGCGGGTCCATCCTGCGCGGCTGCACCATCCTTACGCCGGCACACGCACCCGCGGTACAGGTGGAGTCAGCCGTGGGCGTCGAGATCACACAGAACCGCTTCGTCGGAGGCGGGGTGCAACTCCTGCTGCTGAATACAGCCTTCGAGGATGGCCGGACGCCCGGCTACTCCGAGCAGCACTCCATCCACGCGAACGACTTTGAGAACCCCTCCATCGCAGGCATTGAGTTCGCCAAGGGAAACGGCACGGACTCCATGGAATATGGCGCAGTCGAGTGGAGCAATCACTTCCAGCTCCCATGCGGTGCAGCCGCCATCCAGGTCGATACCGGCATCACCATCCAGGGCGGCAAGCTGGGAGGACACATCAATACCACCTCATCACCTTGTGCACCCGGTCACCCGGCCATGGCCATCCGCAAGGCGGGCGCGATCTACCGTGGCACGTCGGCTGACTTCACCGGCGAGGACACCGGCAATCTTGGCACAGGCAATCTGTTTTTCCTTGGAGGCAGCGGTGCGGCAACGCTGGAAGTACGTACCGCGATGGTCACCGGGATGAGCTACAAGCAGAACAGCAGCGACCCGTCTCACTTCACCATGCCGTACTTCAACTTCCACTCGCTCTTCGGGGAAGAGGCCTGCATGCAGATGTCCGACGAGGGCCAGGGCGCAGGCTACGTGCTGCAGCGCAAAGGCAACTTCGTCCTCTGCCAAAATCGTGTGCGTCTGGTAAAAGGTGCCGAGACCGACGACTCCGCGTCGCTCGACGTCTACCACTTCAACGACGGAACGCAATTCGACGACGCCCGCAGTCTCACCTCAACCTTTCGTGCCATCCCGGGCATGGGTGTCGCCATCGGGCAGGGCTTCTCGCACGGGAAGCCGGACGGCAGCTGCCCCGATGCCGCCGGATGCATCGCCGCCGCCACGCAGGACTGGCTGCCGGCAAGCGCGGCCATTAGCGTCAGTGCAAGCGGAACGGCTCTGGCGCTCACCTCAACGAGTGGGACCCAGTACCGCTCCACCTTGAGCTTCGGTTACAAACGTCCGGGCGGAACACAACGGTATAGCGAGTTGTGGAGCATGGGCGTGGATGCCCGTACAAACGGCGGCAAGGACTTCTTCCTGTATAACAAGGCCACTGGACACACCCCGCTTCGTTTCGACGCAGACGACACACCGCATTTCTCGAAAGGATGGAGCGGCACGTGCGCGTCGGGCCATGCGCTGGTGGTCACAGACGGCGTTGTGACCGGATGCAACTAGCTCCACCACGTGACAAGGCCAACCGCCGTTCGATACTGTTCTACCTGAGGCGGCGGCGATGGCAGGGTGGACACGGCGAGACGCGTTGAAGATAGCCGGGCTGACACTGGGCGAGGCAGCCGTTCATGCCAGTCCACTTAGTGATCCGGCCGCGGCTGGCGCGTCCGGCGCGTCCCGCCTGGCTCCTGCGGCGTTCCGCACCTTACCGCTGGGCGAGATCAGGCCGAGCGGGTGGCTGCAGCGGCAGCTGCGCATACAGGCGGACGGCATGGGCGGACATCTGGATGAGTTCTGGCCGGATGTGGGCCGCAACAGCGGATGGCTGGGCGGCACGGGCGAAAGCTGGGAGCGCGGACCATACTTCCTGGATGGACTGCTTCCGCTGGCCGTCCTGCTAAACGACGACGGCCTGCGGGCGAAGGCGCAGCGGTTTATCGAGTGGACGCTAACGCACCAGCAAGCAAACGGCATGATCGGCCCGGCCAGCAATAACGATTGGTGGCCGCGCATGGTGATGGTGAAGGTGCTGGCGCAGTATGACGAAGCCACCGCCGACCCGCGCGTCCTGCCCGTGCTGGCGAAGTATTTTCGCTACCAGCTGGCGGAACTGCCCGGGCGGCCCCTGCGGGACTGGGGCAAGTTTCGCTGGCAGGATGAGGTGCTGGTTGTCGAATGGCTGCATGAGCGGACCGGTGATCCGGAACTGCTGAAGCTGGCGGCGCTGCTGAAGCAGCAGGGGTTTGACTGGACGGGCAGCTTTGCCGATTTCAGGCTGAAGGAGCCGACCACACGCAAAATCCTGGAGGACGCCAAGGCGGGTGGCCTAAATGAGCGTGCTCTGCAGTCGCACGGCGTGAACAACGGGCAGGCGCTGAAAACGGCTGCGGTGCAGTTCCGGCTGTCGAGTGACCCGGGCGAGCGCGACAACTTTTTGCGGCAGATGATGCTGCTGGATACCTATCACGGGCTGCCGAACGGCATGTTCTCCTGCGACGAGCATCTGGCGGGCACCGACCCGAGCCACGGGACAGAACTGTGCACCGTCGTGGAGACGATGTTCTCGCTGGAGGTGGCGCTGGCCACCTTCGGCGATGCCACGATCGCGGACCGGCTGGAAAAGATCGCATTTAACGCGCTGCCCGGCACCTTTACAGACGATATGTGGGCGCACCAGTACGAC
>CAXUBG010000270.1:3005-3348 GCA_964249285.1 uncultured Terriglobus sp. | reverse complement strand
ATAGCGAAGGTGCTTGAGATGGGAGTAAGGCGGGGACGCCACGACGCGCAGTTCAGGGATGCAACACTGTACGACTTAGCGCTACTTCCCATCATGGTTGAGAGCGAGACCAATCAGCATGCTTGGCACGCTACGGTAAGGCTTGCGGAGCGGCACCGTTTGACCGTGTACGATGCCGCCTATCTGGAGCTTGCTTTGCGCCGGGCGTCACAGCTGGCGACACTTGATCGCGCGTTGCGCGCCGCGGGTGCGGCGGAAGCTGTGACGTTGCTGGGCCTGTAATGCCGGGACGAGTTGTTGACGATTCAGGTTAAACCGAGCCGGAGCGGTGCCTGCGTTGGAT
>CAXUBG010000270.1:579-2995 GCA_964249285.1 uncultured Terriglobus sp. | reverse complement strand
TGCGATCCTTGCATGAGCGTCAGCTATCGATTGCTCTGCGCCCTTGATCTTTACTTCCGCCTCTTTCTGTCGAAGATCAGCCACCTGAAATTTTTCTTCGTATGCGTGATCGCGGTCCTTATCAGCACGACTTGCAGCCACAAGGTTAAACCACGTAACTAATGCAGCGATGAGTGATACGGCTATGTAGATATAGCTGCCGATTTGGTAGGCGCGCGCCGGATTCACCATGACGAGTTTGTTTCACCATACAGCAACTCGCATTGCCTCTACACCCCATTAATTGGTGTGGTCGAGGATGATTTTCCAGCCGTCGGCTGTCTTTTCCAGGACGAGGGAGAAAATGCCGTTCGCGTTGCCGCCGCCTTTCTTCGTCCGCTCCAGCTGAAACTGGCCGGTGACGATGGCGAACCTGTCGTCGAGCAGGTGCGGCTCCAGGTCGCTGAAGGTGAGGCGGCCCATGGTGTCGCGGTTAGGGTAGTTTTTGGCGTAGCGGGCGGTCATCTGGTCGAAGCCGCGGGCGAGTTCGCTGCCGAGAAAGAGCGTGTCGGGCGAGTTCTTGTACCCGCTGGTGAACCCGGCCATGTCGCCCTTGTTCCAGGCGCGCTCCTGCGCCAGCAGCACCTTCACAACGTCGAGTTCGGCTTGCGGAAGCGTCTTCATCTGCTCGCCTTCGCGCTGCTGCGCTAGTGCTGTGGGTGGCTGAGGGACCAGCAGGCTGGCCGTAAGGGCGAAGGCAAACAGGATGCGGCGCATGGAGCGGAGTCCTCAGGTAGAGAAGTCTTTGGCGTGCGAGCAGCGGCGAACTTCTACAATCATCCCATGGCGGCGCATATGCAAAACGGGGATGACCCGCCGATGCGTTTACTGGATCAAACCGGAGCCGCGCCGTCGCACATTGAGGTTGGATCCCACCTTGACGCCTCGCGTGAAGGTGGGGCACCCGGGGGGACACGCGTGGTTTATGCGACGTGTTCGCTGGACTGCCCGGACAGCTGCGGCGTGCTTGCCACGGTGGACAACCCGAGCGGGCGTGTGGTGCGCATCGCGGGCGACCCGGCGCACCCGGTGACGCGCGGCTTTTTGTGCGGCAAGGTGGCGCGGTACCTGGACCGGGTGTACGCGCCGGACCGGCTGCTGCATCCCATGCGGCGGCGCGCCGGTGTGGCAAAGGGACCGCTGAAGCCCGGTGAGGAGGCGAGCGCGTTTGAGCGTGTCTCCTGGGATGAGGCGTTGGACTTCATCGCGACCCGGCTGCAGCAGGTGAGCGACGCGCATGGGCCGGAGTCGATCCTGCCGTACAGCTATGCGGGGACAATTGGGCAGCTGGGCTATGGATCGATGGACCGGCGCTTCTTTCACCGGCTGGGAGCGTCGCAGCTGGACCGGACCATTTGCGCCAGCGCCGGGACTGCGGCTCTGAATGCCGTATACGGAACACGGCTGGGGCCGGAGCCGCAGAGCATCGTCCACGCAAAGCTGATCATAGCGTGGGGCGCGAACATCCACGGCAACAACATCCACCTGTGGCCCTTTATTGAGCAGGCCCGCAGGACTGGTGCGCGATTGGTGGTGATCGATCCATACCAGACGAAGACGGCGCGGCTAGCTGACCAGCACCTTGCCATCCGGCCGGGAACGGATACGGCGCTGGCCATGGGCATGATGCATGTGATCCTGCGCGAAAAGTTGGAAGACCGGTCGTACATCGAGGCGTGCACGCATGGGTTTGAGGCGTTGCAGGAGCGGGTGCTGGGAGAGGATTACTCGCCTGCGCGGGTGGCGCAACTTACCGGACTCGATGCTTCGACAACTGTGGAACTGGCGCGTGCGTATGCGAAGACTTCGCCTGCGCTGATCCGCATGAACTATGGCATTCAGCGGACGGACAATGGCGGGACGGCGGCGCGCGCGGTAAGCATGTTGCCGCTGCTGACGGGTGCTTGGAAGCACCATGGCGGTGGGTTGATGCTGTCCACGTCGGCTGCGTTCGGCTTCAACGAGGCGGCCCTGCGCATGCCGGAGCTGATGCAGGCGAGCCCGCTCCGGCGCGTGGCGCGCACCGTGAACATGAGCCGGCTGGGACACGCGTTGACGGAGTTAGACGGCCCCGCGGTTCACGCGCTGTTTGTGTACAACTCCAATCCGGCGGCGGTGGCACCGAACCAGAATGCGGTGTTGCGCGGGATGCGCCGCGATGACCTGTTCACCGTGGTGCACGACTGCTTCCACACCGATACGGCGGATTACGCGGACATCGTGCTGCCCGCGCCAACGTTTCTGGAGCAGGATGACGTGCAGGGCGCGTATGGGCACTACTTTGTGCAGCTGTCGCCGCGCGCCGTGGAGCCGATGGGCGAGGCGCGCCGGCAGTTCGACGTCGTGCTGACGGTCAACGGCGCGGATCACCGCCTGC
>CAXUBG010000270.1:0-569 GCA_964249285.1 uncultured Terriglobus sp. | reverse complement strand
GCTTGGACAGTGTATGGGGTTTCCGGAAGCGTGTTTCCGCGATACGGAGAAGGAACTGATTGCGCAGGCGCTGGACAGCGCGCATCCATGGCATGACGGTGTCACTCTGGAGCGGCTGCAGCGCGAGTCACGTATACCGCTGGCGCTGCCACGGAATGAGCGCGGAGAGTTTCTGCCGTTCAGCGATGCGTCGTGGTTCCGCACGCCGAGCGGGCGCGGGGAGTTTTACTCCGCGTCACTGCTTGCGCAGGGCTTGGACCCGCTTCCCGGCTACGTGCATGCGCCGGAGCGCGGCGGCGCTGATGCTCCGCTGCGGATGCTGGCGCGGAAGGCGGACCATTGGATGAACTCAACGTTTGCCAACGTGCCGCGGCATCGTGGGATGGAGGACGAGCGCATTGGGCTGGGTGTGCTGGAGATGCATCCGGACGATGCTGCCCCGCGCGGAATTCTCGAGGGTAATGCTGTCCAAGTAAGCAACCACCGGGGCAGTGTTCGCCTGTCTGCCGCATTGACCGGACGAGTGGCGCGCGGCACGGTGGCGGCGACGCTGGGATGGAACAAGCTGG
>CAXUBG010000269.1:3064-3366 GCA_964249285.1 uncultured Terriglobus sp. | reverse complement strand
GCTTCTGGCCGGTGGAGAGGGTCGCGCCGCGCTCCTGCATGGGGCTGTCAAAGCCCTGCGGCAGCGTGCGGATGTAATCGCCGATGTTGACCTCGTCGGCGGCGCGCTCGACCTCGGCATCCGTGATCCAGTCACTGCCAAGGCGAATGTTGGTGCGGACGGTGCCAGTGAACAGAAAGGCATCCTGCAGAACAACGCCAAAGCGCTTGCGCAGGGCCTCCAGCGGCATCTCGCGGACATCCATGCCGTCGACGAGAACGCTGCCGCGCTGGATGTCGTAGAAGCGCATCATCAGCGTGGTT
>CAXUBG010000269.1:0-3054 GCA_964249285.1 uncultured Terriglobus sp. | reverse complement strand
CGATTTCCGGCTCGGTGTCGATCAGTTTGAAGACGCGCTCGCTGGCGGCCATGGCGGCCTGCAGGATGTTGTACTTCTCGCTGAGGTCCTGGATGGGCCGGAAGAAGCGCTGCGCATATTGCATAAAGGCGACGAGCACGCCGAGGGTCACGACACTGCCGAAGAAGCGGCTGCCGTGCAGGACGCCCAGGCCTCCCTTCCAGACCACCATCGCGATGGCAACGGCGCTGAGCAGCTCGACGGCGGGGTAGTAGAGCGAGTAGGCCTGCACCTGATCGACGTAGGCGTCACGGTGTTCCGCGTTGATCAGTTCGAAGTCGCGGTAGGCGCGTGCTTCGCGATTGAAGAGCTGCACCACGCTCATGCCGCTGACGTGTTCCTGCGTGTAGGCGTTGATCTTGGCGATGGCGGTGCGGATGCGGCGGTAGCTGGCACGCACGGAGATGCGAAAGAGCCGCGTGGCATACATGATGACCGGCAGCACCGAAAGCGTTAGGAGGGCCAGCGGCCAGCTCATCCGCAGCATGATGGCGACGATGAAGATGAGCACAAAGACATCCTCAAAGATGGCCAGGACGCCGGAGGTGAACATCTCGTTCAGCGCATCAATGTCGCTGGTGACACGCGTGACGAGGCGGCCGACAGGATTCCGGTCATAGAAGCCGACGTGCATACGTTGCAAGTGCCGGAAGATCTGCGAGCGCATGTCAAACATGATCTTCTGGCCCGTCCACTGCATCATGTAGGTCTGCAGAAACTCCAGTCCGTAGCTGACCAGCAGAGCGCCCAGGTAGAGCGCCGCGCACTGACTGATGCCGGTCATCGCATTCGCGCTGAGATGACGTGGCAGCCACGCCGTGGGCGGAGGCGTGCGCGTCATGTAGCGGTCGATGGCGAGCTTGATCAGGTACGGCCCAGCCACGTCCGCGCCCGCTTTCAGGATGACCGCGATCAGGCTGAGGACGACAAAGCCGGTGTAGGGACGCAGATAGGTGATCAGGCGGCGCATCAGCCGGCTGTCATACGCTTTGCCCAGAACATCTTCTTCGCCGGCTTTGGATGCGGCGGGTTTCTCGGGCTTGGATTTTGCGGGGCGCTTCGCCATGCGTCTGTCTTGATTGTAGATGTGCGCAGCGTCCCTGCCGGTTCAGCAATGCTGCACCAGCGTGGGAAAATGACAGAAGTGGAAACGCTGGGATTGTATTTATCAGTGCCGTTCTGCAAAGCCAAGTGCAGCTTCTGCAACTTCGCGTCGGACGCGTTTCCACCCGCGCGCATGGCGGCGTACGTGGACCGGGTGTGCCGTGAGATCGAACGCACGGTGCCCTCCGCCGCGGAGCACGGCTTGTGCCTTCCGCGCTGCGTGGACTCGATCTTCGTGGGTGGAGGCACGCCGTCGTTGCTGGAGCCGGAACAGATGAGCCGGCTGTTTGCAACCATGCGTGGCGTGTTTGCCGTGTCTACTCACGCGGAAACAACGGTCGAGGCTGCGCCGGGGCAGATTACGGACGCCATGCTGGATGCGATGTTGGCCAGCGGGGTCAACCGTGTCTCGCTGGGCGTGCAGAGCTTTGTGGATGCGGAGTCGCGTGCGGTGGGCCGGCTGCATACCGGTGCGCAATGCCTGGCGGAGTTGGAGAGGCTTCGTGCGGCGGGAGTGCGGGACCTGAACGTCGACTTGATCGCCGGTCTGCCATACCAAACCGCGTCTCACTGGGCGGTGTCGCTGGAGCAGGCCATCGCGAGCGGCGTAGATCATGCGTCGGTGTACATGCTGGAAGTAGATGAGGATTCGCGGCTGGGCAGGGAACTGATCGGGCCGGGCGTGCGCTACGGTGCACATGCCGCTCCAGATGAGTCGCTCGTGGCAGACATGTACGTGCAGGCGTGCGAGACGCTGGAGCAGGCGGGGTTGCGGCAGTACGAGATTTCTAACTTTGCGCGGGAAGGGCACCGGTCGCGGCATAACTGCAAATACTGGACGCGCTCGCCGTATTTGGGGTTTGGACTGGATGCGCATTCGATGCTGCGGGATGCGAGTGGCACGGCGGTGCGGTTTGCAAACGGAGATGACCTGGACGGCTACATCGCTGGTGCGGACACGCGGGAGCCGGAGCGGATCGATGCGTTGGGGGGATGGGAGGAGACGGTGTTTCTTGGGTTACGGCTGGTGGAGGGGTTATCGATTGAGATGTTGCGTGCGGAGTTTGCAGCGGAGCAGGTAGACAACTTGATCGAGCGCTCGAAGGAGCTTGCGCGTGATTGCTTGACGAATGTGACACCTGAGCGCATTGCATTGACCGCACGGGGACGACTTTTATCTTCCCGTGTCTTCGCGGAGCTTCTTGCGTGTGTTCCAGCTTAAGCCTGTATAGGAACACTGAGTACCTGCTACCAGCACCAAGGAGTTGCTATGAAGCTTTACGCTAAGAACTCTGATGAGTGCGACGCAAGTAATGCAGCCCTTGCAAGAGTCGCGCTATTTCTGTTCGTCGCGACTCTTCTGTATCCATTCGCCATCGTGCTGATGACTTGGTTTCACGAAGTAGCCACCCACAAAGAGTGGGGACGTTTCGGCTATGCAGTTTTGACTTTGTCTCTGCTATTTACGGCGCTATTAAGCGGTGCATCTTTGATACTTTCGTTCCGAGCACCAAAGCGACGCTGGCTGGGAGCGTTGGTAGCTGGCCTGGCGACTCTTATCAACCTTCTCGCATTTGTTTCCGCAGCCATTTCGGATTAGCGTTAGGCCTTCGGCCCAGGCTGTTATTTTCGGGTCTTCGACCCTGTTGTTAAGTTCTACTGATGTTGATTTGGAAGACAGATGTTCTCGGGATGACGGTTTGAGGAACGTCTATGAGAATAGAAGCATGAGTATGAACGATGTGATCGATTTGCGCAGCGATACCGTAACAAAGCCGACACCAGAGATGCGTGCCGCCATGGCTGCTGCCGAGGTAGGCGACGACGTCTATGGCGAAGACCCCACCATCAACCAACTGGAGGCTCGAGCGGCCGAGGTGTTTGGGCGTGAGGCGGCCATCTTTGTGCCGA
>CAXUBG010000268.1:0-3379 GCA_964249285.1 uncultured Terriglobus sp. | reverse complement strand
GGGCTATATGGTGGACTTCTTCAACACGCAGCTAAGCCGTTAGCTTGCCTAACGGCCAGCAAGGTATGATCCGGGTGGGAACGGCGGGATGGATATTGCCGCGCGCATCCGCGGGAGCATTTCCGGCAGAAGGTTCCCACCTCCAGCGGTACGCCAGTACCTTTGCGTGTGTCGAGGTCAACTCAAGCTTTCACAAACCGCACCGGCGAAGTACATGGGAGCGATGGGCGGTGAGCACGCCGGATGCGTTTCGCTTCTCGGTGAAGATGCCGAAGCGCATCACGCACGAGGCGAAGTTGCGCAACGCTGGTGGAATGCTGCTGCCGTTCTTTGATGAGGTGAGTGGATTGAACTCTGGGGCGCCCCAGAAGCTTGGACCGGTTCTGGTGCAGTTGCCTCCAAGCCTTGTCTTTGATGAGGGCGTCGTGCGTGAATTTTTTGGAACGGTGCGCGAGTTGTACAGCGGCGCTCTGGCTGTGGAACCAAGACATGCAAGCTGGTTCCAGGGCGACGCGGACCAGCTACTGCGCGAGTTTGATATGGCCCGGGTTGCGGCTGATCCGCCGGCAGGCTCACCGCGTGCCATTGATCCGGGTGGCAGCACGGCCCTTCGGTACTGGCGGTTGCATGGGTCGCCCCGCACGTACTACTCGGAATATAGCGAAGCTTTCATGAGCAGGTTGGCTGAGCGGTTGCGCGTTGACGTACATGGACATCCCGAAAGCGTGTGTTGGGTGATGTTCGACAACACGGCGCTGGGTCATGCCACAACGAATGCTCTGCAACTGCAGAGGGTCCTGATTGCAGGGTGATTCTTCTAAGTGTCGAGGCGCTCGATCATAACATCGGTCGATTTGACGAGCGCGGCAGCGGTGTCACCCTTCTTCAGGTTTAACTCGCGGGCTGCATCGGCGGTGATGATGCTGGTAATCTGCTGGCCGTCGATGTCCAGCACGATCTGCGCCAGCAGACCTTCGATGCGCACGCTGACGATCTTGCCGGTAAGTTGGTTGCGTCCACTGACACGGCGGAAGCGCTCGCGCGATTCGGCTGCGGGCTTCGCCCTGTCCTTGCTCAGGAATGGGTTCAGCGCAGTCTGCGCGATGCGATGGTGGCCACCTGGCGTCGGCACAGTCCTCAGCTTGCCGGAGAGAATCCACTGCTTGATGGTGGGATAGCTGATGCCAAGCATATGCGCGGCCTCGCGCGGAGTCAGGAGCGGTGTGGGTGCCATGCTGCTATTGTCTCTCGCGTCGCGGTGAGTACGCATGTGGTGAGCTTTCACTCTCCACATGCCCTCGTAACTACCAGGGGAGTTCGCCGCCTGCTTCGAGGAATTTGCCTGTGACAGGTGGGTCGAGCAGGGCTACGCGGACGATCTCGGCGGCACCTTCTTCCACGGTCTGCGTTCCGGTATTACCGTTCAGGTCGGTGGCTGTGTAGCCCGGATTGACTGAATTGACGGCGATGCTGCCGTTGCGGAACTCCCACGCGAGTTGGACAGTGAACATGTTAAGCGCGGCCTTGGACGCGCTATACGCAAGGTACTTGACCTGCGCGTACTTCCAATCCGGATCGGTTTGCTGGCTCACGCAGCCGAGTTCGCTGGAGACATTGATGACCTGCGCTTTCCCAGCCTGCTGCAGCAGGGGCAGCATGGCCTGTGTGACTGCAACGGCACCGGCATAGTTCGTCTGCATCATCGTCATTAAAAGGCCGGGCTTCACCTTGCTCGGTGGGCCATCGGTCATGTTCGCGATGCCCGCGTTATTAACCAGCAGGTCGAGTCTGCCGAACTGCCCGCGAACCGTTTCCGCAGCGGTTGCCGCGGTCTCCGGAGCGTTCAGGTCGACTTGGATGAAGTGCACATCCAGGCCTTCGGCCAGGAGCCTTGCGGCGGCTTGTTTTCCTAACTCCTCGTTGCGCGCAGCGGCAAGCACCGTCCAGCCTGCAGTTGCGAGTTGCCGGGCAACTTCGAAGCCGATGCCCTTGTTGGCTCCAGTAATCAATGCGACTTTCTTCTCTTTTTGCATGTTGTGCTCCTCCTCTGTGATTAGATGAAGAAACATTCATGTTTCTATTCGCATATGGCCAAGGCAGCTTTACCTAGCTCACAACCAAGAAAGACGCCGCAACAGAGCCGGTCCGTGGCTACCGTGGAGGCGATCTATGACGCAACGGTTCAGGTTTTGCTGCGGAATGGTGCGGACCGGCTGACGACGGTGCATGTGGCGCGGCGCGCGGGTGTCTCGGTAGGAACGCTCTATCAGTACTTCCCGAATAAGCAGGCGCTGTTGTTCGCAGTGCTGGAGCGGCAGTTGCTACGAACAGTGAAGGCAGTTGAAGACGCTTGCGCAGCGAATCACTTCCAGCCGCTTGAAATCATGGTGGATGCGCTGGTGAACCGCTTCATCGACGCGAAGCTGCTCGACCGTGATGCGTCGGTCGCGCTCTACCGTATTGCTGCCGAGGCGGGTGGAAACCTGATTGTGGAACGCACCCGCAAGCGCTTCGAGGCCGCGATCACGGCCATGCTGCAAACCGCTGACCTGCCTTCGTCAGCGGACGTGGCGTTTATGGTGCACATCATCTATCTCACAATGGCGGGCACGCTGCGGGGGCATTTGGAGAGCCATGCGCCCCCAAGACTAACCAGGAAGCTGCGAGAGCATCTCGCTAAGCTGGTCCTCGCATATTGCAACACGATGTGAGCGTCTTTGAAGCCTTCTATGCCCGATGCAGCCTGGATTGCCAGTCGCGCGGCACCTTGCCTGCTGGACCAGGTACGGGTTGAGACGCGGGATGAGAGTGGGGCGGAGCCAAAGCCGGTCCCTGCGTCATTGCTTGTGTTTTGTAATCCCAGAACCAGGTCTCGCCGGGCTCGAAGCTGGCGATGACGGCATGTCCCGTCGACTTGAAGTGACCCGTGGCATGCTGCCCGGGCGAACTGTCGCAGCAACCGATGTGGCCGCACTCCGCGCACCGCCGCAGATGAAACCACCAGCCGTCCTGCGCCAAGCACTCGCCGCAGCCGGTTCCACTCGGCGGCGCTTCAGGGTTGATGCCGGTGTGTTTGGACCGCATACGCCTTACTCCAGTGAGCCTATTCTGCACTCACGGCGAGAGGCTTGTATAGGTTGATACCGCGTCACCGGCTGAGGCGCAGGGCGAATTGCGCGACGCGGGGGTCCGTGACGGTGGCGGTGATGCTGCCGAAGGCGGCCGTGCCGTAGGCTCCGCTGGGCTGGGCAAAGCCGGGCGTATTGGTCAGGTTGAAGAGTTCGGCGCGAAACTCCAGGTCCGTGCGCTCGCTCAGCGCAGTGTGCTTGATGAAGGAAAGGTCGCCATCGCGGTAGGCCGAGCCGCGCACCGGGTTGCG
>CAXUBG010000267.1:0-3392 GCA_964249285.1 uncultured Terriglobus sp. | reverse complement strand
AGAATGCGGGAAGCCCCTGCGGTGACGCGAAGCTCGAACGGAGCGCGGCCACTGCGCTGGCTTACCGCTCTCCTCATTCTATTCGGCCTTGCGTGCTGCGCATTCGGCTTTGTTGCCTGGAACCCGTTCTGGCTCATTGATCACTCAGTTGACCTCTATCTGCGAACGCATGGCGTCAAGCACAGCCACGTGGCGGTGAACGGGTACCGTATCCACTATCTCGAAGCGACGCCCAATAGCGGCGGCCCGGAACGCCCGCTCGTTCTGATCCACGGACTCGGCGCGCGTGCCACCGATTGGGCACCCCTGATGCCAAAGCTGGCGGGGGCGGGATTTCATGTGTACGCGCTCGATCTCCTGGGCTACGGCAGTTCTCCAAAGCCTCCCGATGGCGATTTCTCGCTGCGTGGCGAGGAACGCATCGTCACTGGCTTCATGCAGGCGCTGCACATTTCGCAGGCCGACGTCGCCGGCTGGTCCATGGGCGGCTGGGTCGCGATGATGACCGCTCTCGACCATCCCGCAACCGTGCGTCGCCTCCTGCTTTACGATAGTGCCGGCCTGTATTTTAGGGTCGATTTTCCGCTGACGCTGTTCACTCCCCAGGACCGGGCAGGTTTGGAAGCACTCACCGCAAAGATTGAGCCAGACAAGCCGCGCATCCACATCCCGGCGTTTGCCGTCCCGGGCATGTTGCGCCGCTTTCGCGCAAATCAGTGGATTGTCAGCCGCTCCTTCGACAGCATGTTGGCTGGCCGCGATATCCTCGACTTCCGCGTGTCGCGCCTGCAGATGCCCGTCCTCATCGTCTGGGGTACGGAAGACAAGCTCACGCCGTTCGCACTTGCGGAGCGTCTGCACGGTCTGGTCCCGCAATCCGTCCTGGCCGGTTTTGGAGGATGCGGCCACCTGACCGCCGCCGAGTGCGCGGACCAGGTCTTTCCCCTCACTGTGCGCTTCCTCAACGCTGTCCCGCCGCTGCCCCCGTCCGAGACCATTCTTGACGGGCTGCCCGGCGCACCCGCCCGGCAAGAGGTCGTCCCCAGGCAGTAGCTACTCGTCTTCTTTCCAGCGATACGCGTCCGCCTGCGGCAGACCCACATGCGCCAGCACGCGGCAGCAGTACTGTTTGGCAATCTCCTCCACGGAACCGGGACGAAAGTACAGCGCTGGTATCACCGGATAGATCGTCGCACCCGCCTCTGCCGCCAGCGTCATGTTTCGTAAATGAATGCGGTTCAGCGGCGTCTCCCGCACGCACAGAATGAGGGGCCGGCGCTCCTTCAGGCAGACATCCGCCGCGCGCTCAATCAACCGCGCTGCCAGCCCATGTGCAATCGACGCCAGCGTTCCCATGGAGCAGGGAAGCACGATCATTCCATCGCTCGGATAGCTGCCGCTTGCAACACCCGCTCCAACATCATCGTTCCGCAAAAGGTGAACCTTGCCGGGTTCACTGCTGCCGGTCAGCGCTTCGAGCAAGCCGCCGCGCCCGCTCAGTCCCAGTTCGTCGCTCGCCACGCGCAGCGCATGGTCTGAGGCAACAAATTGGACGCGCCGCACACGCTCGTCGCCCTGCAGCAATCCCAGCATCGCTCCGGTGAACAGCGCCCCGCTCGCGCCCGTCATGGCAAGCGTCAGGTTCGCTCCCTGCTTTGAATCTGTCATCTCGATCATTATCGCTCCGGCCCCCTGCCCAGCCAGGACCGGTCGCATGGAAGGACTTCGCCTCAGCGGTGCGGCAGGTGACGCGGCCTGAAAGCGGTTTTCGGGACTTCGCTTCAGCCGCTCCATCAGTCCCGTGTCCGGCAAGCGGCTTCAGCCGGTGCGGATATTGCTTCCGGGAGGTGCAACGGGCCTTTCAGGCCCGCGATATTCTTCGCGCAAGGGCAAAGGTAACAACGCTCTCGCCTTGAACTTCAGCCTGCTCGCTCAGCCGCGACTCCATCTCTGGCAAAGGCAACCGCATCTCCGCCGCCTGAATCGCCTCCGCCGTAGCACCAATGAAGCAGAGCTCGCACACACCCCAGCCCTCGTCCGTCCGCACCGGAGGCCCAAACGTGCGGCACGTCATTGGCCGGAATGCGTACAGATCGCATGTCCCAGTCAGCGGGTCGAGCACTGGGCAGACCTCGTCGTTCGCAAAATCCTCAAATACGGTATCCGCCTCCGCCGTCCCATCGAGAACGCCCGTGAGGGCATCACCGGGAAAGCCCTCTTCCAGCCGTCGTGCGGACTGCAACGCACGTTCGCTCACCTGCGCCGCGCGCTGCGGGTCATTCTCACTTAACTGTCGCAATCCCTCACGCAACCGTTCTCCGTCAAGCGGCGATATGCGAAACACACCGGTGCAGCACTGGTTGCATCCTGGCCGGCAGGCAAGCCATGCACCACCGCGCACTGTTGCATCGGCCAGGGCGGCATCCACAATCCGTACCAGTTCCGCGTCACTCGCTGGCAGCATGGTCTACGCCTGCGGCGCGGTCAGGGGAGCACCAAGGGCGCGCTCAAAGATCGCGGGAACATTTGCCAGGCGGCGGTTCACGTCGAACGCCCGGGCGATCCGCTCGGGCGGCAGCAGGGAACTGACCTGCGCATCGGCAGCGACCAGGTCACGGAAGATGAGGTCCTCCGTCCACGCCCGCATCGCCAGGGTTTGCACCACGCGGTACGCCTCCTCGCGTGCCATTCCAGCCTCCGCCAGATCCAGCAGCAGTTGCCCGCTGAAGACGAGACCGCCTGTCAGGTTCAGATTGCGCAGCATCCGCTCCGGATACACCATGAGCGTATCGATAAGGGCCGTCGTCTTCGACAGCAGGTAATCAGCAAGCGTCGTCTGGTCCGGCAGAATGACGCGCTCCGCCGACGAATGCGAAATATCGCGCTCATGCCACAGCGCAACATCTTCAAGTGCCACTTGAGAGTTTGCCCGCATTACTCTGGCCAGGCCGCAGATGTTCTCGCACGTGATCGGATTGCGCTTGTGCGGCATCGCGCTCGAGCCCTTCTGCTTTGCACTGAAGAATTCCTCCGCCTCCCGCACCTCAGTGCGTTGCAAGTGCCGGATCTCCGTGGCAATGCGATCCAGCGAAGATGCCAGCACAGCCAGCGTGCCCACATACGCCGCATGGCGGTCGCGCTGTAGCACCTGCGTGCTGACCGGTGCCGCTGCCAGGCCAAGGCGGCTGCAGATCTCCTCTTCCAGTGCGGGCGTGATCGTGCCATAGCTTCCCACGGCACCGGACAGCTTGCCCACCCGCATGTCTTCCGATGCCGCTGTAAACCGAACCATATTGCGCTCGCACTCCGTGTACCAGAGCAGCAGCTTGAGGCCAAACGTCGTAGGCTCGGCATGAACGCCGTGGGTGCGCCCGATGCACGGTGTCAGGGCG
>CAXUBG010000266.1:0-3401 GCA_964249285.1 uncultured Terriglobus sp. | reverse complement strand
GTCCGAGCAGCAACTGCACGGTCGGTAAGTCCGCTCCGTTCTCCAGCAAGTGCGTCGCAAAGCTATGGCGCAGTAAGTGGGGGCGAACGTCTTTGGTAATGCCGGCGGCTTGTGCCGCTTCCCGGCAAGCCTCCCACAGCACTTTGGGCGTGATTGGTTTATCGGCTCGCCAACCGTCTTTCGTACCCGGAAACAAATACGTCTTGGGGTGCATCCAGCGCCAGTACTCGCGCAACGTCTCCAGCAGTTTCGGACTGAGCGGCACGTCGCGGTCACGGTTCCGCTTGCCATGCCGGATGTGGATCAGCATGCGCACGCTGTCGATGTCAGCGACTTGGAGATGACAGAGTTCGGCCCGGCGCATGCCAGTCGAGTACAGCGTCATCAGCATGGCGCGGTGGAATAGATTGCTCGCTGAATCAATGAGCCGGATGGCTTCTTCTTGTGTCAGGATGATCGGCAGCTTTCGCGGTGCTCGCGGATACGGCACTTCTTCGACTGGATAGTTCCGCTTCAGTGTCTTGCAGAAGAAGAACCGCAAGGCTGCCGTCTGGGTACCTACCGTTCGTACGCCCTGCTTGCGTTCGTGGAGTAAATGCAGTTGATAGGCCCGGATGTCGTCCGGTCCGAGTTGGTCTGGCGGCCGCTGAAAGTACTTCGCAAAATCCGCGACGATCTTGATATAGCTCGTTACGGTAGTCTGTGAATAATTACGGCGCTGCAGTTCCTGCAGCATCAGTTCGCGTAAATGGGTCACAAGTTAGCTCCTTGTGACCCCACACTCTATCGAGCCTTAACTATTGGTCACCGCCCACGCGTAGCGTCCGCCGCGCGGTCGGCTTCGTTCTGACGGCGAAGTGGCGATCTAAGAGGATAATTGTGCCCGTGTGGATTACTCGTCCCTTCGCGACAAGAACGAAGCCGCTGGCGCGGCGGCCGGAAGAGCATCTCGGACGCTTGAACGATTAGCGTTGGTTGCAGAGAAAGGAGTTCTCTGTGACCATACTTTTGCAGCGGATGCGCGAAGAACTCGTGCGTCGCGCCTACTCGGAAACGACGATCCGTTCTTATCTACATGCGGTGGAGGCATTCCGCCAGCATGTACAGAAGCGGCTCGATCATCTTGGACCTGACGATCTTCGCCGTTATCAGGTGTATCTGCTCGAAGACAGGAAACTGGCTAACGGCACAGTCGTCATCCAGATTTCTGCGCTTCGATTCTTCTACATCAAGGTGCTGAAGCGCCGGGATATGAAAGAGGATCTGCCGTACCCAAAGCGCCTCAAGCGGCTGCCGGTCGTCCTGAGCCAGGAGGAAGTTTCCCGGCTGATCGACTGTGCCCGCAACCTGTTCCATCGAGCGATGCTCCTGACGATGTACGCAGCCGGACTGAGGCGCAGCGAACTGTGTCGTCTGAAAGTCAGCAACATCGATAGCCAGCGCATGATGCTGCGAATCGAGCGGAGCAAGAACGGCGTTGATCGCGATGTTCCCTTGAGTTCGAAGTTACTCGAGACACTGCGCGAGTATTGGCGCTGGATGCGGCCCAAGACATATTTGTTTCCGGGCACGCAAAATGGTTGGCGTGCCGATAAGCCGATCACCCCGAAGGTCATCTGGGAAGCCGTTCAGCAAGCCGCCAGGCGCGCCGGCATTCAGAAACACGTCACGCCGCACACGCTGCGCCACAGTTACGCGACTCATCTGCTCGAAGCGGGCGCGGACATTCGCACCATTCAGATGCTGCTCGGTCACGCAGATCTCACGCACACTACGGTCTATCTGCACCTTTCGCAAAAGCACCTGCAAGCAGCGCCGAATCCACTCGATCATATTCAGGTTCCCAGTACCGCACAACTGCAACGCTCGCGGAGGCTGCATAAACCCGAATGAGCCGCCCCGCCGTGGAGGTGGCCGATATCCTTCGCGCGCACGAGGCCCGCTTTCTGGACAAGAATCGATCTTGGCTGAGCTTCCAGCAACTAACAGTGCTGCGAGCGATCGCCCGTTGCCGCACGGCGGCGCTGGGTGGCCATCTCGATTCCTGTTCCCAATGCGGCCGTCAGGCCATCTCCTATAACTCCTGTCGTAACCGGCACTGCCCGAAGTGCCAGACGCAAGCGCGCCAACGCTGGCTCGCCGCCCGTGAGCAGGAAGTGCTCGGCGTGCCTTATTTCCACGTTGTTTTCACACTCCCGCATGAACTGAATCCGCTTTGCCAGCGGAACCAATCGTTGCTTTTTAACCTGCTGTTTCGTTCGAGCGCCGCCGCGATGCTCGAAGTCGCTGCGGACCCGAAGCACTTGGGAGCCGAGATTGGGTTCCTGAGTATTCTGCATACCTGGGGTCAGAACTTGCTCCTACATCCGCACGTTCACTGTGTGGTTCCCGCTGGAGGGCTCGCACCCAATCACCAGCACTGGATTCACCCTAAGTATGCTTTCTTCCTACCTGTCAAAGTTCTTGGCCGGGTCTGCCGGCGTAAGTTCATTCGAGGACTTCGCCGCGCTTTCCGGTTGAAGAAACTCCACTTCAGCGGTTCGGACGCCCTGGCCGCACCAAAGCAGTTTGCGGCTTTCGTGCAAACACTCCGCCGCAAGGACTGGGTGGTCTACGCCAAGGCCGCCTTCGGCGGCCCGGCGGCGGTCCTCCGATATCTCGGCCGCTACACTCATCGAGTGGCGATCAGCAACCATCGGATCGTGGCCCACGAAGGGGACCAAGTCACGTTTCGCTGGAAAGATTACGCTCGCGGCAACAAGCAACGCCTGATGACTCTGAGCGCCGAAGAGTTCCTGCGACGCTTCGTCCAGCATGTACTTCCGCGCGGCTTCGTTCGCATCCGGCAGTTTGGGTTCTTAGCTAACGGGTGTCGGAGCACTCTTCTTCCTGTCAGCCGTCAACTACTCGCCTTCACCCCAGACGTTCCCGCGTCCTCTCACGAATCCCCGACGAAGGTTGTTTGGAAGTGCCCCCATTGTGGCGCTCCCATGCATGTCCAGGAAAAGTTCTCGGCCCTTCAACTCGCGAGGCGGTGCAAACCCATCGACACGTCTTAACAACTCGCAGCTACAACTCGACGCCACGACGTGTGCACGCACGCCTTCGCCTACGTGTGCGCTCTTTGAGGTATCTATCGGGCCGGCCTTGCTTGCGTCCCGCCCACAGCCGGTTCAGCAGCTACATTCGCGCTCTTCCGCTTCTCGTTCCTAAGCTGTCGAGCCGTTTTGACCGCTGCTCCACGTTTCGAGTTAGTACCAAACCACGCTACTAGCTCCATACTCGGCGCGCCCCGCCAGCGCCTTCCTTCAAGTCTCGTTATCGGGAGTGCCTCGGCATCTAATTTGCCGCGCCTCTCCCACTGTCCTCGCCGAGGCACTCCCGATCAACGCTAACGACTA
>CAXUBG010000265.1:0-3436 GCA_964249285.1 uncultured Terriglobus sp. | reverse complement strand
CACCGGATCCGGCATACAGATCGGCGAAAGAGCTCCCGGGAACGCGCGCGGCGATGACGCTGAACAGCGTCTCGCGCAGGTGGGCCGGGTGGTGCTGCCGCGTGGAGCCTGCAACACCCGCGAACGAAGTGTGCCCGCGATAACCCGCATTCCGTCATCTTATGTGTGTAGCAATCCGCCTCGCATCCACAGAAAAGCGAACACGGAGGCGCTCGTGAGGCCCTGGCTTCCCGCCCCTGACGTTATCCAGTGTTTTTCTAGGGCAACTGGCCGCGAGGGTAAGATATTCGGAGGGAGGGCCGCCTGATGCTTGCCACCACCGCGCTCGTACCCCTGTCTGAATATCTTGCGACCGCTTACCGGCCCGACTGCGACTACCTCGAAGGCGAGGTGAGGGAGAGAACGGTGGGAGAACGCCCCCATAGTCTGGTGCAGGCTTACCTGGTTCGCATCTTCGGCGTGAACGGCCGTGCATGGAAGGTGTGGGTGCAGCCGGAACAACGCGTCCAGATACGCCCCGAACGGTTTCGTGTGCCGGACATCTGTGTACTAAGACGCGATGAGCCGTTCGAAGACATCGTGACGCGTCCTCCGCTGCTATGCATCGAGGTGCTTTCACCCGGCGATTCGCTCCGCGACTTGCAGGAGCGGGTAGACGACTATGCCGCGATGGGCGTCCCCCACATCTGGACCGTAGACCCGGCAGGCCGCCGCGCTTACATTGCCTCAGCCGCCGGCTTCATCCAGCCGCAAGGCCGGGAACTCACCATTCCGGCAACCCCCATCCGCATCTCGCTGGACGAACTCTTCGCCGAGTTGGATGAGGCCGAGCGCACCCTGTAGCAACTGCAGTCCCCGCCGGACTCGATGCGAAAGCTGCCCGCGATGCCCAGCGTGCGCAGGTTGGCGCGGATCGCATCGAGCGCAGGCCGGGCAGTCTCGGCAAAGGTGACATGGACCGCACCCCGTGAAATGGCCTCGATGCCACAGCACCGGATCCGGCATACAGATCGGCGAAAGAGCTCCCGGGAACGCGCGCGGCGATCACGTTGAACAGCGTCTCGCGCAGGCGGTCGCTGGTGGGCCGGGTGGTGCTGCCGCGTGGAGCCTGCAACACCCGCGAACGAAATGTGCCCGCGATAACCCGCATTCCGTCATCTTATGTGTATCGCGATCCGCAAGGGTCTAAGGGTATGAATCTCGACCTTTCTATTGATGGATCTCCGGCAAGCTGGATGTTTCTGCTCGGCACGGTTTGCGTAGCCTGGTGTGTGTTTGCTGCGTTCCTCCTGCTTCTTACGAGCAAGCTGTTTGGCCGCCAACCGCTCAACCACGCGTTGTTCCGCATGTTATGGTTCACAGGCAGGGTCGCACCGGTCGCGGCGGCGGCACTGTACGCTCTTGGCGCGGCACTCCGGCATCAGGTGAAATACAGTTGCATTCTGGGCCTGATAGCACTCGCACTTGCGTTTTTTATCCTTCCCTTGGCCCTCGTTGTGCTCCGCAGCAGACCCCTTCCGGAATCCACAGACATATAACTTCACCGGCGGCCATCGTCACCGGCTCCTGCCCCGGCCGCGTTCCCACGAAGCACTTTTTCCGCCAACCGCGTTCTCAGGAGCAATCTGGTGCCATATGCGGCCCGATAGAATGCAGGTGGAGCCTCCAGAGGAGAGGTTCACCCTTTTCCATTCTTTTGCAGCACGTTTCTCGACTTCGGAGAGTTCATGGTGAACACACAAACCTTGTTAGCTCAGGCCTACGCTGCCTTTAATTACCGCGACATCGATGGAGCGTTGGCGCTTATGAGCGAGAACGTCAACTGGCCTAAGACGTCTGAAGGCGGGCGCGCCATCGGCAAAGAAGCGGTCCGGGAGTATTGGACTCACCAGTGGCAAGAGGTTAATCCCCACGTGGACCCTCTTGAAATCATCGATCGGGACGGCGGCATGACAGATGTCAGAGTTCACCAGATGGTGAAGAGCCTCGGCGGCGAAATACTTTTCGATGGTGAGGTATGGCACACCTTCAGCATCGCCCATGGACATATTGTCCAAATGGACGTCAGACAAAGCGAAGACTCGAATCCTCGTCTGGATCAGGAGGGTCGCTGGCTGTTTGCCCGGTCGCCGCTAGAGAGTTCATAGGAACATTGGAAGCCGCGAGCCAAGATGGACAGCGCCACTCCTCCGAAGCCGGGCAGTGATGACCATTACAACGCGGGGGAGAGCCCGTTCGGGGGGCGAACGGGATCTCTCACCCTCCTCGTTGCCGCTCAGGCGAGCCTTTTGAGAAGCTGCTCTGCAGCGGCAGCCGAAGACTTAGGATTCTGACCGGTGATCAGAAGGCCATCCACAACAACGTATTCAGCCATATCCTCACCTTTCGAGTAGACGCCGCCCAGCTTCTTGAGTTCATCTTCGAGCAAGAACGGAACCACTTCGGTGAGTTCCATTGCGGCTTCCTCCGTGTTGGCAAAACCTGTAACGTTCCGTCCAGAGACAAGTGGCGTTCCAGAGGGCGTCTTGACATGACGGAGCGCGGCCGGCGCATGGCACACCAGGGCGACCGGTTTGTCAGCTGCCAGGAAAGACTCAATGAGGGCCTTCGAATCTTTGTCTTCCGCGAGATCCCACATCGGTCCATGCCCGCCCGGATAGAAGACCGTATCGAAATCTGACTGCGAAACGGTCTCTAAGTGTTTTGTGGCTGCGAACTGCTCTTTGGCTGCGGCGTCGACCTTGAAGCGGAGCGTGGACAACGTCTGAGCCTTGAGTGCGTCGCTTTTCGGGTCGACCGGAGGTTGACCGCCCTTTGGTGAGGCCAGAACGATCTCTGCGCCCGCATCCTTGAAGGTGTAATACGGAGAAGCGAACTCTTCCAGCCAAAGGCCCGTTTTTTCACCCGTATCCCCAAGTTGGCCGTGTGAGGTGAGCACCATCAGAATCTTCATGGATCAATCTCCTTCAGGAAAAGCTTAGGCTTATGCGGCTTCATGGTGAATGCCCAAGACTGCCGAAAACATGCCCAATCCTGCCTTGTAACATTGGCGGTATGCCAAGCCGCGCTGATCAAACCGCGTCGCATCTCGCGGAATTGTCCTCGCTTGTGGACCGGTACACCCGCGCCAAGCGAGAGAACAGGCTGTATCCGGCTGCAATCGATGGCGTGTCGACCCTGCGCTCCGATCCGCTGAGGCAGGCAGTCCAATGCATGATCAAACCGTCTTTGTGCATGACGGTGCAGGGCATGAAGACAGCGACGTTCGGGTCTCAATCTTATGAGTACTGTGCAGGATATGGGCTCGTTGTAACCGCTGAGATGCCCGAGCGGGGTACGGTCTGCGCTGCAAGCAAAGAAAGCCCCTACCTTGGGCTAGTGTTTGAGCTAAATCTCCGGACACTGCAGGAAGTAATGGAAGAAACGTCCGCTGAAG
>CAXUBG010000264.1:0-3444 GCA_964249285.1 uncultured Terriglobus sp. | reverse complement strand
AGGTAGCCCGCCAGCGTGCCCGTGCTGTTCTCTTCCGGAGCGTCGTGGGTGAACATGCGCCACGTCATGCCCGCGCCGATGAAGAGGAACACACCCTCGTGCATCAACGCGAACAGCACCACGCAGGATGCCAGCACCAGGCCGCGTCCCAGCCGGTTGAGCGCATAGGTGGCCTGCGCGCCGTCAAGTCCCAGGACTGGGATCAGGTTGATGAGGTTGACCCACGCGCCGGTGTAGGCCAGCGCCTCAAAAACCGGCAGATGCGTCCAGAGAAAAATCCCCATGCAGGCCATCGCCGCGCCCAGGCCCCAACCCGGACCGGCAAGGGCGATGGCCGCCAGCTGGTCCAGCTTCATTCCCTGGTGAAACCACCGCACGTACGCACCTAATCCCGGCAGGAACATGGGCAGGTCGGCCTTTAAACCGCGGCGGCGCACCGCAACGTAGTGGCCCATCTCGTGGACGAAGATCGACAGCGTAAAGCCAAGCGCGAATTTCCAGCCAAACAGCGCCCAGTACAGGCCGAAGTAGCCCAGGAAGCCGAGCAGGAACTTCATCTTGAAGAGCAGAAAGAGCGCACTCTTGAACTTGGCGATGCCGAAGACAATGGGTGCGAGCGGCCCCAAGCGCTTTTTCCAGCGCGTCACGCGGTCCTGCTCGGCTTGCTCGCGGCCGGTCAGTGTGTCAATGTGCTTGTGGATCTGGTCGGCTTGGGCAGCGTCTGCCGGCAACCACTCCAGCGCGGATGTCCAGAGCAACCTTGCTTCAGGCAGCTTGCCTTCCTTTTCCTTCGCCGCCGCTGCCGCGCCAATCCGGTTCAGGTGCCGCGCATAAACCAGCGTCTGGCAGTCAGGACAGGCCAGCACACCCTCGGCGATCCAGTGCTGGCAGCTCGGACAGGAGTACACGCGTTCAGGCGGGGAGAGTTCCTCAGCCGGACGCTCCACATCTGGGGAAACAACGGCCGGATTCGCGGTAACTTCCATATCTTTACAAGTTTAAGTTTACGCCTGTTCTACAGGTGGTGTGTCATCGCGGCAGGCACCATGTTGATCCCGTGATGCCAGATGCCGCGATTTGTGGCACAATGCCGCCAGCCTCTATATGCCGATACCCATCATCCTCGCCGCGCTCTCCGGAGCCATTTCAGCCGGGGTTGCACCCGGACTTACTGATGCCACGAAGTCTGCCATTACTGACGCCTACAGTGGCTTGAAGACCCTCATCAAGGACAAGTTCGGACATAGCAGCGAAGCCGCTGTGGCCGTGGAGAAGCTGGAGGCGAACCCCGAATCAAAGGCGCGGCGTGACACGCTGGATGAGGAGTTGACGGCCGTGAAGGCGGACGCCTCACCCGACCTCGTTGACGCTGCGCGCAAGCTGTTGGCGCTGCTTGAGGCCGTGCCGCAGGCCGCCAGTCACGTGCAGACCGCGAACGACAGCACCGGCGTCGCGCAGGCAGATCGTGGTGGAACCGCGACCGTGACGTTTAACGCTCCACCGCCCGCCAGGCATGGCTGACACGCCGCTGCAATCCGCGTCTGGAACGGGCATTGCCCAGGCGTATGGCGATGGCGCGCAGGCCCATGTACACGTTACGAACCGGTATGAACTTCGCGCCAGCCTGGACGACCTGCGTCGTTTGTTGCAAGAGGAGGACGCACAGTCAGCGCAGGTGCAGGATCTTGCCGCTCAGCTTGAGACCAGCCGTGAGGCTGTGCTCGGATTCTTCCGAATATTAAAGGAGCAAGAGGTCCCGCTGGACCAGATGCAGCAAAAGCTCATGGAAGTCGCGCAGCGGCATATGGAGTTGCTGGCCCGGCTCCGTGCGCTGGAGCCGGACAGTACAGCCGCACACGCGCTGATCGAGCAGGCACGTACGCTGATTGCGCAGGCTTCTTCCCCTGCCGACTACGACCAGGCGGACGGTCTGCTGTGTCAGGCCGAGGAGGCCAACGATCCCGAACTTGCGCGGGCCGAGCAGATAGAGCGTGAAGCGCACCAAGCTGCCGTTCGCATGCGCCGGCAAAAAGCTGCGACACGTGCGCAACGTGCGGAACTCAGTTTGACCCGCCTTGACCAACTGCAGGCCGCGCAGCACTTCCAGGCCGCGGCCAGTTTCATCCAGCAGGACGATCCAATCGCAGGCGCGGATTATCTGCTGCAGAGCGTCGCTGCCCTCCGTACCCACGGCGCGGAAAAGGGCGAGCCCGGACGGCTGCTGCAGGCCGCTGCACTCTCCCGCACCGTGATCGAACAGCACCCAAAGCCAGAGCAGCCGTTGGTATGGGCTTTGGCGCAGCACCACCTTGGCCTGACACTTCAGGCTTTAGGTGGAATGGGACGTGACGAGACGGCACCCTACCTGGAAAGCGTGGCCGCGCTGCGCAAGGCGCTGGAAGTGATCACCCGCACGTTTTCCGCGGCGCTCTGGGCTGGGCTGCAGAATGACCTCGGGAACTCGCTGTGCTCGTTGGGTGAACGCGAGAAGAGTTCGGATCGCCTGCGCGAAGCGGTAGACGCCTTCGATGCCGCACTGGAGGTCCGTGTCCGCGAGTCATTGCCGTTGCAGTGGGCTATGACGGTGAGCAATCGCGCGACCGCGCTGTTCTACCTGGGCGAGCTTGACACTGGAACAGCAACGCTGCTCAACGCCATCGCTGCTGCGCATGAGGTGCTGGAGGTCACGCCGCGGGAGGGCGTGCCGGTGCGCTGGGCAGCTACGCAGAACAACTTGGGTCTGATGCTCTACACGCTTGCCGGCCGGGAGCACAGCCGCGAACGCATGAAGCAAGCCATCACAGCCTTCCAATCGGCATTGGAAGAACTCCCGCGAGACCGCATGCCCCACGTTTGGCAAAACACGCACGACCGCCTGCAAAAAGCGGAGATCGCTTTTCAATCCGGTACTGGACTGTCAATGCTTGAGGCTTCCGGGTGCAGTGAGGAGGGATCCCAGCAAAGTGCCATTGCACCGGAGTTCCATTGACATCCGGTGGGTAGGGCATACCATCGTGTTCAACGACAGCGGGCTGGAGCGTTCAAAATGCAACTACATACGTCAGTAGGCGAGGTCGTGATCACTCCCGCAAGCGTTGCGGGCTCTGTTCTGAGCTATGGCATAGCCGCAGCCTTCCACTCCACGCCCCACGGTCGTATGTTTGCCGCGATGGGAGGGTACGCCGCTACGAATCTCTCGGTGGGTTTACCGATCAACCTGATTGCGATGGATGTTCTCAGCGCCCTGATCGTGCGTCCGCTTTCGCTCGCGGCCGGACTGGCCGTTATTCACAAGCTGTTCTCATAGTTCGTCCGGCAGTTTTGGGAATCCGTTAAGCCACTCAGCAGAGTCGGCGTTAAGTTTCAGTGGGACAAGCCTGGGTTTTTGTCGAGGCTGAGCAGGTTGGCCATGATGCGGAAGCTGCCGGGGACGGCTTCGGGCAT
>CAXUBG010000263.1:0-3465 GCA_964249285.1 uncultured Terriglobus sp. | reverse complement strand
GAGCTCGTTCGCGCGGGCAAGGTGAAGTACCTCGGCCTTTCGGAGGCATCGCCTTCGACCATCCGACGCGGACACGCTGCGCACGCCATCAGGGCCCTGCAGACGGAATATTCGTTGTGGACGCGTGATGTGGAGGCGGAAATCCTGCCGACCCTGCGTGATCTCGGTATCGGGTTTGTACCGTATTCGCCGCTGGGACGCGGTTTTTTGACCGGCACGATTAACGCGGAGACCAAGCTGAACAGCACGGACTCGCGCGCAACGCGCATGCCGCGCTTCATGGGCGAGAACCTGAGCAAGAACCAGGTCATCGTGGAGCGCGTGCGCGCCATTGCGGAGCGCAAGGGCGTCAAGCCGGGGCAGCTGGCGCTGGCGTGGGTCTTCAGCAAGGGCAAAGACCTGGCACCTATTCCCGGTACCAAGCGCCGCAAGTACCTGGAAGAGAACATCGCCGCGCTGGACGTTTATCTTTCGCCGGATGAGGTTGCAGAGCTCGAGACTGCTGTCTCGCCTGATGTCATCGCGGGTGAGCGGTATGCCGCGGCCAACATGGCGGCGATCGACCGGTAAAAACGAACGAACGCGGCGTCGCAGCGGATTCGCAGCGTGCGCCGCGTTCGCTCCTACAGGGGTGGTTGCGGCGGCTTCTCCGGCTTGTCAGGCGCGACGCCGTGTACCTTCATCTTGCGGCGAAAAACTTTGCCGTCCGCAGTGACATACAAGTACTCACGTTCGGGGCCGCCAAATGCAACTGCGGTCACTGGCATATCAGTTACCGGGCTGTTCAGGATCATTGCCACGCGCCCACTCGCCTCGCACACCTGCACACCCAGCGCGGTTGCGAAATACACCTGGCCAAGACTATCGAACGCTGCCGCAGTTGCACCACCGTTATCATCCAGCACTTCGAGGCGATAGAACGGCTCTAAATTGGCAGGTGAACCATTCGCCTGCAATTGCACAGACCATTGATGCCGGTGCTGACTGTCGGTAAGAGCTGCCATGGCCCGGTCAGGCGACAAGGCAATGCTGGGTGCGGTGGGGATCTCTGTTTTCGGACCTATGGTTTTAAAGTCCCATCCCAAGCTGCCGAAGGTAATCGTACTTGCAGGCCCAGGCATTTCATCCTTCGCGGGCTCCCATCTGTCAATAGCATCCACGGTTGCCCAAACGCTGCCGCGCGTCATCCATCCCGCGTCGCCCAGGGCGGCTGGCGGATGCGGCACGATGGGCTGGACCTTCCCTGTTTCGGCGTAGTCGCGCCAGAGCCAACGCATGGCGTCGGGCAGTTCCGCCGCGCCCTGCTTCGTGTCATGGCCGCCCGTGCCGATGGTTAGTTTTGCGTCATATCCTTGAAATTGCAGGGCGTCGTACATGATCTGATTTGCGCGCGGCCATGTACCTGCGTAGAAGGTACCGTACGGCTCCGTGGGCGTGATGTGGTCGTTCGCGCCGTCTTGCATCCAGATGCGGATGGGCCTGGCTTCCGTCTTGCGCACGATCTCCGGCAACGTGTCCGCGCCCTTCATCGCGACGTACGTTCCAATCAGCGACAACACCCGGCGAAACTGATCGGGCCGGTGCCACGCCGCCACGAACGCGCCGACCGCGCCGGTGCTGGTGCCGGCGATCGCATGGGCGTTCGGATCGGCCGAGAGCGGGTGCTGCTTTGCGACAGCGGGCAACAGTTCGGTCAACAGGAACTGCGCGAAGCGGTTTGACAGTGAGTCGTATTCGAAGACGCGCTCATACCGGTTCTGCGCATCGGGCCGGATCGCGGGCAGCACGCCAGGATCGATAAAGATGCCCATCATGGGTGGAATGGCTTTTGCCGCGATGAGGTTGTCGAAGACCACCGGCGCGCGGATGCCATCGCCGAGATAGCCGCTGCCATCCAGGAAAACCATGTATGGCAGTGGTGTGCTGCCCGCGTTGGCGGGCGTGTACACGGCATATTGATGCGGTGTGCCGGGAAAGAACTGGCCCGGCGGCAACGTAAAGTGCTCTACCGTGCCGTGCGGCACATCGTGCACCTGCGAGTCAGGACCGGGCGAATACTGCTGCGCGGGGGCGCACAGGGCGAAAGTAAACCAGAGCAGAAGGAGGGGGCGCATTGCGCGCAAGTATATGCCCGCGGACGGGCGCTCAGCCACGTGCCGCTTAGGAGGTGGTCACCTTGACGGTGAAACGCCTGATGACACCGGCATCGCCTTCCCAGCGGCGCCAGAGCTTGAAGCTGAGCGCCGTGTGGCCTGCCGCGAGTACCTTGACTTGAAAGTGGGCGTTGCCGCCCGAGCCGGGTTTGCCGGACGGGTAATCGCCGGCTGAGGTTTCGAGTTGCAGCAGGTGGGTGTCCAGGGTGTCCGGCTCCCACCGGTAGCCGGTGGTGGCGTTCTCCGGCAAACGGATGTCGAGAGTGTCGCCCACCTTCGCGCGCACCTCACTGCCGTCGTTCTGTTCGGTTAGCGTCATTACCATGGCCGCCCGTTTGTGGGCACCCGTGCCGCCCCGGGCATGACTGCACGCCCCGGATGGCACGAGTGCCGCTGTGAGTGCCGCCAGGGCAATCGCCCTGACTAACGCCTTAGAGCGTAACGCCATAGCTCTCGTTGTAAAAGCCCGCGTTGATGTAGGCCTCGCTGACATAGCCGAAGCCGTGGTCGCCCCATGTGGTGTTCCAGCTGTTGCGCACGATGAAGCGGCCATCGGCGGTGTAGCCGACGCAGGCCACGCAGTGTCCGCCACGGACTGTGTTGGGCTGGAAGTTATCGATCTTGCCACCGGTTGCCGTCGCGTTGTCCCACGAGTGATCCACGTTCAAGCCCACGATAATGGGACCGTGCTGCGCAATCCAGGCGCGCCAGTTGGCAAGATTGCGTTGCAGATTAAAGTACGCCGCGATTTTACGCGTGGCGGCGGTGGCGAAGAAGGCGTTCTCATCGCCCGTGTACATGGCTGTGCTGATGATGAACGGCAGGAGGGTGTCGGGCACGGCGCCATACGTGCGCAACACGTCGACGGCAGCTTTGAGACTTGTGCCGGCCGCATCGATCATCGTCTCTGGCCGGGCCTTTGTCGTGTCGGTCTCCTTGCATGCCATCCAGGTAAACCTGGGAGACAGGTGCAACGTCTGGGGCAGGCGATTTGCCATCGCGAACATGTAGCGTGCCACGCCGTCGGTCGATCCCCAGCCGACGCAGGATCCGGTGTTTTTCTGGTCGCCGACATCCCACCAGGGTTTGCGCAGATCGACGCTTGCGGGCAGCGCAGGTCCGGCGGTTAGCACGCCTGCGTCTACCGCGTGATGGAATTGCCAGTCGTTCGCCGTATTGAGAGACGGCACTAAGTTACAGATGCGGTCCCCTTCAGGACGCGCGGTTGTGTCAGCCATTGTTGTTTCTCCTTCGAATGTCACATCTGTCCCTAGAGGCGAGAGCGCGAGACGAAGAGTGTCACTTCGACTGA
>CAXUBG010000262.1:0-3471 GCA_964249285.1 uncultured Terriglobus sp. | reverse complement strand
GAGTACTGGCAGTACGCGCTGAAGTCGTCGCCCGAGAGCGCGACCGTGTATGGTGATGGGCGCTACAACGACCTCTGGACCGACTATAGCGCCGCAGCATTCAACGCGAATCTGGCGCGCGAGGCGAGTTTCATTACGCGGCTGGGAGTTGTTGATACGAATGGTCTGCCGGGGCAACAGAAGCTCTCTGCCGAACTGCTGCTGCGCACGCTGGTGGACGATCAGGAGGGCGCACGCTTCAAGGAATGGCAGATGCCGGTGAATCAGTTCAACGGCCCGCAGACCAACATTCCACAGACGATTGCAGCGATGCCGTTCACCTCCGTGAAGGATTACGACAACTACATTGCGCGCCTGAACAAGGTTCCCGCAGTGTTCGCGCAGGTGCAGGAGGCGATGGATGCAGGCGTGGACAGTAAACGCGTAGAGCCGCGCTTCATCATGGAGCAGGTGCTGACGCAAGTGGTGGCGCTGACCAATGCGAAGGCAGAAGAGAGCGCGTTTGCGGAGCCGCTGAAGAAGATGCCTGCCACGCTGTCCCCGTCCGAGCAGAAGCGTATACGGAAAGACGCCATGGACGCGATCACGCAGCAGGTGCAGCCTGCATACGATCGCTTTGCACGTTATCTGAAGGCGCAGTACATCCCAGCCTGCCGCGAGACACCAGGCATCTCAGCGATTCCGGATGGTGCAGCGTACTATGCCTTTCTTATCCGGCGTAACACGACCCTGAACAAGTCCGCTGATGAGATTCACGCGCTGGGACTGGCGGAAGTAGAGCGCGATGAAGCGGCAATGCTGGCTATCGCGAAGCGCATGGGCTACAGCGATCTGAAGAGCTTCAACGCGGCGATCAGGGCCAATCCGAAGCTGCATCCCGCCTCGGCTGAGCAGTTGCTGGATGCATACCGAAAGCCGGTTGCGCAGATGCAGCCGAAGCTTCCGCAGCTGTTCGGCCGCCTGCCGAAAGCTCCGCTGGAGGTGCTGCCGGTGCCGGACTACATGGCGGCACAGCAGGCGCAGGCCTACTACCAACCGGGTACGCCGGACGGCAAACGACCCGGTCAGGTCTTTGTGAACACCTACCACTTCGCGGATCGCGGCATGGAGGGCGCGGAGGACATTGCGTATCACGAGGGGATACCCGGACATCACTTGCAGATTTCTATCGCGCAGGAACTGACGGGGTTGCCAGAGTTTCGCAAAGAGGAGATGTATACCGCGTACACAGAGGGTTGGGGATTGTATTCAGAACAGCTTGGGAAGGATGTGGGATTCTTTCAGGACCCGTACAGCAACTACGGCAGGCTGGAGGCAGATATGTGGCGCGCCATCCGGCTGGTGGTGGACACTGGCGTCCACGCGAAGGGATGGACGCGGCAGCAGATGGTGGACTTCTTCCACGAGCACTCAGCGATGGACGAGCAGAACATACAGGCGGAGACGGACCGGTATATCGCGTGGCCGGGACAGGCGCTGGGCTACAAGGTGGGGCAGCTGAAGCTGCTGGAGCTGCGCGAACGGGCCAAGACCAAGTTGGGCGTGAAGTTCGACATCCGGGCGTTTCACGATGAGGTGCTGGACAGTGGTGCGTTGCCGCTGGATGTGCTGGAGCGGCGCGTGGACGCGTGGATCGCGGCTGGAGGGCCTTCTCCGAGCTCCGGCAGCTAACTAAGAGGCTTGGTGTCCGGTGCAGTCCGCTCGACGTCCATGGCCAACAGGGGATGCAGTACACCGCTGACCTGTATCCGGCGGCGTCAGATGGCGGCAAGGGCGCGCGCACTGCGCAGCCGGTCTTCCAGATGGCGCTCCAGGATCGTCACCGCGAAGCGCCGCAGCTGTTGAATCGCCGCTGGAGACCAGGTCTCTTCCAGCAGTTCGGGAAGCGGCTTGCGAAAGATGGTGTGCGCTGTTGAAACAGCTTCGGCGGAGAGCGCGGCGGAGCCGTTGGGCCGGTGGTGCGCCGAGACGACGCCATCACGCAGGGGGGAGTAGTACACCGTCTGGCCACGTACGGTGTTGCCACTGAGCGCGCAGGTATTCAGGTCAGGCATCCAGCCGAGCAGCCGCGTGACCCACAACGCGAAGTAGGTGACCGGAAGACTGATTGTGCCACCCCGCAGCCGCAGTGCAACGGCCATTGTCAGCCGGAAAACATCGTCCTCCGGAGCCCGGTCGGGGAGCGCGCCCTCAAGTACCTCCGCCAGAAACGCCAGACCGGCGGCGCGGGCGTAATCCACCGGTTCGCGCAGCGGTGACCATAGGATTTCGAAGCGGTCAAGCCGGACCACGTCCTGTTTGGGCCGCTCAGCCCAGGCGGCGCGAACGTGCGTCATCGGCTCCAGCGCACCGCCGAAACGCTTCCGCGAGCGCATGGCGTGGCGTGCGACGCCACGCACCACGCCGTGCTCGCGAGTAAAGATGGCGACCATCAGGTCCGCTTCGCCAAAGGGCCACGTGCGCAAAACAATGGCTTCAGACTGGTACGCAGCGGCAGACACACTTAGCCAACGTACTTCACGTTGGGCGCATACCGAGTGAGCGCTTTGTCTACCGTGGCGAACGCCAGATCTTCAACAAGAGCTTGCGCTACAAGCAGGCGGTCGAAAGGATCGCGGTGCAGCAATGGCAGATGCGCAACTGCGACTGCGTGGGAACTCTGAATCGTAAGTTCCTCCAACCCTCCAACGAGCAGGCCTTCACGCATCCGTGCTGGGTCAGCGTCGAAGCCCGGCTTGCGCAATGGCTGCTTGATCGCGACTTCCCAGATGCTGACAACACTAAAGAGATAGGTGTTCTGAAGACTAGCGAATAGGTCCTTCGCGCGTCTGGAGAAAAGCTCAGGCGTATACGCGAGCCAAAGAAGAAGGTGCGTATACAGCAGGACTCTCATTCCGCTCCGTAGAACATCTCCTCGATATCCTTTTCGAAAGGCTTTTTAATGTCACGAGATACCGTACCTGTTTCCTTGAGAAAACCAAAGCGAGGCACCCGCGGCTTCGGCGTTTCCGGTTCCACTGGAACGATGCGTGCCACCGGACGGCCTGCCCTGGCAATCAATACGGATTCGCCATTTTCTGCCCGTGCGACAAGCTTGGAGAAGTGTGTCTTTGCTTCATGCATGTTGACACTTTCCATCCTCATCTCCTTAGTCCGCAAGGTTAGTCTAACTTACGCCAGGCAAACGCAGGAATGCGCAGCCGAAGCTGCGCATTCCTGCGGTAAGAGCGAGTCTAGCGACCGAAGTGGGCGGCGTTCTTCTGCGAGTAGTCCACCCACTTGTCGGGGAGATCATCGGCGGCGTAGATGGCGGAGACGGGGCAGACTGGCACGCAGGCACCGCAGTCGATGCACTCGACAGGATCAATAAACAGCTGCTCGACGGTATCGTTGCCGTCCTCCCCCTTTTTGGGGTGGATGCAATCCACCGGGCAGGCATCGGCGCACGCCGTGTCCTTTGTGCCGATGCAG
>CAXUBG010000261.1:0-3531 GCA_964249285.1 uncultured Terriglobus sp. | reverse complement strand
GGGATTTCCCGCTGGCTTCAAGCGCGTGCAACCATAACAGTTGCCACCGGCGTGCACGGTTGCCGCAGCGAACTCCTGCCGACGCCAACAGCAGGTGTTCCCTGTGGAACACTTGCCGTTGGCCATAAGACGACGCCGTCCTGAGCATGATCAATCGAATGAATGGAATCTTGCCTGAGTAAGACAATGCGAATGCAAGACGCCGAGCAGCCGTGTCTACGGGAAGGTGCTTTAGAAAATCTGGAAGTTTACCGCCACATTGAGTTCCACGGGCACGTTTTGGCCCGCCTTTTTCGCTGGTCGGAATTTGTACTGCGCGACTGCTTCCCTTGCCTTCTCGTCGAGTCCCATGCCGACCGGGCGGATAACGCGAACCTGGGTTGGGCGACCGGTGGCGTCCACGATCAAGTGCACCAGCACTTCACCTTGGAACTTGGCCTTGCGGGCTTCTTCGCTGAACTCCGGGTCTACCTGATAAATCAGTTGCGGTGCAGAGACATCCCCGCCAATTTGAAATGCACCGCCTCCCGTGTTGCCGCCGGAGCCGGGTCCGAGTCCATTGCCGCGTCCGCCGCCTAAGCCACCTCCGCTGCCGTTGCCGAGCGAGTTGACACCGACGTTAGGTGCGTTGGGCATGCCCAGGTTTGGCATATTGTTGTTGGTCATGTGCAGGTTGGTCTGCACATTGATTGCGGGGTCGACCGTCAGCTTCGGCTGAATCTTCGGTGGGTTCAACGGCGGCACAATCGGCGTCGGGGAGAACTTCGGCAGGCGGCCCTGCGTGACCGGCGCAATGTCATGCGCGCCGCCACCACCGCCCATCGGCTTCGGCGCGGGCAGCTTCATCGGCGGCGGCGGGGGTGGTACGTCGAAGCTGATGGTTTTCACTTCCGGCTTGGTCGCGATGACTTTCTTGATCACCCGCGAACTGATCCAGAAGACAAAAAGGAAGATGAGTGCGTGCACAGCGACAGCGGTTGCCACTGTCTTGGGGTCACGCTTCACCGCCATGGGATCAGCAACCGCGATCGGCTGGGATTCCAACACAAGGGGCGGCAGCTTCTCTGGGAAGAAGACATCGCGGAAGCTCTGCACCATGGAGGAGAAGGGATTGGAGCCCTGCAACTCTTCGGGCTGACCCAGCTGCGGGCCTTTACTGCTGATGACTGGATCTAAAGTCGTGTTCGCCATTGCCTCGGATCTCGGTCCGCCGCTGTTATCACGCGACGGGTGTTTTGATTGGCGCTTGCCGCTTGACCCTATGTCCACCCGGCTGATGGCCTGGTCTGAAGCGGAGCGTCACAACTGCTAGTTGAAGTACTGGCGCCTAATAATCATTCTAGCGAAACCTGCGGCACGCGCCTGCGCACGCGACGAACCTGTTGATTGGACGTAACAGCGGGCTGGGAAGTAACACGAGCGCTTTTGCCCCGCTACAATGAAGGTTTGAGGGAGCAGTGCGCACGCAGCGCGCGGCTTCCGAACGAGGACCTGGATGGAGAACACGCCGCAGGACGGATCGAACAAGGCGCGGCAGCTCAAAGACACGCTGAACTTGCCGAAGACCGCCTTCCCCATGAAGGCCAATCTGCCGGGGAGCGAACCCGCACGCCTGAAAACCTGGCAGGAGATGGACCTGTACGGGCAGATTCGCACTGCCCGCGCGGGTGCGCCGAAGTACATCCTGCATGACGGTCCACCGTATGCCAACGGCGCGATTCACCTGGGTCACGCGCTCAACAAGTGCATCAAGGACTTCGTCGTCAAGTCCAAGACGATGGCCGGTTTCGACGCGCCGTACGTTCCCGGCTGGGACTGCCATGGCCTTCCCATCGAGATCAAGGTAGACGAGCAGCTGGGCCGCAAGAAGCTGGAGATGGACGCGCTTACCGTTCGCCAGCAGTGCCGCGACTATGCCAGCAAGTATGTCGACCTGCAGCGCTCGCAATTCGTGCGCATGGGTGTGCTGGGACGCTGGAATGACCCGTATCTCACCATGAGCAACGAGTACGAGGCGCGCATCCTCGAGACGTTCTACGCCTTCTACGAGAAGGGCTTCGTCTACAAGGGGCTGCGCCCGGTGTACTGGTGCATGCACGACAAAACCGCGCTGGCCGAGGCGGAAGTCGAGTACGAGATGCACACCTCGCCCTCGGTGTATGTGCGGTATGCGCTGACCTCGGCGCCGGAGAATATCGATGAGAGCCTGGCCGGTCTGCCCGTCTTCGGCCTCATCTGGACGACGACGCCATGGACCCTGCCCGCCTCGCTCGCCATCGCGTACCATCCCGAGTTCGACTACGTGGCGGTACGCATCCTTGAAGACGATGCAACGTGGGGACGAGGCAACATCTACATCGTCGCCAAAGGACTGCTGGCTTCACTCGCGGCCAGCGCCGCACTCCCGGCGCACGACATCATCGCGGAGTTCCGGGGCCAGAAGCTGGAACACGCCACCTTCGCGCACCCCTTCCTGCCGCGCGAAATCCTCGGCGTCATGGCCGACTACGTCACCGCCGAGCAGGGCACAGGAGGCGTCCATACCGCACCGGCGCACGGACCCGATGACTTCGCCACCGGTCGCAAGTACGCGCTTTCGCAAGTGTGCGACGTGGACGAAGCAGGACGCCTGCGCAATGGCCTGCCGGAGTACGACAACCTGAACGTGCACAGAGCCAACGCGCCCATCATTGAGTTGCTGAAGGAGCGCGGCGCGCTGATGGCGCAGGGCGAAATCCATCACAGCTATCCGCACTGCTGGCGCTGCCACCGGCCCGTGATCTACCGCGCCACGGAGCAGTGGTTTATCGGCATGGAAACACCAATGCCGGGTGGCGAGACGTTCCGCCAGCGTGCCCTGGACGAGATCACCAAGGTGACGTGGGACCCGGCGTGGGGGCAGGAGCGCATCAGCAACATGATCGCCACGCGCCCGGACTGGTGCATCAGCCGCCAGCGCATCTGGGGCGTGCCCATCGCTGTGTTCCTGTGCCAGAAGTGTCATGCGCCGCTCGAGAATGCGGAGATCAATCGCAGCATCGTGGATCGGTTTCGGCAGGAGAGCGCGGACGCCTGGTACCGCTATTCCGCGGAAGATCTGCTGCCCACGGGAACCGCGTGTGCACACTGTGGCGGCACGGAGTTCCGCAAGGAGATGGACATCCTCGACGTGTGGTTTGAGAGCGGCGCAAGCTGGCACGCGGTGCTGGAGGCAGAGCCGGAACTGCGCAGGCCCATCGGCGAGACGCCAGCCGACATGTACACCGAGGGCGGCGACCAGCATCGCGGCTGGTTCCACTCGTCCCTGCTAAGCTGCGTCGGCGTGCGCGACCATGCGCCATACAAGTACGTCGCCACTTCCGGGTGGACGCTGGATGAGAACCGCCGCGCTTTTTCGAAGTCGCTGGGCAACGGCGTCGATCCGGTGAAGGTGATGGATGAGCTGGGCGGCGATATCGTGCGCCTGTGGGTCGCGTCGGTGGACTTCCGCGAGGACGTGATCGCCTCCGTGCCGCTGATGAAGCGCCTGGC
>CAXUBG010000260.1:0-3563 GCA_964249285.1 uncultured Terriglobus sp. | reverse complement strand
GTGCCCTCCGCCATGCCGTAACCTCCTAAAGCCTTAGAAGAAGGCGATATTCAGCGCGATAAACACCACACTCCCAACGCCCGCCCAGAAGACCGGCTTCTGCCACAACGTCCGCGAGCCATCATCCGGAATCACCGTCGCCCCATACACCAGCCCGTCCAACTCCCTATCCGTCTTTGGCCGCGTCGCCATGCTCACCGCAACCGTTACCGCCACGCAGATCAGCCAGCTCCACAGCGCGCGATACATATTCTCCGCCATCGGCTGCGCATCCCGCGAAAGCGCAATATGCGCCAGCGCCGCCTTCCCGCCGCCCTGCACATAAGCGAACATGCCGATTGAACTCACCGTTCCCGCCAGCAATCCCCAGAAGCCGCCAGCGCGCGTCGCACGCTTCCACAGCATGCCCAGGATCACCGTCCCAAACAGCGGCGCGATGAAAAAGCTGAACAGCGCCTGCACATAATCCATGATCGAACTGGCATGCGCCACCAGGTAGGCCGTCCCGATCGAAATCAACATGCCAACAATCGTCGACCAGCGGCCCATCGCCACGTAATGCGTGTCCGTCGCCTTCTTGTTGAGGTACGCGCCGTACAGGTCATACGTCCACACCGTCGAAAACGCCGACACATTCCCGGCCATGCCGCTCATAAATCCCGCGACCAACGCCGTGATCCCCAGCCCAAGCAGCCCCGGTCCGCAATAGCGGATCAGCATCAGCGGCAGCACCTCGTCATACGCGTGCTGCCCGGTCGCCTTCGCCACCTCTGCCGGAACCAGGTGCATCACGCTGCCATCCGCGTTCTTCAGCACCGCCAACGCCAGCAGCCCCGGCACAATCACGATCAGCGGCACCGCCATCTTGAACGCCGCCCCAATCACCGGCGCCAACTTGGCCGACCGCAGATTGTTCGCGCTCAGCACGCGCTGAACCACAAGGAAGTCCGTCGTCCAATACCCAAACGAAATCACACCCGCCAACCCAAACACAATCCCCGTCCAGTGAATGCCCATGGGATTGCCCTTGAACGTGCCCAGCGTAGACCAAAGATGCGTGTAGTCGCCCGATCCCACATTGCGCGCAATCTGTGCCTTCAGGTTCGTCCATCCACCCGCCTCAATCAGGCCAAGAATCGGGATCAGCGCGGCGCCCGCCCAAATCAAGACAAACTGCAGCACCTCATTGATGATCGCCGACCGCAGTCCGCCCAACATGACGTACACCGCCACCGTAATCGCGCCCACCCAGATGGAGAACGTCATGTTCCATCCCAGCACCGTCTGCATCACCACGGCCATGGCATACATGTTCACGCCGCTCATCAGAATCGTCATCAGCGCAAAGCTGCCCGCGCTCAGCCCGCGCGCACCCTCGCCAAAGCGCAGCTTCAGATAGCCCGGCACTGAGTGCGTTTTGGAGATGTAGTAGAACGGCATCATCACGATGCCGAGAAACAGCATCGCCGGAATCGCGCCAATCCAGTACCAGTGCGTCGCCAGAATGCCGTACTGATACGCCGACCCGGCCCACCCCATCAACTCCAGCGATCCCAGATTCGCCGAAACAAAACTCAGCCCGGCAATCCACGCCGTCATCTCGCGCCCAGCCAGGAAGAACTCCTCGCTGGTGTTCGTCGATCCCTTCACGTAGAAGCCAATGAACAAGACGATGACAAAGTACAGCGCAAGAATCAGCACATCCACCGGATGGAGGTGCGTCAGCTGCTGCGAAGCGAAGAGGGCGACTATGTTCATGGACTCCTAAACGTATCGCTGATCCGGCTTTCGTAAGGGCATAGCTTCAGCTATGCCGAAAGTGCCGTTAACGGACAGGCGGCTTTAGCCGCTGAGGTCCGTTTCCATATTGCGTAAACCCTTATACACGCTGACGCACACGGCTTGCGACTTCGCGTAAACTCCGCAATACACCCGATAGGTCCCGCGCAGTCCCACCCTGCTGTCCAAATGCAAAGTACACATCCCGGTACAACCGGAAAAGCTCCTCATACACAGCAACAGCCTCCGGCTCCGGCGAGTACACGGTATGCCCCGGACACATCCGCGCCTGCGCCTCCTCCACGCTCGAAAAGATCCCCGCCGCAAGCTGCGCAAAGATCCCAGACCCAATGCTCGTCGGCGTAGCGTCCGGTACCAGCACCGGCTTGTTCAGCACATTCGCGTACACCTGGTTTAGCACGGCATTGTTCTGCGGCACGCCACCCGCGTTGATCACCCGCTCAATCGGCACACCGTACTCCGCCATGCGGTCCAGGATGATACGCGTGTGAAACGCCGTCCCCTCAATGGCCGCAAACAGCTCGTCCTGCGCCGTGTGCAACAGATTCCACCCCAACGTGATGCCGCCCAGTTCGCTGTTCACCAGCACCGTCCGGTCGCCGTTATCCCAACTCAGCCGCAGCAATCCCGTCTGCCCCGCGCGATAGCTCTCCAGCCCCTGCGCCAGCGTCTTCACGTCGGTTCCGGCGCGCCGCGCAATCGCCTCAAAAATGTCGCCCACCGCCGACAATCCAGCCTCCACGCCCGTGTACGCCGGATGCACGCTGCCCGGCACCACGCCGCACACGCCCGGGATCAGCCGCTGTCCGGGTCCCATGGCAATGATGCAGGTAGACGTGCCCACCACGTTCACCACATCGCCCTCGCGGCAGCCCGCGCCAATGGCATCCCAGTGCGCGTCAAACGCACCAACGGGAACTGGAATCCCGGCCCGCAGCCCAAGCTTCCTGGCCCACTCCGCCGACAAGTGCCCGGCCAGGTGGTCCGAGGTCAACACCTCACCCGCCAGCTTCTCCCGCACACCATCCAGCAGCGGGTCCACCGCCGACAGAAACGCCTGCGACGGAAACCCGCCCCACTTCAGGTTCCACATCCACTTGTGACCCATCGCGCACACACTGCGCTTCGCTTCCCCAGGCGAAGTCACGCCGCACAGCGTCGCCGCCACCATGTCGCAATGCTCAAACGCCGAGGCAAACCGCGCGCGCTTCTCCGGGTTATGCCGCAGCCAGTGCAGCAGCTTCGCCAAGCCCCACTCATGCGAGTACACACCACCGCACCACTGGATCGCTTCCAGGCCCTGCGCGTGGGCCAGCGCGGTAATCTCCTGCGCCTCATGCAGCGCCCGGTGATCGCACCACAGATAGTAATCATCCAGCGGCTGCATCGCCGCGTCCACCATCACCACGCTGGACCCGGTCGTGTCTAGCGCAATGGCCTCCACATCGCCACCCACGACACCCGTCTGCAGGAGCACATCACGCATCGCAGCCGCCAGCGCACCCATCTGGTCCGCGTGCGACTGCGTGGCATAATCCGGGTCCTCACGCCTGCGGTGCAGCGGATACGACGCCGAAGCCGTGCGGAGCCGCCCCCGCTCACTGTCCAGCAGCGTCACCCGCACACTCAGCGTCCCAAAATCAACCCCAGCCACCACCCGCATCGCTTGCCCTTCCCCGACAGCATCCTACCGCGCCGAAGCACACGCTCGCCAAACGCCACACGCCTGATGAGCACAGAACCTTTTACACGTTCCGGCGAAC
>CAXUBG010000259.1:0-3583 GCA_964249285.1 uncultured Terriglobus sp. | reverse complement strand
TGGCGACGATTTTCTCGCGCAGCAGCTTGCCGCCGCCGCCTTTGATCAGCGCCAGACCGGGGCCAACCTCATCGGCCCCGTCGATGGCGACGTCGATCGTGGAATGATGATCGAACCCTGTGATGGGAATGCCGAGAGAGCGGGCGAGTGTCTCGCTGGCATCAGACGAAGCAATCCCACGAATGTGGAGCCCCTGCTGCACGCGCTCGCCGAGCAGTTGGATGAAGAGCGTTGCCGTGGTACCGGAGCCAAGCCCGACCGTCATGCCGGGCTCCACAAAGCGCAGGGCGTGATGCGCGGCGGCGAGTTTAGCGGCTTGCTGGTCCATGCGTCTGCTCCTTCGGTTCGTCTGTCATGTTAAATGTGCCCTCCGACAGTCTCCCCGCTCCGGGGAGATGGAAGTCCCTTTGCTTCGCTGCGGGCTGACACAGAGGAAGGGCTGCTGTATGACAACGCATCAAATAAGGGATTAGTCGCCGAGGCGCACCGTCATGGCCATGCCGTGCGATGCTCCGGGCATGAGCGTCATCCGGTCATCCGCCGCATTCACCGTTTCCACGCAGATAAAGTGTTGCCAGCCATCTTCCGGCAGATCCGGCAGCCCAGGTGTCAGCACGCTCCACGGATTCCAGATCACCGTCGTCTGCGATCCTTCCTTCGCCACATGGATGGACCGCTTGCCCGCATCATCCCGCAGCACCAGCGGCTCAGCGGTGTGGACATGTACCTGATCCACATCCCGCGTGAACGCGAAGCTGGTCTCGCGCTGCACCTTGCGCGTGCCATTGTCCCGCTTGTCGATGTAGGTGCTCCCACGCAGCCCGTCCAGGCGCGCCGCCGGAACATCCTCGACGGCAAAGTAGCTGTGCAGGCCTTCCTCGAACTCCATCGGCGTCGCACCATGGTTTGTGACGGTCAGCGCGGTATGCAGATCGCGTCCAATGCGGAAGTCCATCACTGCCGTGAAGTGGTCGTACCCTAGTGAGCGGGACAGGTCGCTGGGCGCAAGGGAAAACGTCGCCTGCACCTCGCCATCCGGCGCGAGATGCACCCGTTCGACGGTCCACACGGACGTACGCGCGAATCCGTGCATCGGGCTTTGCGTGCCGTGCGCCGCATCCCACTCCGCTGCGTTCCAGCGCGGGCCAAACCAGGGAAACAGTACCGGTATGCCGCCCCGAATCGCCTTGCCTGGCGCAAGCGCGGACTTGGGCGACAGATAGAAGACCGGGTTCTGGCGGTGCGGCGTCCACCGCGTCAGGTGCGCGCCCTGCAGGTAGATCGTCCCCTCGCTTGCCTCCGCGACGGCGCGCATCTGCACCATGCCCGGCTCATCCTCATGGAAGGAAACATGGTCCCGTACGGCGAACTTTTCGCGGAGTTCGGCTAACGTCTGCATACGCGAAGCATATCGCGTCGCGCACACGAAAAAGACCGGTCCAAACTGGACCGGTCTCCGGTGAAGCGGTAAGGCGGGTTACAGACGGGTTGCTTACGCTGCCAGGAAGCGGCGGCGAAGCGCGCCAGCCGCGCCCAGAACGCCCGTGCCCAGCAGGATCAGGCTCGACGGCTCCGGCGTCACAGCCGTTGCGGCAACACCCGTGAACTCAAACGCATTAGTGGTCGAGCTTGCCGTGAACGTGGTGAAGGGGTTGGAGTCGGTGATCGTCACGTATGCACTGCCGCCCACGCCCTGGTTGCCATTCCCCGAGATGCCGGGGGTAGCGTTCTGCACCTGCGTGCCGGAGATCCCGTCGTTTCCAAGTCCGAGGCTCAGCGCAAAGGAGTTGTCGATGGATCCCCATAGCCGCTCGACGGTGTTGACAGGTGCGCTGAACGTGAACGTAATCGATCCGGTGCCGGTGGAGAAATACGAACCGGCATTGTTGATGTTGCTCGTCTGCGCGGAACCATAACCGCCGGTCAGGTACGTGGGGCTGCCGGTGGAGGTGCTGCCCGCGACGGGAATCGCGTAGTTGCCCGGCGAACTGCTGGTGACCAGACCTGGCGACGTGCCGGCGTAGGTCACGGTATAGTTGACGCCCGCGCTGGTGCCGGAAAGGGGCGCCGTGCCAGTGGTGTTGCCGGTGTTGATCACGATGGGATTGACGAGGGTCTGCGGCGTCGTCGTGGACGAGTTGATGCTAATGGTGGAGGCGTGCGCGGCTCCTGCAACCACAAGGGCAGAGAGAACCAGGCTGGGAGAGAAGAACTTCATGAGGGACATTTGTTTCTCCGGGTGCAGCCCTTTGGTCCGGCCGCATCACTGTTGATTCCTGGAAGTTAAAAGCCGCTCACGCCATGGTCAATGCTCCAAAACAGGACACTGTGCCGGTCCCGGACAGGAGTGTCCGAGCCTGCGGCAAAGTGTCCGAAAGTGCGACAGACAAAGCACTTGACCCGCGTTGCGCATGTGCTGCAGGCCGCGCGGTATGCTGTGGGTTGCGTTGGAGAATCCTGTGAAAGCTCTTATGCTGGAGAAGTACGAGGAACTGAAGGTCATCGACATCCCCGAGCCACCCTGCGGCCCGGACGAGGTCCTCATCCGCGTCGCCGCCTGCGGCATCTGCGGCAGCGACGTACACGGCTACGACGGCGCATCCGGACGCCGCATTCCACCCATCGTCATGGGACACGAAGCCGCGGGCGTTATCACGGTTGCAGGCGCGCAAGTCACCGGCTACAAGCCCGGCGACCGCGTCACCTTCGACTCCACCGTCTACTGTGGCACTTGCGAGTTTTGCCAGCGTGGCGAGGTCAATCTCTGCGACAACCGGCAGGTGCTCGGCGTTTCCTGCACCGACTACCGCCGCAACGGTGCCTTCGCCGAACTTGTCGCAGTCCCGGCGCGCATCCTGTACCGATTGCCAGAGGACTTCCCCTTCGAACAAGCCGCCATGCTGGAGGCTGTCGCCGTCGCTCTCCATGGCGTCCGCGTCTCGCAGTTGAAAGGCGGCGAATCCGCCCTCGTCATCGGTGCCGGCATGATCGGCCTCCTTACAGCCCAGGCCGCACGCGCTGCCGGCTGCCGCTCCGTCATGATTGCCGACGTCGATCAAGCGCGCCTAAAGATGGCAGAGGACGTCGGTATCCCCGACACGCTGCATCTCTCCGGCCAGCCGCTCATCGACGAAGTCTTGCGCTGCACCGCTGGCCGTGGTGTTGACGTGGTCCTTGAAGCCGTCGGCCGCGCCGAAACGGTTACGGCTTCTATCGAGTGTGTGCGCCGCGGCGGCACGGTAACGCTCATCGGCAACATCCAACCCGAAGTCCCGCTGCCCCTCCAGCGCGTCGTCACCCGGGAAGTCCGCCTGCAAGGCTCCTGCTCCTCTGCCGGCGAGTATCCCGAAGCCATCCGCCTGCTCGCCACCGGTGCCATTACCGTCCAGCCCCTCATCTCCGCCGTCTCCACCCTCGACGAAGCGGCAACCTGGTTCAAGCGCCTCCACGCCCGTGAAGCAGGACTCTTGAAGGTAGTCGTCACGCCAGGGGAGAAAACTCACCCGGCTGCCCCACCTTCGCCGCGAAGCGGTTAAGGTGAGTTTGCGGAGCACTTGGTTACACGTCATGTTTCCTGCTGCTT
>CAXUBG010000258.1:0-3621 GCA_964249285.1 uncultured Terriglobus sp. | reverse complement strand
CGCACCTTCCCCGCCGACGCCATCATCATCTGCACCGGCGGCAACGGTGCCATCTTCGGCAAGAGCACCAACTCCGTCGTCTGCACCGGCTCCGCGCAGTCCGCGCTGTACCAGCAGGGCGCGTTCTACGCCAACGGCGAGTTCATCCAGGTGCACCCCACCGCCATCCCCGGCGAGGACAAGCTGCGCCTAATGTCCGAGTCCGCGCGCGGCGAGGGCGGCCGCGTCTGGGTGCCCAAGAAAAAGCGCGACACGCGCCCCGGCCAGTCTATCCCCGAGGACGAGCGCTTCTACTTCCTGGAGGAGTGGTATCCCAAGTACGGCAACCTTGTGCCGCGCGACATCGCCACGCGCGCCATCCACAAGATCGTCTACGAGCATGACCTGGGCATTGACGGGCAGCCTCAGGTCTATCTCGACGTCTCGCACATCGATCGCGCCACGCTGGAACGCAAGATCGAGGGCATCCTCGAAATCTACGAAAAATTTGTCGGCGCCGACCCGCATGAGGTGCCGCTGAAGATCTTCCCCGGCGTCCACTACACCATGGGCGGTATGTGGGTCGACTTCCACCAGCAGACCAACATCCCGGGCGTCTTCGCGGCGGGCGAGGCGGACTACTCCATCCACGGCGCCAACCGCCTGGGTGCCAACTCCCTGCTCAGCTGCATCTACGGCGGCTTCATGGCCGGGCCGTGCGCCATGGAGTACGCAAAGAATCTGCCCGCGCAAGTCGGCGACGGCGGCCACGCGGCGGAGAAGGTCCGCCAGATGGAGTACAACAACATCCTGCTGAATAACAGCGGCACGGAGAACCCGTTCAAACTCTGGCGCGAACTGGGCGACACCATGACGCGGCACGCGACGATCATCCGCTACAACACGGGCCTGCGCGAGGCCGACGCGAAGATCGTGGAACTGCTCCACCGCTACCGCAGCATCAACTTGAGCGATAAGAGCCAGTGGGCCAACACCAGCTTCGCCTTTGCGCGGCAGCTCTACAACATGCTGCAACTGGCCCGCGTCATCGTGCAGGGTGCGGAAAAGCGCGACGAAAGCCGCGGCGCACACTACAAACCCGACTTCACCGAGCGCAACGACGACCAGTTCCTGAAAACCACCATGGCCAGCTACGACCAGGCAAGCGACGCCCCCATCATCGGCTACGACGAGGTGGACACACAGTGGATCAAACCGCGGCCAAGAAGATACGACGCAGCAGCATAATGCAAACTAACAAGAAAGCGCGGCGTACCTTCTTTGTGGTGTTGAGTTGTTGTGTGTTCATCCTTCTTCTGCTTGGAGCAGTTGACCTTCGACTGTCAGGGAAGTACGTCATACTTCAGAACGAACTTTCTCCGAACGGGCGAACGCACGCATTTTGGGTAATTCATGAGACTCGGGGTCTGAGTTCTGATTCGTATTATTTGCTGTTCTCTCAAGATGCTGAACTGCATTGGTGGGAGAAGCACAAAGTCTATTCTGATCACCCGACCGTATTTCTGACGCGAGGTCAGAATGTACAGATTCTTTGGGCAGATGATGGCCATTTACGAGCAATCTGCCAAAAGTGCGGTCTCGAAAACATCGACATCATGGAAAGGCAGTCAACTTGGAGAGACGTTCATATCGAGTATGTTGGGTTTCCTGACGGCGATTGGAAAGCAGCAGAGAACGTGGCTCGTTGATGACGCGCACTCTCAACCTCGTCGTTGTACCTGCAATAGTCGCAATCGCGGGCTACAGAGCCTTCATCTTCTTGGGCGCGTGGATTGATAGCAGGAGGCAGGCAGTACGTGAAAGGGCTGCACCCCAATAACAGAACCGGACGGCAACGTGGAAGCGAGGGAGTATGCCAACAAAGACTAAACGACATAAGCTTTCGGAAGGGCACGGCTTCAGCCGTGCCGTCGGACGGGGAAATAGTTGGCGGCTTTAGCCGCTGAGGGACAGCTTGGAGGCGAACATGAACTGGGCAGACTACGAAGACATCTGGATTGATCCCGAAAGAATGGGCGGTGCGCCTTGCCTAAAGGGCACACGCGTTACACCGGAGACAATCTTGAACAACATGGAAAGTTCGATGGAAGATGACCTGACAGAAGAAGAAGCTGCTCTGTTAGTCCACAGCTATTTCCCAACCGTCTCCGTCGACCAGATCAATCGCCTTCTGGCGTACACCAAGACACACGAAGTTGAACTGCACGCGTGAACATCTTTCTCGATGAGAGCGCGCCGAAGCCGCTGGCGTACCGGCTGAAGGGCCACGCTGTTGAATCAGCAGCGAGTATGGACTGGCGCGGTATACAAAACGGAAAGCTGCTTCGGCTGGTCAATGCGGCGCAATTCGATGTATTTATCACTTCAGACAAGAATATGATTCACCAGCAACCGATGTCACAGTTCAGATTCGCCACACTCGTGCTCTCAACGAACGATTGGAAGGCGATGAGAAATAAGGTACAGCCGATTCGAGATGCTCTGTCTATGCTTGTACCGGGAAGTGTCTCGTACGTTGACTGTGGCGAGTTTGTACCCAAGAAGCATCGCGAGTAGCACAAGCAAAGCAATACCTGGGTCTGCGAAGACCGGGCACAACGAGGTAGGTATGTCCACAATGACAAAGAACGGCCATAACGGCACCAAGGCGCAACCCTACAAGGGTACGAGCTACAGGGTCTCCATCAAGCGTCAGGCGTCGCCTGACGCTCCGGCCCGTACGGAAGAGTTTGAGCTGCCGTACCGCAAGGGCCTGAATATCACCAGCGTCCTGGGCGACATTGCCATGGACCCGGTGAACAGCTCTGGCGCGGTGACCACCGCGATCAGCTACGATGCAAACTGCCTGGAGGAGATCTGCGGCTCCTGCGCCATGCTGATCAACGGCAAGGCGCGCATGGCCTGCTCGGCTCTTGTAGACAAGCTCGACCAGCCTTTGCGCCTGGCGCCGCTGTCGAAGTTCCCCGTGGTCCGCGACCTGGCGGTCGACCGCTCCGTGCTCTTCCGCAACCTGAAGGCAGTGAAGGCTTGGGTGCCGATCGACGGCACCTATGACCTGGGCGCGGCGCCGCGGCAGTTTCCACAGGTGCAGGAGCAGCGCTACCCGCTGTCGAACTGCATCTCCTGCACTATCTGCATGGAGGTGTGCCCGCAGTTCAAAGAGTCGACTGACTTCGTCGGCGCGGCCACGATCGCACAGGTGAAGCTCTTCAACATGGACCCGGCGGGCAAGGTGCTGAAGGAAGAACGGCTGCGTGCGCTGGCCGGCGACGGCGGCGTGCAGGAGTGTGGCATGGCGCAGAACTGCGTCGCCGCGTGTCCCAAACAGCTGCCGCTGATCGAAGCCATCTCCGACGTGAGCCGCGACGTGGTGATCCAGCAGGTGAAGGATTTCTTCTCGATGTAAGCGTTCAACCGTTGCTTACTCTCGATGCCGATGCACTGTGCATCGGCATCCTAGTATGGGGTCGGCAACGCCGCACCCCAGGAGATCCGATGAGCGCCACCGCACCCGCAACAGGAGCAAGCGTCACCCTCGCCGAAGCACGCACCATCCTTGCTGCCGCCACCAAGAAAGCTGAGTCGATTGGACAACCGATGAACATCGCCGTCGTCTGCGCG
>CAXUBG010000257.1:0-3626 GCA_964249285.1 uncultured Terriglobus sp. | reverse complement strand
GCTTTAGCGGCCTCGTCGTTGTTAACTGTGACTCGCACCATCTCCGACCCGGCGCGGGCCAGCGCAGCCACCTGCTGCACCGTGCTCTCGATGTCGGCGGTGTCGGTGTTGGTCATGGACTGCACCACGACGGGTGCGTCCGACCCAACGCGCACGCTGCCGATCTTCACGGAAACAGCCTTGCGGCGAACGATCTCTGGCATGAGGACCCTCACCCAGAGTTTACCAAAGCAGGCGGTACACTAAGGGCACGTGGCCCGGTAGCTCAGATGCATAGAGCGGCGCACTCCTAAGGCGAAGGTCGCAGGTTGGACTCCTGCCCGGGTCACCACTCAGACAAAATCAATCAGGTAAACATTGCATGTTCGCGGTGCAGGGCCTTCGCCAGCGCGTCGCAGTCCTCAACCGTCGTGTACAGGCCTGGTGTCACGCGGATCACCGGTCCCTTGGCAACGCCTTTGCGCCACACGGTGTGCACGCGGTACTTCTCAAACAGCACGTGCTGCAGCAGCTGTGCCTGTTCGTCCGTGCGCATGCCGCGCAGGCGGAAGCTGGTGATCGCGCAGTAGCGGGCAGGGTCGTCCGGCACACAGATTTCGACACCGGGAAGGTCGCGAACCGCATCCACCCACCGGTTGCGCAGGCTGCGAAGATGCCTATCCTTGGCCGCCGCGCCCACCGCAAAGTGAAAGTCTGCGGCTGTGGGAATGGTCAGAACGGCGGCGAAGTTCACGGTACCGGCCGGCGCCCGTGCCGTGATGTCGTGCGGCGGCAGCTCGTGGTTGTCATACGCAATGTCGATGTCGTCGATGCGGCCTTTGCGGATGTACATTGCACCCGTCCCCAGCGGCGCGGAAGTCCACTTGTGCACGCTCCATCCGGCAAAGTCGCAGCCGAGGTCAGCAAGTTGAAAATCCAGGCACGCAACGCCATGCGCAATGTCCACAATGGTATCCACGCCGCGTGCGCGCGCCATGGCGACAATCTCCTGCACCGGTGTCACCAGGCCGGTGCGGTTTGACACCTGCGTGACCAGCAGCAGCCTGGCGTTCGGCGTGCGCTTCAACACGCCGTCATACGCCGCCAGGATGTTGGCGGTCGTCGCGGGTTCCGGCATCGCGAACCGTACCACCTCCGCGCCGCGATGATCGCCAAGCCAGTCCATGGAGGCGATCATGGCGTCGTAGTCCAGGTCGCAATAGATGACAGCGTCGCCGGGCTTCAGCGGCTTGTAGGCCGTGATCAGGTGCTGCAGCGCATCGGAGCCGCTGCGCGTGATGGCGATCTCATCAGGGTGCGCACCCACCATGCTGGCAATCGCCTCCCGGGCTTCGCGTCCGCCAGCTGCCAGGCAGGCACCACCCGGCAATACATTGCGCGCCCACACGGAGTTCGTCCGGTTTACATACGCCGTCTGCTGCGCGTACACATCCGCGACCGACCGTGGCATGACGCCCCAGTAGCCGTTCTCCAGGTTGTGCATGCCCGGTTCCACGGCGAAGTGCTGCGGCAGCGTGCTGACCGGGATCGAGCCCGGCTTCAATCGTGCACCAAGAGGCGCGGCAACCTGAGTTGAAGCGCCTGAGGACAGCATCGCGGCGGGAGCACAGACGGCAGCCGACTTAAGAAAGGCTCTGCGATCGTTCATACCACTTCCTCCCGCAACGCACGTATGCTGCTGCACACGCCGGGGGCCCGCGTCGCCGCGCCGACCCCTGTTCCCATTCTGCCAGCTTTATCAGACAGCGCATGAAAGCGGACGAACCGCCGCGTCGCACCCCTTGCTAACTAATGATGTAGTTGCTTCGTCAGACAGGTGTCCGCTACGTGCCGGATAGCCCGAAAGCAAATGCCTCCAAAGCGTTCCATCACGTTGACCGAAGCCGAACTCAGGCTGATGCGCGTCTTTTGGCGGCGAGGCGAATGCTCTGTCGCTGAGGTGGTTGAGGCGGTCGCGGAGGCGAGCCCGCTCGCGTACACTTCCGTTTTGACCACCGTGCGCGTGCTGGAGCAGAAAGGATACCTGACGCACCGGCAGGACGGACGCGCGTATCTGTATACAGCCTGTGTCGCCGAGCATGAGGCGAGCCGGTCAGAGGTGCGCCATGTGCTGCAACGTTTCTTTGGGAACTCGCGCGAGAGCCTCTTGGTGTCACTGCTCGGCGACGGTGACGTGACGCCTGGTGAACTGGCGCGGTTGAAACAGGCAATTGAAGCCATGGCGGATGACCCATCCGGACCAGAGCCGCATTCGAATAAGGGGAGGCGCTGAGATGCTGCCGCACGTGATGCACGCTGCCGCCTTGCTTGACGAAATGTTTGACGCTGCCGTCTGGACCTCCACCGTGCTGGCGCTTTGCATCGTGGTCTGCCTGCGATTGCTGCCCGCTCTTCCGGCAACGTTCCGGTCGGCGGTGTGGATGCTGGCATTTGCAACGGCGATCGTCTTGCCGCTGCTGATGTTCTTGCACCAGCCGGCTGGATATGCAACGCAGGCTCCTCCTGTGCGGTTGAATGTACTCTGGGCGGTGCCGGTTGCGGCGCTTTGGCTGCTCCTCTCGCTACTCCGTACTTTTGGTTTGCTGCGCGGCACAGTGTATCTGCGCGCTGTCACGCGATCTGCCACGCAGACCGGCCAGTGCCAGACGCTGGCCGAGTGGCTGAATGGACGGGCTGGCGCGAAGTTCCGCCGCCATGTTCAGGTGTGTGTCGCAGAGGGGGTGGACCGGCCAAGCGTGGTGGGGTATCTGCATCCGCGTATTCTCCTGCCGTTGGCCGTGATGGACGGCACCAGCGAGACTGACCTCCAGCGGATCCTCCTGCATGAGTGGGAGCATGTGCGCCGCTTTGACGACTGCACCAACCTGCTGCAGAAGGTCGGCCTCACACTGTTCCCGTTCAGTCCCGGCTTGCTGTGGATGGAACGGCGTCTGTGCCTGGAACGGGAGTTAGCCTGCGATGATGCGGTGCTGCGCGAAACCGGGGCACCCAAGGCGTACGCCGCGTGCCTGATTCAGTTGGCGGAGCGTTCACTCGGCCGCCGTGCCTCAGCGCTGACAGTCTCCGCCCTGGGACGCCAATCCGACGTGAGCCGCCGCGTCGGCCGCGTCCTGCAATGGCCGCCGCGTGAGGCAAGCAGGGTTTCGCGCGGCCTTGCCTGCGCTGTGCTGCTGTGTGCTGTGAGCACGGCGACGGTTGCGCTTGGGCACGGCCGCTTGCTGATTGACTTTCATCATGCGGTCACTGCGCCCATGCTGGCGACTGAAAGCCATACCCTGGTCGTTACACCTGAGAAGATGGCCGGCCGGCCGGCGCGGAATAGTGTGCCGCACCTGATCACCGCAAGCTTTACCTTTTCAAAGCGCAGCTCCAGTGCACACACCAGGGCTCACCATCGGCGGCCCGCAGAGAAGGCGCTTGTTCCCAGCGTCCTGCCCTCCGCCGTCGTGACGGACAGTGCTCAAGAGCGAGCCACCACGATGCAGGCGAATCGTCTGGTTGAGTACACGCCAGCGGAGCGCGACGAGGCGCCGGTCCTGCAGCAAATTTCATTGCCCTACGCTGTCATTCCTACCGGGGATGGCTGGCTGATCGTTCAACTTTAACTATGTGTAACAACCTTGGAG
>CAXUBG010000256.1:0-3716 GCA_964249285.1 uncultured Terriglobus sp. | reverse complement strand
GATCAAACACAGCAGGAGCCAGCCTCCTCGGAATGTTCCACGTGGAACACTTTTTCCACGGGCGCTGCTGATGTAGGGCAGCACCAGCGATCGGTCGGACTGACTGGTACCGAGAATCCGGGCACGGAGCAGGTGATCGTTGCAGTAACATCGTGCTCGATCATGTACCGCGTCCAGGCGAGCCCTGGCACCGCGCCGCCAGGGAGAGCCATGGACGACCGTTTCAAGCCGGGCCGCGCCGCCCGCAAGGCAACTGCCCGCCACGCCCTGGGTGAGTGGACCAGGAAGCTGGGCAAGCGTGATGCCATGAAGCTGCTGCAGGCGTCTGAGCGGTCGCGCATTCAGTTCCTCATCCCCTTGAAACGGCAGCGGATGAGCGTCAACGCCTTTGCCTTCTTTCGCGGCGCCGCCCCGGTCATGGCGTATGACCTGTCGCGCATGCCAAACACCGGCATCCTGTGCCAGATCTGCGGCGACGCGCACATCCAGAACCTGGGCGCCTTCGCCGGCCCCGATGGCCGCCTGGTCTTCGATGTGAACGACTTTGACGAGAGTATCCGCGCGCCCTTCGAATGGGACGTCAAGCGCATGGCCACCAGCATCCTGCTGGCCGGCGAAACCGACCGGCTGAAAGGAGGAGAAGCACACGCCGCCGCGGCTGCGTTTCTTACGTCGTACGCCGAACTGATGCACCGGCTCGCGCGGATGCCGTTCCTGGAGATTGCCCGCTACGAGGTGCACCGGCTGCACACCATCGATTCCATCCACAGCATCCTGAATGAGGCGGAGCGCGCTTCTCCGCAACACCTGCTGGACCGGCTGACCGAACAGAAAGGCGGCAAACGCACCTTTCGCGCGGACCCGCCGCTGCTCCGCCTGCTCAAACCTGCGGAAAAACGCGCGGTCATCGGCTCACTCGCGGAGTACCGCAAATCGCTGCTGCCGGAGCGCGACCATCTCTTCTCGCAATTCAAGCCGGTGGACGCCGCCTTCAAGGTGGTTGGCACAGGTTCCGTCGGCCTGCACGCCTATTGTGTCTACATGGAGGGCAACGGCCCGGCAGATCCGATGTTCCTGCAGATCAAGGAAGAGGCTCCCTCGTGCTACGCGCCCTACCTGCCAGGCGCACAGAATGAGAAGAACAACGGCCGCCGCGCCGCGCGCGGCCAGCGCGCCATGCAGCTCCAGCGCGACCCCTTGCTGGGCTGGACGCGCATGGGCGGACGCGACTACCTCGTCCGCCAACTCAACGACCACAAGGCCGCGCTTGATCTCACGAAAGTCGACGCCGCCGGCTTGACCGAATACGCCCGCGTCTGCGGCGAACTGCTCGCTCGCGGCCACGCCCGTTCCGGCAACCCCTGCGCCATCGCGGGCTACATCGGATCCGGCAACCGCTTCTCCTCCGCCATGCTCGGCTTCGCCAAAGCCTACGCGGAGCAGACCGCGAATGACTGGAAGGCCATGCTGAAGCAGGAGGGCAAGCAATAAGTCAAGAACGGCGCGTGGCAGGCACCAGTCCGTGCCGCAAGCCGGCCAGCTTAGCGGCTACAGCGCTGCTGCGCATCGCGTCACACTCACTGAGGTACTCCGGCGCATCTTGGAGCAAACTTCCGTCTTCAAGGCCCAAGACATCATCCCGTCCCTGCCATCCAGACGCACTCGCAATCGGATATGCGCTGAAGCTGGCCGGCAATGTCACCCCGCTTGCAAACATGGCTCCCCCAGGATGTCCTCATCAAGGGTGCTGCCTGCCGCCGATGATGGCACACAAGGATCTGACGTACCAGAACCTATTCCGCATTCTGACTGTGCAGTGTATCGATGCTGACAGCTTTGATCTGCTCCCCATTCTCACAACTCGCCTCCATATCGCCCACCCTGAGGCGGAGCGTTTAATCCCGTTCGACACGTTCAACATGTTCTATCGAGATGACCTCGAGCAGACACGGTTGGCTGCTCTTCGTCATGAACGTCTTTCCGAAGCACTTTGATCGGCAGGCAAGGCTTAGTGGCAGCGCTCGCCCTAGTACTCGCGGTACCATGGATGCGCCGGAGACATCCATGATTACGCGCCGTAAGTTCCTCGAATCCGCCACCGCCGTTGCCGCTGTTGCGAACACCACCTTGCGCAGCACGGCGCTGTTTGCCGAAGCGCCAGCAGTCAAAAACGACGACGTGCTGCAGTGGGTGGATCCGCATATTGGCACGGGTGGCCATGGCCATACCTATCCTGGTCCCAGCCTGCCTTTTGGCGCGGTGCAGCTTAGCCCCGATACCTATAACGAGGGCTGGGATTGGTGTTCCGGCTACCACGACACAGACACGTCGATCATGGGCTTCAGCCACACGCACCTGAGCGGCACCGGCGCGGCAGACCTGCTCGACTTTCTGGTGACACCCGGCGTGGGTGAGGCCAAGTTGCAGCCGGGCACGCGCGAGAACCCGGAGAGAGGCTACCGCTCGCGCTTCAGCCACGCGACGGAGATCATGACGCCCGGCTACTACGCCGTCACGCTGGACACGCCCAAGGTCCGCGCGGAACTGACCGCGACCGAGCGCGTGGGCGTGCATCGCTACACCTTTCCGGCCAGCCAGCAGGCCTACATCCTGGTCGATCTGCACCACTCACAGCTGTACAACGGCAAGTCCGTCGTCGTGTCCGGCGCGCTGGATCGCACAGGCACGGACAGCATCGCGGGCGGCCATGTCTCGAATGCATGGGGGCCAGGACGCCACGCCTATTTTGCGTTGCAGGTATCCAAAGCGCCAAAGCACATGCATTTCTTTCAGGATGACCAGACGGTCGCGGTTGGCAAGACAGAAGGCGCGAACCTGAAGGCGGTGCTGTACTTCGAAACGCACGCGGATGAGGTCATCCACGTGAAGGTGGGCATTTCCGCGGTCAGCGCGGAATCCGCTGCCGAGAATATCCAGGCCGAAGTGCCCGGGTGGGATTTTGAGGGTGTGCGCACGGCCGCGGCAAACAAGTGGCGCGCGCAGATCGGCAAGGTTCACGCAGATTTTGCCACGCCCGGGCAGAAGAAGATTTTCTACACCGCGCTGTACCACATGTCGCTGGGCCCAACGCGCTTCGACGACTGCAACGGCAAGTATCGCGGCATGGATAACGCCGTCCACACATTGCCCACGGGCGCGCAGAACTACACCACCTTCTCGCTATGGGACACCTTCCGCGCCGCGCACCCGGCCTACACCTTGATCGAGCCGGAGCGTGTGCCGCAGTTCGTCAACGCCCTCATTCGCATGGGCGAGGAGAGTCCCGCGGGCGCGCCCGTCTGGCCTTTGTATGGGCGCGAGACGGAGTGCATGACCGGCTTTCACTGCGCGTCCGTCATTGCGGAGGCCTGCAATAAGGGAATCGGCAAGGGCACGGTGGACTACGCCCGCGCGTACACCATGCTGCAGCGCGGCCGCCTTGACGACGTGAGCGGCATGAAGGCACATCGCGAAAAGGGCTACATCCCGGCCGACCTCGAGGGCGAGTCGGTCTCGAAGCACTTTGAGTTTTGCTACGACGACTGGGCCATCGCGAACCTGGCCAAACACACGGGCAACACCGCCGCGTGCGACGAGCGCGTCAAGCTCTCCAAGACATACAAGAACAACTGGGACCCGCAGACCGGCTTCATGCGTGCCAAGCTGAACGACGGCACGTGGGCTACTCCCTTCGACCCCATCGACATGGGCCACAC
>CAXUBG010000255.1:0-3749 GCA_964249285.1 uncultured Terriglobus sp. | reverse complement strand
GCAGATCGCGGGCGCCGGGCAGCACAGTCAGGTCACCCACATCGTCCAGTTCCAGATCTTCGATCACACGCAGCGCTTTGGCTTGATCGGCATCGGGACGCAGACGCGCGATGGTATCGCTGGCGCGGACGCCGTGCGGAAACTGGAAGTTCTGCCAGTCCGGGATCGCGTAGATCTCCGCCCAGCGCTTCCAGCACCGCTCGGCGCTCCCGATAGAGCTGATCAGGACGCCATCCATGTCGAACAGAATGCCCTGGGTGGTAACCGTGATGCAGCTGGGCGGGGTCTTGGCTTCCATGCTTGCCATCATGCCAGTTTACCGGGTGGCTACTGCCGAAGGCCTACGAAGATGGTCACCTGTTCCCCGGGACCGTAGCTTTCAAAGTCAGTACGGTATGCACGGGGTACGTTGCTGGCCCATACGCGTTGCCACGCTGCGATGATGCTCCCCGGTTTCGGACCAGATGCATCGAACGGTTGATACGGGCCTGCCTCGATCAGACACTCCCGCACTCCTTGCGGCACCGTGGTATCCCGGGCGATCTCCGCGCCGATCAATAAGGTATACGGCTTTGTGAAATCGCCTTCGTAGTCGAAGTACACGGCGTACATGCCATTCCCCTTCACCGTGTTCGCTACGTTGTCACGAAAGAAACGCTCCCACAGTGCGCCAATCGCCGCAGGATTGCCGTTGGAGCATCGCGCGGCGATGCCCGCCACCCGCCTGGATTGCACCTGTTCGATCATCAGCCCTCCAGCACGAACTGCTCGGCCGCTTTCAGGATGCGTTCGACTGCGTCCTGCGACGTCGATTCGCAGTAGACGCGGAGCAATGGCTCGGTGCCGGAGGCGCGCAGCAGCAGCCACGTTTCGGCGGCGTTCTGAAGGGTGGCGGCTTGGGGATTGCCGAGATAGAACTTGATGCCGTCCATGGTCTCGGTGCGCAGCACGCGATAGCCGGCAATCTCCCGCAGGCCGCTGCCCGCGCGTGCGATGGCGGACTGCTTCAGGCGGCCGTCGATGTGCATATCGATGCGGCCATACTGGTGTTCGCCGAACTCGGCCTGAAGGGAGGCAACGAGTTCGGCGAGCGTTTGCTTCTCGTCCGCCATCACGTTGGCGATGAGCAGCGCATTCAGGATGCCGTCGCGCTCCGGCAGATGGCGGCTGATCCCGACGCCGCCGGATTCTTCACCGCCGATGAGGATGTCTTCGGAGAGCATCAGATCGCAGACGTATTTGAAGCCGATGCCGTGCTCGTAGAGCTTGCGGCCGTGCTTGGCGGCGATCCGGTCGAGCATCCTGGTCGTATTAAAGGCTCGGGTGACGCCGCCCGGCCAGCCCTTCCGCTCCAGAAGCCAGCGAAGCAGGATGGCGTAAATTTTGTGCGCATCGACGACATTGCCCTGCCCGTCTACCGCGCCGATGCGGTCCGCGTCACCATCGGTGATCAGGCCGGCATCGCAGTGTTCAGCGACGACGCGCTGCTGCGTGGTGGCAATGTGTGGCAGGATGGGTTCCGGGTTGATGCCGGGGAACAGCGGGTTATGCTCCGCACGCATTTCCACGCAGGGGACGCCCGCCTGCTTAAAAATGCCCCGCAGGACGCCCGCACCCGCGCCGTACATGCTGTCAATCAGGAACCGGTAGCCGGACGCGGCAATCTTTGGCAGGTCGGCGAAGGCTGAGATCGCGGCGATGTAGTCCGGCAGAAAATCTGTTTCCGTGATGGCGCCAGGCTGCGCGGCCGCAGGCAGCGGCTGGCCGAGATAGCCCTCAATCTGCTTGATGATGCCGGGCGAACCGGACCCGCCGTAGCTGGCCTTGTACTTGACGCCATTCCATTGCGCGGGATTGTGCGAGCTGGTGATCATGATGCCGCCCGCGGCACCGCGCTGCCGCACACCGTAGGAGAGCGCCGGGGTCGGAGTCACACGGTCCGCCAGCAACACGGGAATGCCTGCACCGGCCAGGACGTCTGCTGCCAGCCGCGCGAATTGCGGCGAGCCGAAGCGCGTGTCGTACGCCACGCAGACGCCTTTGGAAGCATCCTCATTGTGCCGTACGTAATGAGCAATGGCGCTCACCGCGACGCGCACGTTTGCGTAGGTGAAGTCATCGGCGATGATGCCGCGCCAGCCATCGGTTCCAAACTTTACTGCGTGCGGCGGCGCGGCGGCGGGGGACACAGTCTGGTCGCTCATGCGTTCCATCGAATTATCACACCTGTGTTCGCGCCAGATGCACGTGAAATGACGCACGGGCAGACCCATCTGTCCGGTTGCGGGCCGCCGGTGGTGCGTAGACGGAGCGCGGTCCGAAGGAAGCGGGGTCGTTCGCGGCCGTTTGGGAGTGGTCCACGTGGAACACTCTCCGGGCGGCGGAAAACACGACAGGCTATCTGTGGCGTTGTTCATTACGTCAACATTTGGGTCCGATATGCGCCTGGAACATGGAAGGAATCTGAGCGCACGTAGAGCGAGCACTGGCGGGAGCGTTTCCCGAATCGCCCCTGCATCATCGCCGGCTTGAATTTCGGCATAGACTTTCTGAGATGGGATGGCTGGAAGTTCTTGCGTTGTTGAAGCGGCTTGGGCCTGCGTTGGCGCGTGTTGTGCCGATGCTGGAGGTGTTTGCCGCGTCCCGCGGCGGCTCCCGGGCTGATGCCGAGGCGCTGGACAGGCTGGCGGGTGAGCTTGCGTCCGTAGCGAAGAGCCACGCTGCCTTTGCGGAATCGCTGGCGGGGCAAGCCGGGCAGGTTGCCGCGTTGAGCGGCGACCTTCGGCATATGCGCGATGCAGACGAGCGAAGCGCGGCGCGGCTGCTGGAAGGCGAAACGCAGGTGGCTTCGCTGGGCAAAGCTGTCCATCAGCAGCGGCAGATGGCGCTGGCCATTCTCCTGGTCTGCCTGGCGGTGCTGGCACTCCTGCTAATCCTGCTGTTCCGCCGTTAATCGTCCTGGGCTGGAACCGCTGGAGCGGCCCGGGTACTCTAAAGAGCATGGGGATTACGCGGCAACAGGCGCTGGATTGCTTTGCCTCCGACGATCTGATCGGCATTGGCATGGAGGCGGACGCGGTGCGGCGGCGGCTGCATCCTGAGGGCGTGGTCAGCTACATCATCGACCGCAACATCAACTACACCAACTTCTGCACGGAATACTGCACCTTTTGCGCCTTCTACCGGCCGCTGAAAGGCAAGCTGGCGAGCGAGGGCTACATCCTGGACTTCGAGACGATCTATGCCAAGATTGCCGAAACCGAGGAGATGGGCGGCACGGGCGTGTTGATGCAGGGCGGCATCCATCCGGACCTGAAGATTGAGTGGTTTGAATCGCTGTTTCGCGGCATCAAAGAGCGCTTTCCCTCTATCTGGCTGCACTGCCTTTCCGCCAGCGAGATACTGGCCATCGCCGAGTATAGTGACTTGAGTCTGCGTGACACGATCATGCGACTGCGCGATGCCGGGCTGCAGTCGATTCCCGGCGGCGGCGCGGAGATTCTGGACGATGATGTGCGCAAGCGCATTGCCCGGCTGAAATGCCGCACGCAGGACTGGGTGGATGTGCATCGCACGGCGCACGAACTTGGCATGCGGACGACCGCGACCATGATGTTCGGGGTGGGCGAGACGATGGAGCAACGCGTCAACCACTTCGAGGTGGTGCGGCAATTGCAGGAGGAGACTGGGGGCTTTACCGCGTTCATTCCCTGGAGCTTTCAGCCGAATAACACGGCGCTGGGAGGGCG
>CAXUBG010000254.1:0-3750 GCA_964249285.1 uncultured Terriglobus sp. | reverse complement strand
GGATAGCGGACATACCGAGAACAGCTCGAGCGATAGACCACCGTCAGAGCAGAAGTCACTCTTGACTCGCACACCACCGCCAGGGAAGCGCTATCAAGGCACAATTACAAGGGGGGTAAACGAGAAATATAAAGATTCAGCATGGAACATAGCTCCAGGCAACGTCCAGGCAGATCATCGGTATAGTCCACCAGGAGTAGGAGCACTATACACAAGCACATCGGAAGGAGCTCTCATGGGGGAGATGAACTACTACGGAGTGGACTTGTCAAAAACAGCAGTAGTGGAAAGAACCGTCAATATCGATAATGTTCTCGATCTGACAGATCCTTCTGTACAGAAAGAGTTAGGCGTTTCACCTTCTCAACTCACCGTGGATGACTATTCAGTACTCAGTCTTTGGGCAGTTGGGCATCAAGTAAGTACAATGCGATCCTTGTTCCTGCCGCTAGAGCACCGGGAACGTCCAATCTAGTGATTCTCGATACATCGGCCCCTTACTAATATGGGACTAAAATAGAACATCTAATCATGCCATACAAACAATTGTCTGATTTCCCTGATTTTCTACAATCCTATATAAGAGATTTTATGGATGAAGAGGCTGAAACATGGATTAGTAAGCCAATTCCTGCATTGCACAATCGTTCCGTCCTGAATCTTATCAACGAAGAAGGCGTTCGGAAAACAGCGGAGTTTGTACTGACAGTAGGGAGTAAATTAGGAGTGCCGTACACTTTAAATGTGCCACTGGAATTTAGCTGATCTTCACTGCAAGCAAAGCGTGAGGACACTACCTGATTTTGGGCTCCTGAGCAAGCCAAGACTGATCTGACCTTTCTTCAAGAGCTGCGAAGTAAATTTGACTTTGAGCACGCTAACTATGAAGAGATTCGAAGGAACGGTAGCTTAGAAAACTATATTTTCACTCTTATGAATCAGACGCTGGACTTCTTGATATCTTTCGGGGATAAAATATTTAATGTTTCGGCTTCATTGCAACGATAAAGCAACAATCTTTCTGTAAATTCGGTTAGTCTTGCTCTAGCGGGTGCAAGTTAGTCATTCTGACCTGCTCGCCAGAATTCGTACGAAGTTGATTATGATTTTCGTACGTAGGGAAGGGGAAGCAGATGCCGAAGAGTAAGCACAGTGAAGCAGCAATTATCGCTGCGCTGCAGCAGTTGGATGCTGGCCGCAAAGCGGCGGACGTGGCGCGGGAAGTCGGCGTGAGCACGTACACGATCTAGGCCTGGAAAGCGAAGTACGGCGGCATGGACGTGAGCGAGGCGCAGGAAGCCAAGCAATTGCGGGATGAGAATGCGCGGCTGAAGAAACTGGTGGCAGATCTGAGCTTGGATAAAGATGCGCTGCAGTCAGTGATTCGAAAAAACGGCTGGAGCTCACAGCAGTGAAGGCGGCTGTGGAGCACCTGAAGCAGGACTTTGCTTTCAGCGAGCGGCGCGCGTGGGGCGTTTTGCAACTGCCGGTGTCGACGTTCCGTTATCGCTCTTCGCGGTGCGATGCGGAGCTACGCGACAAGTTAGTCGAGTGAGCGCGAGAGAAGCCGCGCTTTGGGTATCGCCGGCTGCACATCCTATTGCAACGGGACGGCGAACGGGTCAACCACAAACGGGTTTGGCGCGTGTACCGCGCGGCAGGGCTGTGTGTGAAGCGCAGGCGCCGCAAACGACTAGTGCGCGTGGGCACCCCGGCGGTTGCCGCCACCCGAGCCAATGAACGCTGGTCGTTGGACTTCGTTTCCGATGGACTGGCAAGCGGACGCGCGATCCGGGTGCTCAGTGTTGTCGACACCTACACGCGCGAATGTCTGGCGCTCGATGTCGATACCAGCTTCCCGAGCCCGCGTGTTACCCGCGTGCTTGACAGGCTGGCGGCTACACGCGGATGGCCCGAGCGCATTCGTTGCGACAATGGCCCGAACTGACTAGCCGGCATTTTCTCACTTGGTGCATCAACCGGCGCATCACGCTGGAACACATCCAGCCAGGCCGCCCCATGCAGAACGGACATGTGGAAGCTTTAACGGCAAGTTACGAGACGAATGTTTGAACGTGAGCTGGTTCCGCAACTTATTCGAAGCGCGTCGGCAGATCCAGCACTGGCGAAAGGAATACAACGAAGCCCGTCCGCATAGCAGCTTGGGATATCGCACGCCCTCGGAGTTTGCGGTGCTCGCACAGAACGCGAGCACCGCCGAATTCTACGTTGCTGAGGTGGGGCAACAGGCTTCAAACGCCAGCCCCTTGCCCCACACCGCCATCCCCGCTCACAACAACTATGAATGGAAAACATGACCGCAATCTTGTATCATGCGTGTGCGGATTCAGGGGGCATATATGGACTCGGCCCGGTTTGCAAGAGATCTCGATCAGGCGTTTTGGAGGTAAGACTGCGTGCATATATCCGGCCTCGAAGTTGAGGGTCGTCACCCTCGGGCCCTGATGGAATCTGCGCTTCTTCTCCTGCAACAGGTCATCGGCCTCGTAGGCCCAGCCCCCAGTCAGGTTTGAAAGAAGCCGGTCTACCCGGTTACGCCATCACTCGACACTCGTGCAATCTCAGGAAAACTTTTCCGCGCTCAGGCGGCGCGGCGGTAAGGCTCATCGTGAGCCAGAAGCGCCCAGATAATGCGCGCATTCTTATTCGCTACTGCTACACACGCCTTTGCCGTCCCGAGCTTCTTCTGTTTTTCCGCAATCCATTTACTGCGCGCATCCTCTTTCTTAGAAGCACGGAAGACAACCGATCGCGAGCCGTGCACCAGCAGGGTTCGTAGATAACAATCGCCTCTCTTGGTAATGCCTGAGAGTCGCTGTTTCTCTCCGCTGGAGTTTTGCCGCGGCACCAAGCCGAGCCAGGCGGCAAACTGCCGCCCATTGTCGAAAGTAGTTCCGTTCGAGATTGCGGCGACCACGGCTGTTGCTGTTACCGGACCGACTCCCTCGACTTCGGCGATACGCTGACACAATGCATTTTGCTGAAATGCTTGGTTGAGTTCCGCCTCTATCACCAGAATGCGCTGGGCGAGCGCACACAACTCTTCATAGAGAGTTGTGAATAGGCGTTTGGCGAATCCGCTCAAGCGGGTTTCACTCTCTTCGGTCAACTGTGGCAACATCTTTCTTACGTGACTCAGGTGTTGAGGTAGCACGATCCCATACTCGGCAAGCAAACCACGAATCTGGTTCCCGATCTGGGTTCGCGTTCCGATTAAGCGGCTCCGCACTCGGTGAAGCGCTTGTAGATCTTGCTGCTCTACTGTCTTTCTTGGCACAAACCGCATCTGTGGCCGGCTGATCGCCTCACAGATCGCTGCCGCATCATTAGCGTCGTTCTTCTGTGACTGCAGATAGGGCTTCACAAACTGTGGTGCGATCAGCCGAACGGTACGGCCAAACGTTCCCAAGACACGTGCCCAATGGTGCGCTCCTTGCGTGGCTTCCAATCCGACGACGCATACGGGAAGATTCGCGAAGAAATCCGTCAGCTGGCCTCTTCGCAGGCGCTTCCGCAGTGTGACCTTCCCGCTGCTATCTACTCCATGAACCTGAAAGACATTCTTCGCTGTATCGAGACTAACGACACTCGTTGCTGGCATAGCTGCTCTCCTTCGCCAGACACCTTACCAAATGCTGGTATCCGGGCCGAGTCCATACCATCAGGTCAATTCCTGACCTGCCCCCGTTAGTTGGTCCAGTTAGAGTTTTGAAAATATCACGTAAGCAC
>CAXUBG010000253.1:0-3773 GCA_964249285.1 uncultured Terriglobus sp. | reverse complement strand
TCCACGCCCGCCTCGAGCCCGCCCTCACGGGCAAAGTCTGGTGAGAGCATCGGGGCGTAAAACGTGTGCATCCCGCACGCCTGCGCAAACCAAAGATGAAGCGTCGTAGGGTCGCTGAAGCCAAGGAACGGCTTGGGATGCGCGCGGATCAGATCCGCATCGAGCAGCGGCAGCAGCTCCGCCGTGCCCCATCCGCCCCGTGTGCACAGCACTGCGTCGATCGCAGGATCGGCAAAGGCCGCGTGAAGGTCAGCAACCCGCGCCGCTGCGCCACCCGCGTAATACAAAGGTCCGCTGGCCAGCGCGGACGGCATCAGCACCGGCTCGTAGCCCAGCAGACGCAGCCGCTCCATGCCAAGCCGCACCAGCGGCTCCTTTGGTGCACTGGCCGGCGACACCACTGCGATGCGCGCGCCCGGGCTTAGCCCCGCTGGCTTGATCACTGTTGGCCAAATCCCGCCGCGCTGACCTCGCCCACGCAGATGATTGCCGCAGGTCCGGTCAGCAGCATCGGCCCGTTCTCCGGCCACGAAACCTGTTGCGCACCGCCTGGCGAGCTTGCACGCAAGGCCCGTTCGCATCCCCGCAGCACCATGCTCGCCGCCGCTGACGCGCACGTTCCCGTCCCCGAAGACGCCGTCGGCCCAACGCCCCGCTCAACGATGCGAAACGCAATCTCACCGGGCGCTTGCACCTGGACAAACTCCACGTTCGTTCCGTGTGGGAAGTCCGGATGCGCAGAGATCAACGCGCCCATCTGCTCCCATGGGAGCCCGTGCGTACGGAACGCCGCATCCTCTGTAAACACTATAAAATGCGGATTGCCCACATCCACCACCGCGCCCGCGACCGGGCCGGCGCCATCCACCTGCACCACCTGCTCCTGTACGCGGGGCACACCCATCGCGGTCTCAATCAGGAAATGCTCCTCCGCGCACTCCACCACACGGCACGTCCGCACGCCGCCCAGCGTCTCAAACGCAGTCTCGCGCAAACCCTCGCTGTAGGCCAGCCAAGCCGCCACACATCGCGTTCCATTCCCTGACAGTTCAGCTTCCGAACCATCTGCGTTGAACAGCCGCAACGCCAACGTTCCATCGCTGCGGCGCAGGAGGAGTTCCACGCCGTCCGCGCCCACGCCGGTGGTCCGTGCGCACAGCAGCCGCGCCATCTCCCCATAACGTCCCTTTGCCAGTGCCTCGTCGACAATCAGAAAGTCATTGCCGCACGCGTGTGCTTTCACGAATGGGATCACCGCGCGCCTCCCGCCATCATCTCGCTGGTGTACAGCGTGGCACATGGCTGATCCGTATGGCACATCACTTCAATCTCCTTCAGCCCCTCAGGGTGCGCCGCCACCGCCTTTGACACAGGATCACCCGCTAATGCGACCACCAGGCTCGCATACTTCGCCGGCTGCAAACGCGCACGGTCAAAGCTCTCGGAGTCCATTGGACTGATCAGCGTCTTCAGCGGCAAACCCGCATCCTGGATGGCCCCAATGTGATCCGTTGTGTCGAACATGATCGTCCCGCCCCCATACAGCCGCAGGATCTCCTTTGAAAGCGCCTGCTCAAACGGTATACGCGTGCGGGAGTTCACCACCGCCTCCTGATAGACCAGCGGCGGCGCGGACAACCACTTCGGCACCCGCGGATCGCCGGTGATTTCATTCGCGCCCAGTACGTGGTTCACCAGCACGCCAAACGTCCCCATCATCGCGAACACGTTCACCACAATGCATACGAGCACAGCAAAGAAGAACGCATCGGCGCGCCTGGCACTTTTCCCCCGCAGCCAGCGCTCCACCGCGGCCAAGGCAGTCACGGCTCCCAGCGTGAGCGCTGGCAAGAGCTCCATTCCATACCGGGAGTTGTAGTACGAACCCGGATACAGCTGCGGCACAAAGATGGGCACGTGGCCCCACGCCACCGAGTACACATAGAACGGCAACGGCAACCACAGGAGCAGCGCAATGCGCGGCAATCGCTGCTTCCATTGCAGCCAGGCCCCCGCCAGCGCTGCCGCCATCACGCAAAAGCCAAGCTCATACGCAACCGCGTCCACCTGCGCCGCGCGGGTGAAGTACAGCAGTGCCCAACCGGGGTCATACATGCCACGCCGCGGCTTCGCTCCCAGCGGTGTCGTCTTGCGCTCAATTGCCGCCGCCGAATACGGTCCGCGCATGAAGTCCAGCCAGTCACCCTCGTACTTCGCGTTATACGCAAACCAGAGCAGCGGCCCCGCGGCGGCCAATACTGTCATGGTCAAGAAGGCCAATCGTGTCTTCTGCCTTGTCTCCCCGGGCGAGCGCCACCAGGCAAGCGCCAGCACCGCCCAGATCACCGCGCCAATGATCCACCCGTCGTAACGGGTAAACACCATCGCCATAGTCAAGACGCCGCTCACAATCATCCGCGAACTGGCTGTCGCGCGGTTCCCTGCGCCGAGCGCCTCCACTGCCTCATAGGCCACAACGGCGGCCCACAGCAGCAGCGCCAGAAACAGCGGCTCCGTCATCGCAGTTGTCGAGAGGTACAGCAAATTCGGGTTCAGGGCAAAGAACGCCGTCGCGGCAAAGGCCCACGGTGCCGAAACCAGCTTCCGTGCCAACGCATAGCAGCCGGTCACGCCAATGACATAGGCCGCCAGCGAAGGCCACGCTCCAGCCAAGCCGTTCTGCCACCAGTCCATTCGCTGGGCAAACGGAATGATCAACAAGTGCGGCAGCGGCAGCCATACCCCGCCCAATTGCGCCAGCCCCGGATACCGCGCATCCAGAATGCGCCGTGCAATGCCCAGGTGCGCAACCGCGTCGCCATACAGCAGCAGCCATCCGCGCGAGGCACACACCGCCAGCGCCAGGAAACCAAGGATCATCGCAGCCAGGGCGATCGGACGCAGCTCCGCACGCGTCGCGGGATACACCCCGTTCAGGTCGCGCGGCTTGCGGGTTTCGACACGCCGCACCACAGTCCGTGGCGAACGGAGCGGCTGCCCGGGCGTGACCCTACGTGGCATCGAGGTCCAGATGTGAAATCTCGCGAAACAACTGAAAGCGTGCGTCGATCTCCTCGCGCGTCGTCTCCTGCAACCGCTCCGTGCCGAACCGCTCCACGGCGAACGATCCCATCACGCCGCCATAAAAGAGCGCGGTGCGAAAGACCTGCGGGGTCAGTTCCGGCTGCGCTGCGATGTAGCCGTAAAAGCCGCCCGCAAAGGAGTCGCCCGCACCGGTGGGGTCCACACCCTGATCGATGGGCAGCGCGGGCGCACGGAACGGCGTCGTACTCGCACCAGTGCCGAACGACCGCTCGCTAAAGAACGCTGTAGCGCCAAACTCTCCATGCTTGATCACCAGCGAGCGCGGCCCCATGGCCATGATCTTCTTCGCTGCGGTAACAAGGTTGTTTTCGCCGCTGAGGAGGCGCGCCTCCGTGTCGTTGATGATCAGGATGTCTTCTTCGCGCAGCACCTGTTCCAGGTTGGCGCGATGGTCATTGATCCAGTAATTCATCGTGTCGCCCGCTACCATCTTCACGCCGGGCATCTGCTGACGCACCCGCAACTGCAAGACCGGATCGATGTTGGCAAGAAAGAGATACTCAGAGTCCTTATAGCTCTCCGGTATCTTCGGATCGAAGCTGCCAAAAACATTCAGGTCCGTGCCCAGCGTCGTTGCCTCGCTCATCGTCCCCTGATAACTCCCGGTCCAATGAAAGGAAAGACCATCGGCATGTTCAATGCCGGAGATATCGATGCCCTTGCGCGTC
>CAXUBG010000252.1:1995-3776 GCA_964249285.1 uncultured Terriglobus sp. | reverse complement strand
TACTTCTCCGCGCCATCGCACAGCACGGTCACGATGACGGCTTCGCGGCCCGCGGCGAACTCCTCTTCCGCGATTTGCAGGGCGGTGTTGACGTTGGCACCTGCGGAAACACCCACCAGCACGCCTTCCTCCCGCCCCAGCCGTTTGCACATGGCGTAGGCGGGTTCGGTTTCGGCCCAGATGTTGCGGTCCGCCAGGGCCGGGTCGTAGATGGGCGGAACGATCGCGGTCGGCATGTGCTTCAGGCCTTCCAGTCCCGTAAAGGGCGAGTCAGGCTGCATGCTGATGCACTGAATCTTGGGGTTCAGTTCGCGAAAGCGCCGCGTGCAGCCCATGAAGGTGCCGCTCGTTCCCATCGCCGCGATGAAGTGCGTGACCGTGCCCTCGGTCTGCTGCCAAATCTCATTAGCGGTCGTCCGGTAGTGCGCCAACCAGTTGTTGTCATTGCCATATTGATCGGCGTAGAAATACTTTTCGGGCGCGGAACCATACAGCTCGCGCACCTTGCGGATGGCACCATCCGAGCCGTCTCCCGCTGGCGTGAAGATGATCTCCGCGCCGTACGCGTGCAGCATCTTCTTGCGTTCCGGGCTGGCGGATGCGGGCACGCACAGAGTGACCGGAAACTGCAGCGCCGCGCCCAGCATGGCATAGGCCAGACCAGTATTGCCGCTGGTCGCATCCAGCAGCGCGCGTTCCGGCTGCGCATCGCCCAGTTCCCCTGCCGCCATCGCTGCCCGCACAATGGAAGACGCGGGGCGGTCCTTCACCGAGCCGCCAGGATTGGCGAACTCCGCCTTGCCCAGCAGCGTAATGCCAGGCAGGTGTGAGACGATCCGGTCAAGCCGGATCATCGGCGTGTTGCCGATACGGTCCAGCACCAATCGTCCCAGCGCCGCTTTGTCTGCCGTCGTTGCTGTCATCGACCTGCCCTGTCCGTAGCTTGCCTCGCCCAGGTATGCGAAAGTAGAGGTTAGTCTGTCTGGCGGTGCTCCGCCGGTTCTTGAAAGGCTCTCATCCCATGTTCTTCAAAAAGAAGGTCGAGAAGCGGAGCTTCAACGACGTCCTGAACACCCTCGGCGCGCAGAAGTTTGATGTGAGCGCGGCGGGCGAGGGTGCTGGTGCCGAGCGCAATTCAGGCGGAAAGCACGCGCCGCAGGCCTATCGCGTTTCAAAATACAACTGCGCGGCAGAAATCGCGCCCTCGCCCGCCGTCCGCGAGAAGATTGTGCCGCCGCCCGCACCGGCTGAGATTGTCACCCGCGCCGGATTCCTGCTGAACGGGCAAATCGCGGCTCTGGTGGACAGGGGCTACCAGAAATTCCTGAAGACACCCAAGCTGGAAATCGTCGCCACGGCGGACCACCTGCGCGCCATCCACAAGTTCGCGGCAGAACTGGACGAAGCAACCGGCGCGACCATGCTCTACAACGAGAGCCTGGGCACGACCAGTGACCAATACATGTACGACCGTGTGAAAGGCCGCGAGGCGCATGTGGAAACCGGCCACCGCACCGCCGACGCACTGCAACGCTCCGCAGCGGTCACAAGCAGCGGCACAGACGGCGCGAACGACCTGTAAGCGTAGTGAGGATCAGCTCAGAATCACTGAGCAAAAATCGGGAAAGCACGGGTGTCGTGAATCAAGGACAAGAGCTGCGGATGCTGTGCGAAGAAGCCTCGGACGCGCACAGTGCAGCTGTGCTGTAAACCAGGAACATACGCTGGAGACACTCCGGCAGGAATCCGGAAGGGCACAGCTTTAGCTGTGCCGTAACAGC
>CAXUBG010000252.1:681-1985 GCA_964249285.1 uncultured Terriglobus sp. | reverse complement strand
GGGCACACCCGATGCTCTTACCCACGCGTGCGCTGCCATTCACGATAGGCCTCGCTTTTGCCCAGGCCGCGTTCGCGTGCCACCTGTTTGAGCGCGTTCTTTTCGTCCAGACCGGCTTGAATGAGGCTCTTCACGGCACCGGCCAGGCTGGCCATCGGGCTTTCCTCTCGTGCAAGTTCGCCGGAAAGCAGAAGGACCATTTCTCCGCGAACGCGGTCCCGGGCTTGCAAGGTTGAGCGAACGTGCGCGACGTTACCCCGCAGCATTTCCTCGTGCAGTTTGGTTAACTCGCGCGCGACTGCGATCTGGTGTGCCGGGCCGAACACGGCTTCCACGTCGGTTAGCGCGTCCAGAATGCGATGGGGTGTCTCGTAAAATACTTCCGTTGCACCTTCGGCAGAGGAGCGCATCTCGCGCAAAACGGTCTCGAGTGCGGACTTTCGCTCACCCGCCTTCGATGGCAGAAAGCCGTGGAAGACAAACCGCCCGGCGGAAAGTCCGCTCGCCACCAGCGCGCTAAGGGCCGCGTTCGCACCGGGAATGGCATACACAGCGACTCCCGCGGCAATGGCCGCCCGCACCAGGTCTTCGCCCGGGTCGGCGATACCCGGGGTGCCGGCATCGCTAACGACGGCAATGCGCGCGCCGTCTCGCAACGCTGCCGTTAACTCCTCCGCGCGGCTTCGCTCGTTGTGCATGTGATAGCTGATGACCGGCGTGGTGATGCCGTAGTGCTGCAGCAGCTTGGCCGTCTGACGCGTGTCCTCGCACGCAATGCGGTCTGCGGAGCGCAGCACTCGCAGCGCGCGCAGGGTGATGTCTTCCAGATTGCCGATGGGCGTCGCCACCAGGTACAGGCCGGGTGCAAGGGGCCTGCCACCCTGCTCCAGCGCGTCAGCCATGCCGGTCCGTACGGCCCTTGCGGTTCTGCAGGCGGCGGCTCCGGCTCACCACGGCCATCGCCTGCGCCAGATTGGCCGGGGTGACCACGCCGACCAGGCGCCCGTCGCGCAGCACATGCAGCAGTTGCGCACCGCGGTACCCCTGCATCCGCCGCAGGGTTGGAGCCAGCAGATCATCCGGGGCAACGGCCTCCACCTGCTTTTCCATGGCGCTTTGCACGTAGCCGTTCCCGTCGGCGCGCAGCGCCATCATGAGATGATTCCGCGTCACGACGCCGACCAGCACCGGTCCGCGCACTACGGGAAAAACCTCCTGCAGCGACTGCACGCTGCGCCCGAGCGCGCCCTCCAGGGTGTCAGACGCGGAAAGCGTGGCGAACTCCCGCAGCATCACCTCTTCCA
>CAXUBG010000252.1:0-671 GCA_964249285.1 uncultured Terriglobus sp. | reverse complement strand
CCTCCTCGGCGCCACCGTGCGCCTGGCCAGCACGCTGGCAGCGGAGAACGCGGCCACGGATTTGGACTCCCCCCGGCTGGTCAGCAGCACCATGACGCCCATCAGCAGCACCCATGAATTGCTCGCCAGCGCGCCCAGCAGCACCAGGATCAGCGCAATGCTCTGGCTAATGCCCATGACCGCGCGCGCTCCCGCGTCCGCCCCGCGAATCTGCCGCAACTGGCTGCGCAGCAGCAGGCCCGCGTCCAGGGGAAAGGCGGGCAACAGGTTCAGCCCGCCCAGCAGCACCTGCGACCAGATGGCCGCGCGCAGCAGATGCGACGGGCTGAACCATGGCTTCTCAAACAGGGTGATGCTGGCCGTCGACGCATACATCAGCAGGGCCATCGTAATCCCCGCCGCAAAGTTGCACACAGGGCCGGTGGTTGCGAGAAGGCGCTCCAGGCCAGGGTTGATGCGCGCATCGCCGTCTTGCATCATCGCCGGCACGGCTCCGGTGGGCAGCAGCACCAGCCGCGACGGGCTGCGTCCCGCTGCCGCCAGCGCAATAGAGCGGCCTGTCTCCCGCACCAGCACCGCCGCAAGCAGCAAAAGCCATAGCTCGAACCCCCGGAAGGACGACCCCGTAAATGTTGCTCCAAACAGCATCATGCAGGGCAGCAGCAGCATGA
>CAXUBG010000251.1:1329-3789 GCA_964249285.1 uncultured Terriglobus sp. | reverse complement strand
GTTCAGGGAGAGGACGATTCGTCTCTGCTGGCACGCATCGAGCAGAAGGACGAAGAGGCGATGACACAGTTCTACCAAATGCACTCGCGACTGGTGTACTCCATCGCCTTGCGTGTCCTGCGGGATCCGGCCCAGGCAGAGGATGTGCTGCAGGATACCTTCATGCAGGTTTGGACACGGCCGCTGGCATTTAATCCCGCACGGGGAAATATTTCTTCGTTCCTGGCGGTCATGGTGCGGAACCGGTCGGTCGACGTCTTACGGCGCAGGAAGTCGAACGACTCCATTGACGATCTGCAGATTGCTTCATCGCAGAATCTGGCCAACGAGACGGAACACCGCCTGATGCTGGAACGCGTCAGCGCGGTGGTAAGCGACATGCCGGCCGAGCAGCAGACCGCTCTGAGCCTTGCCTTCTTTGATGGTTTGACGCATTCGGAAATCGCGGCGCAGACTAACCAGCCGCTTGGGACCATAAAGACGCGCATACGGGCCGCTCTGCAACGGCTGGAAAGGACGCTAGCCGCATGAGCATGAACGGGTACCTTCAAGAAGACGACTTGATCTTGTACGCCATGCAGGCGCTCTCCGAGCCGGAGGCGGCGGCAGTCGCGGATGCTCTTGGGCGCGACCCCGAGATGCGGTCGCGCCTTGAAGAGATCCAACTCACCTTGGGTGTGTACGCCACGGCTACCGTGCCGCTCGAACAGGCTCCGGCCGGCAGCATGGAGCGGTTCATTCAAGCCATCCGGCAGGACGCGGCTCCCACGGGACGCAATGTTGTGGCAATGCCGGCGCAGAGGACACGTCTGCAAACGGCGCATCGCAATCCGTCCGTTGCTGTTCGTGTTCTGCCGTGGCTTGGCTGGGCAATCGCGGCGATGTTGCTGGCCGGCTTTGGCTGGCAGCACGAGCACACGAAAGCCTTGCAGCAGGTGATTGACGCTCGCAGCGCGGAGCTACAGCAGAAAACCAGCATACTGGCGAGTACAGCGGGCGAACAGCAGAATCTCCAGGCACAGCTGCAACAACAGAATCAGCAGGTGCAGCAGCAGGCGCAACAAATTGATGCAACGAAGGCGGAAGCCTCCACCCTGAAGGAGCAGACCGACGCGTTGCGTGCCAAGGCAGCCAGCGAGGCGGCTAAAGCGCAACAGCAAAGCCGTACGGCACAGCAGGCCATTACCCGTGCAAACGATCTGGCAAACGTCGCCGAAGCAAACGCCGCGGAACGCGATGCCTTGCGGAACGCGCTGGCATCAGAGCAGAGCCAGACTGCGCAGCTGAATGCGCAAACTGCAAGCGCGCGCCAGGTACTGGACGCTCTTTCAGACCCCGCGGCATTGCGTGTCACGTTGACAGTACCAAAACAGAAGAAGAACCCCACTGGCCGCGGCACCTACGTCCCGGGCACCGGAACGTTGCTGTTTACCGCCAGCAACCTGGTCCCGCTTCGCCCCAATAAAGTGTACGAACTCTGGCTGATGCCAAGCGACGGATCGTCCCCGATCCCAGCCGGCACCTTCGCACCGGACGCGTCTGGCAATGCCAGCGTGATCTCGACGCAATTCCGCCGTTCCGTCGCCGCAAAAGGATTCGCTGTCACCGTCGAGAATGCGGGAGGCTCGCTGAAGCCAACGCTGCCCATTCTTCTTGCAGGCGCCTAGGGCAGAAGGTCTACAGCCTTTAGCGGGTGCTCACAGTACCCGCCGTTTGCTCCGCGTACTCACCGATGAAGAGCAGATGCAGTTTGCTGCCCTGGAAAGCCTTGACCGTCGCCATGAGCCATCCTGCGAACAGCAGCAACGACAGGAGGCTGCTGATGGTGAAGGCCACCGGCGAGGGCAGCATGGTTACCAGCAGAATCTCAACCACGCGCACCCCAGCAAGTGTGAGGAAATAAAAGATCGATTGCCAGCTATGGAACCGGATCAGTGCGTTGGACCGGTACGGCTGTAGCAAGAGGAATCCGATCGCGGGAATCACGGTGAAGTAGGCCAGACCTGACGCCACCTCGATTGAGAGGCCGCCGCTGGATGGTTCATCGCCGGTCAGGTAGGGCGGATAGGGCGCGGTGTACGGCGGTGCGGGCGCATCCCCGGCAGTGCGGCGCGTTGCGGAGTACGCCGCTTCCGCCCCGTCCTGGGCATTGCCTTGACTAACCGGGTCCATGTTCACGTGAGCACCTCCTACGGTTTACAGCGTCAGGACTGGGCAGGTGAATGCTCTACTCTGGATTCCGGTTGCCTGCTGGTTCGACGCGGTCATTCTCGCATCCAATCACAACGCACGGCAATTGGAAGTGGTATGAGTCTGGCAGCATGGGTGGCGGCGCATGGGTATCTTTCCGTCACGGTACTGTTGTTTATCTGCTCGATCGGCTTACCCCTGCCCTCCGGGTTGGCGCTGATTCTCGCTGGGGCGGCGCGGCGGCCGGGGCGGTGGCTGATTTTGAGCGGG
>CAXUBG010000251.1:0-1319 GCA_964249285.1 uncultured Terriglobus sp. | reverse complement strand
TGGGGCAGCCGCGCACGACGGTCCGTTGCATCTTTATATCCTGTTGCCGATCGCCATTTTCGTCGAGGACATTGGTGCGTGCCTGCTGTACGCGGGCGGACGGATGACCGGGTGGTGGCTGCTGGCGCGCCTGTGCCGCGTGGCCATGGACCCGGAGGTGTGCATCTTTCGCTCGGCCGACTTCTTCTACGAGCGCGGCCCACGCGTTCTACTGATTGCACGATTCATCCCCGGATTGAACAGCATGGCACCGCCCTTGGCGGGCAGCCTGAACATGCGGCCCCTCCGCTTTTGGCGGCTGGACATTGCGGGTGCCACGCTGCATGTGCTGGCGTGGACGGCGATTGGATATTTTCTGAGCCGCTACATTCGCGCGGTGACTGCCGCGCTGGGCGTGATTGGCCATGTGGTCCTGGGGATCGTGCTGGTGGCGCTGGCCGGCTACGGGATCATGTGGATTACCGTCCGGATGCGGGACCGGCGTTACCGGAATGTGAGGCGCGTTTCCATTGATGAAGTGCGCGAACGGCTGGACAATCCTGATCCTTCACGGCCTATTGTGATCGCGGATGTGCGCTCCCACGGCTACTACGATCCGGGCATGCAGCGCATCAAGAACTCCATCCGCGTGGAGCCCAACCGGCTGGGATACGAGCTGGACGCGCTGCGCGAAACCCTGGCTCCGGAATGCGATATATATGTTTACTGCTCGTGCATCCGCGACGCGACCAGCGTGCGGATCGCCCACGTCATGTCACAACGCGGACAGGCCGTGCAGGTGATTGAAGGCGGCCTCCGCGGATGGGTGCGCGCCGGCTGCCCCACGGAACCGGTGCCGCTGGAGGAAATGCGTCACCTGCCCCGCTTTGATTGAGGTCCGGCGCATAAAATTGACGCGTGGCACCTGAAGCGTTCGACATCTTGGTTGTAGGCGGGGGACACGCGGGCTGCGAAGCGGCTGTTGCGGGGGCGCGCATGGGTCTGCGTACCGCGATGCTGACGCTGAACCTCGATCTGATTGCGCAAATGAGCTGCAATCCGGCGATTGGCGGCATTGCCAAGGGCCACCTGGTGCGGGAGATCGATGCGCTGGGCGGCGTGATGGGCGAGGTCGCCGATGCCAGCGGGATTCAGTTTCGCTTGCTAAACACCTCGCGCGGACCGGCCGTGTGGTCGCCACGGGCGCAGTGCGACAAGCGGCTCTACCGCGTGCGGATGCGCGAACTGTTGGATCAGGTGCCGAATCTGACGCTGGTAGAGGCAGAGGTGGCGGACGTGCTGCTGGAACAGGATCTGGCCGCAACGCCCGTGGCGATAGC
>CAXUBG010000250.1:0-3902 GCA_964249285.1 uncultured Terriglobus sp. | reverse complement strand
CCGGCTGCGTTACCGGCGCTAGAGTCGTCGTATCGCTGCTGCCGGGCTTGGTCGGTGTTCCCTGAGCAGCCCGCGCCGCGCTGTCGTCTGGCTTCTCCGGGGCATTGATCTGGTGCAAGCGGTCCGGCAAGCCGTTATCCTGGACCGGAGCCTTTGCCACCACCGGCTTCTCCTGCAACCGGTCCTTCGGGTCGCCCTTCTTTCGCTTTATCTTTTGCTTCTTCGCATCGCTGCCATTCAGGCCCAGTGCCTGCGCTTGAGTGACCTTCGTCTGCTTTTCGTCTGGTGTCGCCGCAATCGGTGTCGCGCGAGCGGTGTCGGCAACTTTGGCCTGCTTCACCTCCGCCTTCCGGGCTTTGACCTCGGGCTCACGGGAGGCATAGCGAGTCTTGGAATGGGGCGCCGCTGTGGGTGTTAGCGGGTTATCTTCCGGCAACACGTTTGCTGCGACGGTGTTGCTGCTGCTGCCAAGCGGACTGATGACCGTTCCTGGTGCTGTCGCAGACGTGACCTCCGACGCAGTGGATAACTGGGCTGTGGTGGCAATGGTCTGGCCCGCGTCAGGTTCTGCTGAACCGGGAGCTTCCGGCAGAGCAGTCCGTGGCGCCTGGCCGAAGCGGACCTTCTCACGCTTCACCTTCTTTGGTTTCCCGTTTTTGCCCAGTACCTGCACGGCAGAGGTCGTGGCCGGGGCCGAACTGGCGCGCGCCTGCGCGAGCCGCGCATTGGCGACCGAGGTATCCAACCGCTGCTTCTTCTCAACCTGCTTCTTTTTGGGCGCGGGCGGAACATACGCGGCAAAGACAGGCTTGGTCTCCTTCGGGCTGGCACCGCTGTCCACAAAGCCAGGCCGCAAGTCAATGTAAGCCTCTTCGCGCAGCCGTGTCAGATAGGAGCGCAGTGCGGGCTGGATTGCATCCTGGTACATTGCGTTCTGCACTTCGCCCTGTACCTGCTCGAAGGGCGGTGTGCCTGCAGCCTGATGCTCGGTCGCTTTCAGGACGACGAAGCCCTGACGTGTGCGCGTTGGCTCGGTGTAGCCGCCGGCTGGCAGCGCGAAGGTTTTTTCCTCAAGGACAGGCGCGAGGGTTCCGCGCTTGAACAGGCCAAGGTCACCACCCTGCGCCGCCGTTGGCCCTCCCGAGGAGGATTTAGCAGTGGCTGCAAAGTCCGCTCCCTTCTGCAGCTTGGCGTAAATGTTCTGGGCGGTACGCTGCGCATCTGCAAGCTGCGCGTCCGTGGCGTTGGCCGCGGTGGGCACCAGTATCTCTGAAAGGCGCACCTGCTCCGGCTGCGCGAAGTCAGCCTTGTGGTCCTCGTAATACTTCTGCTGCTCCGGCGTAGTCATGCGGATGGAGCGGCCCACCTCGTCGCGCACCACGTTTCCGGTGATGATGCTATTGCGGATACTGGCCTTAAAGTCCTCGAAGGACACGCCTTGCGAGCGAGCCGCTTTCTCGAGGTCCTCCAGCGAAGCGAAGTTATTCTGCTTGCGGATGTCGTCTAGGCGGCGCACCACTTCAGCGTCCGGATTTACACCAAGTTCCTTGCCCTTTGAGAGCAGCAGCTGCTGGTCAATCAAATCGCGCAGCAGATTCTTCTCGCGATCTGCCGCGTCACCGCCCGCACCGGGCGCCTGAGCCAGCTCTTGCCGCATCTGCTCCTGCGCCCGCTCCAGGTCTGACCGCGAGATGATGTTGTCGTTGACGCGCACAATCACGTCCTCTACAACGGTCGCGTTCGGCGTGATCGCCGGTGTTTGCGGCAACTTGTACTGCGGTGTGGGTGCCTGAACCTGGCCCAAACCGGGGCTCTGATAGCGAGGCACCGGCAGCCCCTGCGGCTGGCCGCCTTGCCCGTGCAGCGCCGGGTGCAGCAGCAGAGCCGCCGTGACAACAGCACCAGCAACGCCGCCAGCGCGATACGTTTTTTTCAATTCAGTCATGCGTACCTGCAGCACCTTTTTGGGTCGGCGTAGAGATTTGACGTTCGTGCCGGATCCCGGTAAACGATTCAATTCTACGCGTCGTGGCCGCAAGTTACTTCTAGAAGGCCTGCGAAGCTCACCACCGTGGTGACACTCCCGTGTATACTCCGTCTTACCCTGGAGCGTTCCGTCCCTGCTCCAGCCGCAGCGCTGACGTACTACCCTGAGGTCACACAGGACTTTATGCCGACAGCTACCCGCCGCGCGATCGTCTCTCTTTCTTTGTTTTTCGGTACTTGCGCGGTCGCAGGATCGCTCGTCAACGGACGCGTCAACGCGCAGGCAGTATCGGATGAGACCACGGTGCGCGACAGCTTGCACCAGTTTACCGATGTGTATGCCGTCGTCGAGGCGAACTACGCCGACAAGCTGAACAGCGAGAAGATCGACAAGGTCATCTACGACGGAGCGATCCCGAGCATGTTGCATGTGCTTGATCCTCATTCCAACTTCTACGATCCAAAGGCATACGCGCAGATGCGCGAGGAGCAGCACGGCCGCTACTACGGTGTGGGTATGCACATCCAGCCGCAGGTGAGCAAGGATGGTGTGCAGCGCGTCGTGGTGATCGATACGTTTGAAGGATCGCCCGCGCACAAGGCTGGCATCCGTCCTGGCGATGCCATCCTGACAATCGACGGCAAGAGCGCCGACGGCATGGATTCACTGGGAGTCAGCAACCTGCTGAAAGGCGCAAAGGGCACCAGCGTGGCTGTCACCATGCAGCGCGAAGGACAGGACAAGCCGTTGACCTTCAGCCTGGTGCGTGATGAAATTCCGCGTCCCTCCGTTGATCTGGCCTATTTCATCCGTCCTGGTATCGGTTACATTCACGTAACCCAGTTCCAGGAAACCACCTCGCACGAGGTGGGCGATGCCCTGGCGAAATTCGGCCCGCAAATGACCGGTCTCCTTATTGACCTGCGCGGGAATCCCGGTGGCCTGCTGAACGAGGCCGTCGCGATGAGCGACAAGTTCCTTTCCCGTGGCGATGTCGTGGTATCGCAGAAGGGCCGCTCCTTTCAGGACGTGCTCTACAAAGCGAACCATGGCGAACAGGGAAAGAAGTATCCCATTGTTGTGCTGGTGAACCGCAACACGGCCTCCGCAGCGGAAATTGTGAGCGGTGCGTTGCAGGACCACGACCGTGCACTGATCGTGGGCGAGACCACCTTCGGCAAGGGTCTGGTCCAGACCGTGTTCCAGATTGCGGAGAATACCGGTCTGGCGCTGACGACGTATCACTATTACACGCCCAGCGGCCGCCTGATCCAGCGCGACTACAACGGTGTCTCCCTGTACGACTACTACTACGTGCGCAATGACGCCAAACCAGCGGATAAGACCAACCTTGAAGTGAAACAGACCGACAGCGGACGCACCGTTTACGGTGGCGGCGGGATCACCCCAGACGAGAAGATCGATTCACCCAAGGCAAATGTCTTCGAGAATAATCTCGCAGGTCATGGTGCGTTCTTTAACTTCACCAAGCACTATCTGGCGCACCGCACCATTGACAAAGATTTCACAGTGGACGATGCCGTCTTGGGCGACTTCAAAGCGTTCCTAAAGTCCGAAAAGATCGACTATGCGGACGCGGACTTCAATACAAATATTCAGTGGGTGAAATCGAACATCAAGGGTGATCTTTTCACTTCGCAGTTCGGTGCGAACGAAGGCTTTCGCGCCCGCACGGATGATGATCCACAGGTCGCAAAAGCACTCAGCTACATGCCCGAGGCTCTGGCCTTGGAAGAGCGCAGCGATAAGAGCAAGGAGACGAAGACGGCCAGCATTCAGTAAGCAAAATGAGTGAGATCTGCGAAGGGACGAATCAGAAATCTGATTCGTCCCTTTGTGTTGAAAGCAATCTGGTCGAGCAAAATGCTATAAGACGGGCCAACCCAGGGCAGAT
>CAXUBG010000249.1:1696-3923 GCA_964249285.1 uncultured Terriglobus sp. | reverse complement strand
CTCCGATAGCTTGCTTAACATCCGGGCGACTCGAAAGCACAGCGCTTCCACGTTTTCAAAATCTTCCTGATGAAAATAGCCCAGCCGTAAAGCAATGATGAGCTGCGTCTGCAACTCCGCGTGTGAACCCTTTGCAATGGATACAAAGTTTGCAAAGTCGCGCTTGGTACTCCGTGCTGACCCCTCCGCAATGTTACTCGGCACGGACACGGCACAACGCCGCATCTGTGAGGTAAGGCCATATATCTCGTGCTTGGGAAAAGCCTCGGTCAACCTGTACACCTCGGTGGTAAGGTCCATGGCTCGCTGCCAAACATCGAGATCTCGGAAGGCTTTTGACATGCGGGTTAACTTGCGGTGCTTTAACAAACGTGAGAAACGAGGAGACGACAGCAACGATTTACGCGTACTTATCCAAGAAAATTGCCAGCTTCTCGCGCGTCGCCACCGGAATCATCGTCTTGTCCGTCATCACGGCAAACTGCAGCGCGTTCGCGACCGGCGTGCCACTGTTGTCCTTTGGCAACGCCTTGATAGCCCCGCGCAGGACTTCTTGCGCGTTCGTCGTGTTCTCGTGAATCACCTTGATCACCTGCTCGACCGTGACATCGTCGTGGCCTGCGTACCAGCAGTCATAATCGGTGACCATGGCGAGCGTGGCGTAGCTAATCTCGGCTTCGCGCGCCAGCTTGGCCTCCTGCAGGTTGGTCATGCCGATCACATCCGCGCCCCAGCTGCGGTACAGGTTCGATTCCGCGCGGGTGGAGAACTGCGGACCCTCCATGCAGACATAGGTACCACCCAACTTGCCGGTGACGCCCGCGTCCTTGCAGCCCTGCTCAAAGGCCTTCGCCGCGACCGCGCAGATAGGATCGCCAAACGCCACATGCCCCACAATGCCATCGCCGAAAAATGTCGCGTTGCGCGCGAAGGTGCGGTCAATGAACTGATCGGGAATGACAAAGTCCGTCGGCTTGTGCTCCGCCTTGAGCGACCCCACGGCGCTGATGGACAGGATGAAGCTGACGCCCAGCTTCTTCATCGCATAGATGTTCGCGCGAAAGTTCAGTTCGCTGGGCAGGATACGGTGCCCGCGCCCATGCCGCGCCAGAAACGCCACACGGCGGCCTTCTAGCGTTCCCAGCACAATGCTTTCTGACGGGTCGCCGAACGGTGTCTCGACCTTGATCTCGGTGGTGTCCGTCAGTCCCGGCATGGTGTACAAACCGCTGCCGCCAATAATCCCAATGTCCGCCTGCGCCAAACCTGTCTCCTGAATCGCGAAAACAATCATCGCTGAGTATACCGGCGCTATCGCAGCAGGTGGCCGGCGGACCACACTGCGGCGCGTGGCACGCCAATGCCTGGCAGCATTTGCGACAGCCGCAGTGTCAACTCTCCGCGTGGCCCAGCGGCACCCGCAGTCATCAACGGCCCGTGGCCCTGCGCGTCCCGGAACAGCGCCTCCAAGTGCTTCGCCGTGGCGCGGTCATACCCCTCCGCGACGAACACGCCCTTGTCCTCCAGCGAAAGCCACACATCGCCCTCGGCTGTGGTGTACAACTGGTGATCGTCGTCGCCATCCTTCAGTTCCACCCTCTTCAACGAGTCATACTTGCGCGGCAACTGGTCCGCGTACACTTTCAGAAAGCTTCGCGCTGAGTCGCGGTTCTTCCACTGCGAGTAGTACAGAATGCCAATCGAACCCGGCAGTGCTTTCTGTGCCGCCGTCGCCGCACGCCGCTGTGCCGCGTAGTAAATGCCGCCATCCCACGCCACGGATACCGGCCCCGCTATGCTCTGCCCACCGAACAGCTCCGCCAGGATGCGGACATCCAGCTCGCCCATTACTCCCACGTCGTACGGCTCCCACTCCCTATCCAGCAGCGGATGTATGTCTGGCATGGTCAGAACGGGTACGGGCCGCCGCGCGATGAAGTCCTCCGGGTGCATCACCTCATGCGACGACGCAGGCGGGCGGTCCAGTGCCCCAGCAAACGCCGCGTCCACGCTGACCTGTGTCAGCAGCGCCTGCTCAAACCCCAGACCGGCACTGTAAGGAAATAGCAGCGACTCCTGCAGCAAAAGCGGAGCGCGCGCCAGCACAGGCGATCCCGTCGTGTCCGTGGACATGCTGCGGACACGGTCGCCAAGCTCGGGTGCCGTGGCAAGCGTCTTGCCGCTGTCCTTCAGCGAGCGGATCTTGTCTGCCGCGTCAGAAGGCTTC
>CAXUBG010000249.1:0-1686 GCA_964249285.1 uncultured Terriglobus sp. | reverse complement strand
CACGAAGGCCACCATCGCCTGACCTTCGGTCACAGCCTCGCGCGCCGTGGAAGCCTCATCCAGAGCGATGTGCTTATTGTCATCCGCGACGTTCTTGCTGATGTTTTCCGGCTCAGGATTGCCCCACTTGTCCAGGTGCACATGGTCGTCCTGCACGGCATGTGTCAGCTCGTGCGCCAGCACAGGCCGCTGCTCATCGGGCGACACCCAGTCCATCAGATTGACGGTGCGCGTCTTTGGCTCGTAATACGCGGCCACCTGCTCCGTCAGCAGATTCAGCAGGAACGGGCGTAACTGGAAATCCCGATCCAGGAGCCCGAACTTCTTCAGCACCAGTTCCGACCGCTCCAGCCGCTTGGTGCCCTCGTCGTCGTTCATCTTCTTCGCCAGTTCACGCTTCACTTCGTCACGAGTCAGCAGCTTGCGCTTGACGGGCCGGGTCGAGGGCAAATGCGTGTCCTTGCTCACGAACGCAAGGATTTCGTCTACCGAGCGAAACAGCGCCGCCGCCTGTTCCTTGGTCATGTGCGTGTCGCCTGCGGGCGAGGCCATCGGCTTGCTTTGCGCGGACGTCGCCGGCGGCGGATTCACCGGAGCGGATAGCGGCGGCGCGACCGCCTGCGCGCCGACGGTGGCGCAAAGGACAATGGCAAGGAAGCTGGCAGCAATCATTGACGGAAGACGAAACTTTGACACCAAGGCAGAAGGTCTCCAGCTATGAGACGCAAGCACCGAAAGAGATGCGGCCCCGGAACTTATAATGACAGTGTACGGCGACTGTCCGTGCCATCTCCAAACCTGTACGCCGGGCCTGCCATTTGAAGATTTCATCCACTCAGGAAAGCTACGCAAACCAGATGGACGCCCTGCGCGAGACCACCGGCCTGCTGCCGCTTGCGCATGGAACAGACGTTAGCGGCTGGATCGCCGTAACCGGGAGCGACCGCGTTCGCTGGCTTAACGGCATGGTCACCAACTCCGTGCAGGCGCTTACGCCTGGAGACGGTGCGTATAGCTTTCTGCTTAGCGCACAAGGCCGCATTCAGGGCGACTGCACCGTCTGGGCCGAGCCGGACAGGCTCCTGCTGCAGACCTCCGCCGCCCAGGTGGAGCCTATGATGGCTCTCCTGGACCGCTTCATCATCATGGATGATGTCGAATTACAGGACATGAGCGGCACATTGCACGGACTGCTCCTTGCCGGGCCGCAGGCTGCGGACCAATCGCAGGCAATTGGCATTCCCGCGCGCGGTTCCAAGCTCCTCAAGCGCCAAAGCCTTACCTGGAACGGCACATCGCTCAGCCTGATCAACGCATACAGCCCGCTCGTGCCGCGCTTTGAGATGTGGTTCGCCAACGAAGCTGCACGCGCCTCAGCCGCGGAGACGCTGTTGGCACAGGGTGCCGTTGCTTGTGGCCCCGAGGCTTTCGAACTCCTTCGTATTGCCGAGGGCACGCCCCGCTACGGGACGGACATCCACGACCGTGACCTGCCGCAGGAGACCGGCCAGACGCGCGCGCTCCACTTCAACAAGGGCTGCTACCTGGGCCAGGAGATCGTCGAGCGCATCAGATCCCGCGGCAACGTCCACCGCACCTTCACCAGCTTCGTCCTGCACGGCGAAGCTCCTGTGCCCAACACCCCGCTCACATCCGAAGGCAAAGCAACCGGCGAGCTCACCAGCA
>CAXUBG010000248.1:0-4044 GCA_964249285.1 uncultured Terriglobus sp. | reverse complement strand
TCTGGCGGCAGCGCGGCAACACTGTCAAACTTCGCGGGGCACTGTGGCTGCTTGCGCTATGCACCACGGTATGCGGTCTGTTAAACGGATGCGGCAGCAAAATTCCAGCGCTGAACCCCGCATATACCGCGCCGGGAGCCTACAGCTATACGCTCGCGGCGACAGATGGGTTCCTGGTGCATTCCGCCACCTACAGCCTAGTGGTGACTGCGAAGTAGGCGTCGCATAAACAGTCCGAATGAAGGCCAGCCGAGAGACAGATTTGGACCGCACGGCCCCCGCAGTTTCCTCCCTGCGTCTTGAAAGGTTCTGCTTTAGTGTGAGATCCGCGCTAAGTCAGCGTGCTCTGGGCAAATTTCTTCACCATGGCTAATAACAGCTTGCGGTCGGTCTCCGAAAGGTTTGCGCTGTAGCGCCGCACCTCTGAAAGGAAGCGGATTTCATCACCCGAGAGTGCCATGGAAGCGACGTCTTTCTGCAGCGGCTCCTCGGCGAAAAACTGGCCCATCGGCAAACCAAGCGCAGCGGCAATCTTCTTCAGCGTGTCTAACGAGGGAACCGTGTGACCGTTCTCCACGCGCGACAGGTAGCAGCGCAGCAGACCCGTGCGCTTTTCGATGTCGCCTTGCGACATGCCCTGCTGCAACCGGTAGCCGCGAATCGTCGATCCTATATTCATTGCTGCCGGAACCGCCGCTTTCGCCGGGACCAACACCGGCATCATCATGTGCACGTCAGCCATTGCTCACAAACTACTGAGCGCCGCCACGGCTGACAAGGGCAAAGTCAACGATCGGACCATTCGGAACCAGCGTGGATTCGTAGCGAGACAGGGACGCTACGACGCCTTGTGAGTGCGATCCCATGAAACACCACCCGATGCGTAACCGTAGTGCCAGCTTAGCGTAGATGAAGTTCCATAAAAAGCAAATTGGCAACAGCGTTGTCGTTGTACCGGGCCGTCTCAGTAAAGCCAAGTGAATGGTAGAGCGCGACCGCCTGAGGCATTGCCTCCGGCTGCGTATCCAGCAGCAGCACCTGCGCGCCGTGTGCGCGTGTCCAGGCGATAGCAGCTTCGGCAAGTGAGCGCCCTATGCCCAGGCCGCGAAAGTCCGGCTGGGTCCACAGCCGCTTCATCTCGCACGCTCCTGTTCGGCCTTGCAGTTGTCTCGCGGCAACACACCCCGCCGGCTCGCTCTCCACCCACGCCAGCAGCAGCACGCTGCCGGGTTCCGCGTAGCTTACAGACAAGGAAGCAATTTCGTCCTGCAGACCGGCGCTGCAAATCCGGGCAGCGCCGTTGGGTCCGTTGTCAAGGTACGCAGCATAGCTCTGCAGCAATCCGGCAGCTGCTCCTTCATCTTGCGGCCACTCTGCAGGACGCACGATGCACCGGGTCTGTACTTGCGTTTCCATACTCATTTTTATATAGCGGATGCGTAACTGGCAGGCAGAAAGAATAACCGGCCATAAGGAGACAAACTTACCCCATGTACATGCCACCATTCACGTCCAATGTGTGGCCGGTGATGTATGCCGCCTCTTCGCTTGCCAGAAAACGTACAGCAGCCGCAACATCGGCGACCGTCCCTGCGCGTCCCAGCGGCACGACGTTCAGCATCGCCTTTTTCTGCTCATCCGAGAGCACCTGTGTCATATCCGTTTCAATGAATCCAGGTGCCACGGCGTTCACGGTGATATTGCGGCTGGCGAACTCCCGCGCAAGCGACTTGGTCAGACCAATCATCCCGGCTTTCGACGCAGCGTAATTAGCCTGCCCTGCCTGACCGGCTTCGCCAACCACCGAAGTGATATTGATGATGCGTCCCCAACGCGCCTTCATCATGGGTTGCAACAATGCCTGCGTCAGCAGAAATGCACCTTTCAGATTAGTGTTCAGCACGTCATCCCAATCGGCCACCTTCATGCGCAGCACCAGGCCGTCCCGCGTCACACCTGCATTGTTGACCAGAACGTGAACTGCGCCCAGCTTTGCGGTTACGTCTTTTGCAAGCGACTTGATTGACTCTTCGCTGCTGATGTCAAGCGGAAACACCTCAGACGCGCCGCCAACCTCCGCGATCTCCGCCCGTACTTCCGCGAGCTTCGCCTCGTTCCGGGCTGCTAGTGCGACAGTCGCTCCAGCCCGCCCAAACTCGACCGCAATCGCGCGCCCAATACCCTGCGAAGCTCCTGTCACCAATGCCACGCGCCCTTCCAAACCGGTTGCCATGCGTACCTTTCACAACTGCTTTGCGCGATTATACGGACCGATGCGAAGTGCTTTGGACAGTAGTCAGGAGAGAGCTGCCGGAGCGAAAACGCTGGTCACGCTCGCAATTGCAAAGGCTAAAAAACTACCGGGCGCCGCTCTTCCTTGCCGCCGTGGCAAACTCATCGCCCGGTACCCAATTCACGCGCTGCGGCTGGGCCATCACCAGCCACCCCAGTTCAAACCCGAAGCGTGCGATGCGTGCATCTCCGGTGAAGTCCATGCTGTCGCTGTAGGCGTCCGCGGGCGTGTGATACTTGTGCTCGCCAAAATCCTTCTGCTGCTCGCGTCCCCACGCCTCATCGTGCCCCACGAAGAGCGATCCCTCGCCCACGGAGAACGCCGGCACACCCACCCGCGCCAGGCTGAAGTGATCGGACCGGAAGTATCCACCGCCGGTGTCGGCGACGCCGCGTTGCAGCGTCAGACCGTCCTGCTTCGCCAGTGCTTGCAGCAGCGGGAACACCGTCGTCCGCTCCGCTCCGGCAGCCCGCACGCTGGCCACGTCACCCAGCGGCAGCAATTCGTCGTAGTTCAGGTCCAGTGAAATATCCCGCGCGGGTACCGGCGGAAGCATCCCGAGATACTGCGATCCCAGCAGCCCTTGCTCCTCCGCCGTGACCGCCGCGAAGAAGACTGTGGATGGTGGCTGCGCCTTCTTCAGCCCATACGCCCGCGCCATCTCCAGCAGAATGGCCGAGCCTGTCCCGTTGTCCGCCGCGCCGTGAAATACCGGATCGCCCTGCCGCGTGCGGTCAACGCCGAAGTGATCGTAATGCGCGGTGTACAGCACATCGCGCCCCGGCGCCGCACCGGTCACCTTGCCAATCACGTTCTCCGAGTCATACACATGCACCGTGCTGACGATGTGCGCCTTCAGCCGCACCGGCAGATCGACCGCCTTGAAGCCGCGCTGGCCGCTGGCCTGGATCGCCTGGTCGGCGGTCATGTGAATGCTGGCCAGCAGCTTGTCCGCCACCGAGTGTTGAATCCAGCTTGCTGCCGTTAGCCGCGCATCCGGGTCGCCGCGCAGATAGCTGTGCTCGCCGGACCACGAGTTCTGCACCACCTGCCACGGATAGCTCGCCAGGTCCGTCCGGTGCACAATCAGCACGCCCACCGCGCCATGCCGCCCGGCCTCCTCAAACTTGTACGTCCACCGGCCGTAGTAGGTCATGCTCTTGCCGTTGAAGAATTTGGGATCATCGCTCGCCGGCTCATTCACCACCACCAGCGCGACTTTGCCCTTCACATCGGCACCCTTGTAGTCGTCCCAGCCAAACTCCGGTGCCACAATGCCGTGACCCACAAAGACGATAGGCGCATCGATGTCCGCCGCATCCGTGTGCAGCTGGTTGTTGGTGACGTAGTCCGTGCCAAAGGTGAGGTCCATCGGAGCGCCATCCTTCGGCAGGAGCGCGAACTTCGTCTCCGCCGCGTTCGTCTTCACGCCGACCAGCGGGACCTTCTGCATAAACGTGCCGTTGTCGCCCGCAGGCTCCAGCCCCGCCGCCTTGAAGGCATCGGCGATGTACCGCGCTGCCTTCTCGCCGCCCGGCTGCCCCGGCGCGCGTCCTTCAAACGCATCGCTGGCCAGCGTCTTGTCATAGAGCCGCAGCCGCTCCGCATCAATGCTCCGCGCTTCTTCCTGCGCAGCAGGCGGCAACACCAGAGTTATCTGCGCCTTGAGCACAGGGGCAAGCAACAAGACAGAGAGGAGATACTTAAGACGCATAACGAAGCACCCCGTTAGATTCAAACCAGTGTAAAGG
>CAXUBG010000247.1:0-4056 GCA_964249285.1 uncultured Terriglobus sp. | reverse complement strand
GGCCGTGCCGGAGCGAAGCTGATCATCACCAGCCGCAAGCCGGGTGATTGCGACGCCTTTCTCGGCGAACTTGCGGGCATGGGCATCGAGGCGCACGCCCTGCTGCTCGACGTGCGCGACCCGGACAGCATCGCCTCCTTCGGCACGGCAGCCGAAGCCATCTACGGCAAGGTCGACATCCTCGTCAACAACGCCGGCTGCAACATCCGCAAGCCCGCGCTCGACATCACCTGGGACGACTGGAACACCGTGCTCGACACCAATCTGCGCGGCTCCTTTTTCGTCGCGCAGTCCGTTGCACGCGGCATGACCGCGCGCGGCTACGGACGCATCATCAACATCGCCTCCGTGACTAGCGTCTTCGGCTATGCCGGTCTCGCGCCCTACGGTGCCAGCCGGGGCGGCATCCGCCAGCTCACCATGAGCCTCGCCGACGATTGGGGATCCCACGGCGTTACCGTCAACGCGCTCGCCCCCGGCTGGTTCCAGACCGAGCAGAACAAGGTCATGTACGAAGACAAGAACTGGGTCGAGTACCTGAAGGAACGTATCCCGCTCAACCGCCCCGGCGCTCCGGACGACCTCGACGGCGCGGTCGTCTTCCTCGCCAGCGAAGCCTCGCGTTACATCACTGGCCAAACCTTCTTGGTAGACGGCGGCATCACCGTGGGCCGCACCCGCGCCGTTGCGAAGCGGTAACCCAATCAGCGGGCACGCTTCAGGCGGCTGACTCGGATTTTCATGTCGCGAACCTGATTCGTTTCTGTTTGCGTCCCGTCCAACAGGGTGCATGGCCACATCAACGCTGCTCGCACCGGCCACGGGGCGCTCCAGGTACAAGACCACTGTCTGGGCCGTGCTTGGCGCTACCGCGCTGTTTGTCTTTGTCACGTCTGAGGTGTTTCTCGCCGCCGGCTATCCCATGTACCGCGCCTACCGCCTGCAGGTCATCGCGGACCGCGGCCTGCTCATCCCGCACGTCATCTTCGGAACCGTGGCCCTGTTGAGCGGTCCGGTCCAGTTCTCTTCCCGGCTCCGGCAGCGCCACCTCAAGTTTCACCGCATTCTCGGCCGGCTCTACGTCGCGTCAGTATTTGTCTCAGCGCCCACCGGCGTTCTGCTCAGCGCGGGCCGCCCGGGCTTTCCCGGGACATCCATGCAGGCCTTTGCGTGGGTCGCCTGCACGGCTGCCGCGCTCGTCACCGCCCGCAACCGCCACATCACTCAGCACCGGCAATGGATGGCGCGCTCCTACGCCGTCACCTTCACCTTTGTCTCCAGCCGCGTGCTCAACCTTTGGCCGCGGTACTGGAGCCATCTTGGCGACTCGCTTTCCGCCATCGGTGTCATCGCTTTTACCCTCGTTTCGCTGCTGGCCGTCGATCTCGGCTTTGACTGGCACGAGCTGACCACCCGCCGCGCTTCCGCTGGCAGCCTTGAGGCGCGGTGAACATGGACCCATGCACGCCTCCCGGCCTGGCCGCACCCCAGTCTTCGCCAGCGGACGTTCTCGTCCTTGGCGGTGGCGTGGCAGGCTGTGCCGCCGCCATCGCGCTGGCCCGCGCTGGCCGAAGCGTCACCCTGATGGAACGCGAAACCACATCCCGGCACAAAGTATGCGGCGAGTTCCTCAGCGGGGAGGCCCTCGAAGACCTGCACGCGCTCGGCATCGACGTGGCCTCGCTCGGGGCGGTGCCCATTGGATACGTCCGCCTGGCCGCCGCACGCCGCGCCGCGGAAGCACCATTGCCGTTCCCCGCGGCCTCGCTCACGCGCAAAGCACTTGATACGGCCCTTATCGCAAAAGCCATCGCCTCCGGTGTGCGTGTCGAACGCGGACGCAGCATCCAGGCGCTTCACCGCACGGGACGCAACGCCTGGCAAGCCACGCTCGATGATGGCACCACGCATCATGCACCAATCGCATTTTTGGCCACCGGCAAGCACGACCTGCGCGGCCACATCCGCCCGCCAGATCCGGACCGTTGGGTCGCCTTCAAGATGTACTTTCGCCTGGCCCCCGCGCAGGCCGCTGAACTGGAGGGTGCTTCGGAACTGATGCTCTATCCCGGCGGCTATGGCGGTATCCAGCCTGTGGAGGATGGCATCGCAAACCTGTGCTGCGTTGTGCAGGCGCGGTATCTCGCGAGGGCGGGGCACCGCTGGGAACACTTCCTTGCGAAGATGCAGAAGGACTGCCCGCATCTCGCGATGAGGCTCGCCGGTGCGGTGCCGCTGCTCACAAAACCCATCGCCATTACGCACATCCCGTACGGCTACGTTCGCGGCACCACGGAAGACGGACTCTACTGCATCGGCGACCAAGCCGCCGTCATTCCCTCCTTCACCGGCGATGGCATCTCCATCGCGCTGCATACGGCACGCCGCGCCGCTGCGGCCTGTCTTGCCGGGCAGCCCGCACCGGCTTTCCAGGCAGAGCTGAAATCCGCGCTGCACGCCCAGATGCGCCTGGCCGGGATTGCGGCCGGCGGTCTCAACAACTCGCTGGCACGCGCTGCGCTGCCCTTCGTTCTGCGGATGTGGCCCGGAGTCATGCGCCTGACCGCGATGCTGACCCGCGTCACCCAGCCGTCAGGCCAGACCTCTCTAGACTTGAGGACCGGCAGCCAAACTCCGCTTGAGGCGTGATGAAGGTACTCGCAGCCGTCTGCCTTACCGTTACACCCGCTTCGACAGCATAGGCCCAGCGTCAAGGTTGGGTGTCACACGCTATTGCTGTACGCGGGACGCATCAGACAGACACATGGAAGCCATTGCAGTGGAATCCGTGTGGGCTTATCCCCGTCCACCCCGGCTGGAGCAGAGTGCGCGTCACCTCCGCATTGTGCATGCGGGGCAATTGATCGCTCAATCGACGCGCGCCTGGCGCGTTCTGGAGACGAGTCATCCTCCGGTGTACTACATTCCACCGGAAGATATTGCGATCCAGTTCGTCGTGGCCTCAGCAAGCCGTAGCAGCTTGTGCGAATTTAAGGGCTTTGCCGCGTACTGGGATCTGGATGCGCGCGTAGCTGTGCCTGGCGCGGCGGTTGTCAGGGACGCAGCGTGGAGCTATCCCCAGCCCGCGGCTGCGTATGAGCGATTGCGGAATCATCTGGCGTTTTACGCGAGCCGCGTGGACGAGTGCACGGTGGACGGCGAGCGGGTTGCGGCGCAGCCCGGAGACTTCTACGGTGGCTGGATCACGTCGCATGTCAAGGGACCGTTCAAAGGTGCGCCGGGCACGCTGGGATGGTAATGCGGCCGCGAGGATTTCTTGTTGATCAGGAGAAAGTGCTGGGAGGACAGGCGGGGCGGGCGTAGGCTGTAGCTGACCGGTTTTTCTGGAGGAACGACCTATGTCCAGCGCCATGCATCCGCCTGTCCTTTCGTCGTTGCGGCACGCACCCGCGCGTACGGTCTCGCGCGACCGGGCCGCGGCCGGCGTGCCGTGGTACATCTGGACGGGGGTTGCCGGTATTTCGTCGGCCTCCATTGGCGCGGCGTGGGATGTGGCGTGGCACCGCTCGATTGGGCGGGACAGCTTCTGGACGCCGGCGCACCTGATGATCCAGCTGTGCGGCGTTCTGGCGGCGGTGGTAGGGCTGTACCTGGTGTACGAGTGCACCTTTCACAGGCAGTCGCCGCTTCGTGCGGCCTCGGTCAGCGTTTTCGGCCTGCGCGCGCCGTTGGGTGTGTTCCTGGCGGGCTGGGGCGGCGTGGCCATGATTACATCCGCGCCGTTCGATAACTGGTGGCATAACGCGTACGGCCTCGACGTCAAGATCGTCAGTCCGCCGCATACCCTGCTCATCCTTGGCATTCGCGCGGTGTCGCTTGGCGTGTTTTTCCTGATTCTGGCAACGATGAACCGCGCCGCTGCCGAAGGCGCACGCAGCTTCTCCACGTTGCAGAAGCTGCTGCTGTACCTTGGCGGGCTGACCGTCGGTGGACAGATGTTCTTTTTGCAGGAGTACACCTGGGATGTGGGCCTGCATCGCGCCATCGCGTACGTCGCCATGGCCATGGCGGTGCCGGTCATCTTTGCGATGATTT
>CAXUBG010000246.1:2990-4064 GCA_964249285.1 uncultured Terriglobus sp. | reverse complement strand
GCTTGTGACGTACATCGACGATCAGGCGACACATCACCAGCGGCGCGACTTCCAGACCGAGATGCGCGCCATGTTCACGCAATACGGTGTCGCCTTTGACGAACGCTTCGTCTGGGACTAGGCGTTTAGCGCGTGCCTTCAGCCCGCTTTTCGCGGGCCGAAACTGACCTGGGGCGTTGCCCCAGGCTAGGGTAACGCGTGCCTTCAGCCCGCTTTGTACTTGTCCGAGCATCGCGGCCATTACGTCTGGTCACCAGAGTTGATGAGCCTGTTGAGGACTCGTGATTTGAGGCAGTTCGGACAATCTCCATGAATGCGCTTGACTCGTTTGTCACGTTCTAATGTGCGGACAGGTGTTACAGGAGCATCTTTTTCTTTGCCAACGAGAGCTATTAGGCAGCGGTCACAAAGACCTTGCGGATTAACTCTGAGTACCGTAAGCACCGGCTCTAAGCTCGAGTAATGATTGCGCCTATCCATCCCGAACCTCACGCTTCCTCGCTCGTCTCCACAATCGGGCTGGGCCTGCGCACCATTTCGTGCAGGGCGCTGCCCGGCGCGATCATCGGGTACACGCCGTCTTCCTTCTCCACCGCAAAATCGATTAAGTAGGCTTCCGAACCGGTGCGGGCGCGAGTGACGGTGGGCAGGACATCCGCACGTGAGGTGACGTGTGCGCCGGGGATGCCGTGCGCGTCCGCGAGCTTGACAAAGTCCGGCGAGAGGATGGGTGAGGAGGCGTAGTTTTTGTCATAGAACGCCTCCTGCCACTGCCGCACCATGCCCAGGTAGCCGTTGTTGATGACGGCGATGTTGATGTGCAGCTTCTCCTGCTGAATGGTGGAGAGTTCCGCCGCCGTCATCTGGAAGCCACCGTCACCCACGACCACCCACACATCCTTCTCCGGGCAGGCCATCTTGGCGCCGATGGCAGCGGGCAGCGCGAAGCCCATCGTTCCCAGCCCGCCGCTGGTGACGAGCGTACGCGTGTCCTCGTGCCGGAAGTATTGCGCCTCCCACATCTGGTGCTGGCCCACGTCTGTGACCACGACTGTCTGCGCAAGCCGGCCTGCC
>CAXUBG010000246.1:0-2890 GCA_964249285.1 uncultured Terriglobus sp. | reverse complement strand
AGCGTGGTGGCGACGGGGATGCCGTGGCGCTCGGCAAAGGCAATCACCTCCGCCTCCGCGCCGGAGTGGATGATGCCGTGTCCCGCGAAGATAATGGGCCTGCGCGATTCGCGAATCAACTCCAGTGCGCGATTCATATCGTTCGAAGCGGCGTGCAGCATGGGGTGCGGACGGTAGGCACGCGGCTTCGACATCTCGAAGTCAAAGACGGCGTTAGCCTGTTGCGCGTCCTTGGTGATGTCCACCAGGACGGGGCCAGGGCGTCCGCTGCGCGCAATCTGAAAGGCCTCGCGGACGATGGGCGCAATGTCCTCGGCGCGTGTCACCAGGAAGTTGTGCTTGGTGATCGGCAGCGTAATGCCGGTGATGTCCACTTCCTGAAAGGCGTCGCTGCCCAGCACCTTGCTGGCCACCTGGCCGGTGATGGCGACCAGAGGAATGCTGTCTAGCATGGCCGTGGCGATGCCGGTGACAAGGTTTGTCGCGCCGGGACCGCTGGTGGCCATGCAGACGCCTACCTGCCCGCTGGCGCGCGCGTAGCCGTCGGCCATGTGCGCGGCGCTTTGCTCATGCCGCACCAGCACATGGTGGATCGTGGGGAACTTGCGCAGGGCGTCGTAGATGGGCAGAATGGCACCGCCGGGATAGCCGAAGACGGTGGTCGTGCCTTCGCCCGCAAGCGTGGCCCAGAGTATTTCGGCACCCGTCAACGTGGGCGCGTGGCTGGGTGCAATGCTTTGTGTGTCTGTCATCGTGTGACCTCAGGGGCTAAAGCCCCGATACGAAAGGGTGCGTGGGCGGCACGGCTGAAGCCGTGCCCTTCCGAAAACTTTTGGCGAAGTGTCATGAGGGTACATCCGCTGTTGCTGCCAAATAACCCAGATGCGTGGATGATTCCTGCACGCCGGCATCCTCCGCAGCCTCACCGGCGGCGACGGAACCATAGAGTTGGCGCGCTTCGTTCCAGGCCCCGCGGGCGGCGCGCTCGTTGTTCAGGGCGGAGACGCGTAGCGCGTTGGCCAGGTCCAGCGTGGGCGGCGGGTCTTCGCTGACGCTGAGTGCGCGGTAGAGCCGGATGGCCTCGTCGATGTGCGACGCAGCGACGGCGTACTCATGCAGTTCGCTGCGGACATCGGCGGCGTGGCGCAGAGCGTAAGCCAGCAGGCGCGTGTCGTTGGCGGCGCGCAGCAGCGTGATCGCCTCCGCGTAGCAGATGGCGGCGGAGACGCGGTCAGTCCGGTCGCGGTACATTTGCGCTGTGCCCATCAGGGCCTCGGCGCGTGTGGCGTCGTCCTTGGCCTTGGCTTCCGCGGCGGCTTCCTTGTAGAGGCGCTCGGCCTCGGCGGCCTGGCCGCTTTGGCGCGCCTCGGTCGCACGCCGCAGCACGGATTTAATGGCTTCAATCATTGGTTCTGCGATTCGTCAGTGTTGAAGTTCTCTTCTGCACGTTTCTTCAGGAAAATATAAACTGCAAAAGCAGTACAGAAGCCGAGTATTGCCAGTGCAATCCATGCGTTTTGGAATCCTGTAAGTGCGGTCAACGCAGAGTGGACCATCATGGCTTCACCCGTAAGGAAAATGAACAAAGTCGAGCAAACGAGAAGCCTTCTGATCCTTTGCGTACCTCCGCCTACAAACAACATCCAACCGCCGCTCAGTGCAAAGAAGATCGCAGTGAGAAGCAGAATGACAAACTGGTCTTGCAGCCACGTTGTATGCAAGAAGCACCTATCTACGTCGTCACCGCGCCATAGCTCGCGCTACTTACGGTATTAGCGTACTTGGCGAAGATACCGCGCTTGTACCGCGGCTCCGGCACCTTGAACTCCTTCTTGCGGGCTGCGAGTTCCTCGTCGCTGATCTCCAGACGCAGTTGCCGGTTCTTGATGTCGAAGGTGATGCTGTCACCCTCGTGCACAAAGGCGATGGGGCCGCCCTCCTGCGCTTCCGGCGCGACGTGGCCTGCCATGAGGCCGCGCGTGGCACCGGAGAAGCGGCCATCGGTCAGCAGGGCGACCGTTTCGCTCAGCTCCGGGATGCCCTTGATGGCGGCGGTGACGGCCAGCATCTCGCGCATGCCGGGGCCACCCTTCGGACCTTCGTAGCGGATCACGCAGACGTCGTTCGGCTTGATCTCGCCCGCCTCGACGGCCTTGAAGCAGAGGTCCTCTGAATCGAAGACGCGCGCGGGGCCGGTGTGCAGCACGCGCTCGTGCCCGGCCACCTTCACCACGCAGCCCTCCGGCGCCAGGTTGCCGCGCAGGATGACGAGACCGCCGGTCTGCTTCAGCGGCTGATCCCAGGTGTGGATAACGGGCTGGCCTAGCGTTTCGTGCGCGGCCTGCGCCTCCTCGTGCAGTGTCTTGCCGCTGACGGTGATGTTCTCGTTCAACTGCCCGCGCTCAATCAGCCGTTGCGCCAGCACGCGCGACCCGCCCGCGTCCTGGTAGTCCTTGGCCACGAACTTGCCGCCCGGCGAGAGGTCGCAGATGAAGGGTGTGCGCTCGCTGATGCGGTCGAAGTCGTCCATCGTGAGCGGAATGTTCAACTCGTGCGCGATGGCGATGAGGTGCAGCACGGCGTTGGTCGATCCGCCGCTGGCGCACACGGCGGTTATGGCATTTTCGATGGAGCCGCGCGTGAGAATCTGCGACGGCTTGATGTTGCGGCGGACCAGGTCCATCACCATGCGGCCCGCCTCGCGGCTGGCGGTGGCCTTCTCCGGAGCCATGGCCGGGACACCGGTAATTTCCATCGGGCTGATGCCCAGGAACTCGCCCGCCATGGCCATGGTGTTGGCGGTGAACTGGCCTCCGCAGGCACCCGGGCCGGGACAGGCAGCAGCCTCGACGGCTTCCAGCTGGGCGTCGTTGATGCGGCCTGCGGCGTG
>CAXUBG010000245.1:0-4070 GCA_964249285.1 uncultured Terriglobus sp. | reverse complement strand
CGTCGGCGGAGTTGACCGCGTCCTGCCCGGTCATGGCATCGGCGACGAAGAGGATCTCGCTGGGATTGAGCAGGGCTTTGAGCTGGCTCATTTCCTGCATCAGGGCCATGTCGATGCCGAGGCGGCCGGCGGTGTCAACGATGAGCACGTCATTGCCGAAGTTCCGGGCTTCCCGGAGTGCTTCCTTTGCCAGGCGCTCGACAAGCGGCGTGCCTGCTTCCTGCTCGTTGACCTTCCCGGTGTAAATCTGCGCGCCAACAGACTTGGCCACGATGGCAAGCTGCTCGCGCGCGGCGGGACGGTATACGTCGACCGAGACGAGCAGGGGACGGTGTCCGCCCTTTTTAAGCCATGCCGCCAGCTTGCCTGCCGTCGTGGTCTTACCGGAACCCTGCAGGCCCGCCATCAGGATGACAGTCGGTGGCTGCGAAGCGAACTTGAAGCGCGCCGTGTCCTTGCCCAGGATCTCAACCAGCTCATCATGCACGATTTTGACGATTTGCTCCGTTGGGGAAAGCGCGGTCGCGACCTGTGTGCCAACCGCCTTCTCGCGGATGTGGTCGATGGTCGCCTTAACGACGTTCAGGTTGACATCGGACTCGAGCAGTGCGAGGCGGATTTCGCGGAGGGCCTCGGAGATGTTCTCGTCCGTGATGGTGCCCTGACCGCGAAGGTTCTTAAAGGTGCGCTGCAGCTTTTCCTGAAGGTTTTCAAACATAGTCGATTGGCTCTAAGTTTATCAGTGGGCATGGAGGCGTCCTCGCAATGGCAAATGACGTGGAACCGTGGCTGCGCGGCACCCACACGGAGACCGATCCGGTGCGGCGGGCCGTGTTGCACGCGTTGGATCTAGCAGGCGAGGACATTGAGCGTTGGTGCCGGCCCTTGGGCGTACAGCAGCTGGAGGCGATGCCCTACGGCTTGCCTTCTTTAGCATTCCAGATCCGTCACATCGCGCGCAGCCTGGACCGGCTGATGACCTACGCGGAAGGTGAGCCGTTGAGTGAACCACAGCTTCACGCGCTCCAAACAGAGCATCAATCCGCAGGCGATGCCATGCAGGAGATCCGGTCGGCTCTGCAATCGACACGTGAGCGGGTGCTGCGTATCGATCCTGCGCACTTCGCGGAGCCGCGCGGAGTGGGCCGTGCCTTGTTGCCCACCACGGTCACCGGCCTGCTAATCCACATCGCGGAACATACGCAGCGCCACGTGGGACAGGCAGTTACGACCGCGAAGCTCATGCGCCGCCTCCATGACGCTGAAACTAGTTAGTCGCCGTGTTTGCGCACTGTATAGACGAGAATGAGCACACCGGTTGCAAGGAACACCCACACAAGCTGATACCAGTAGAAAAAGGGAAAGCCGAGCAGGGTTGGAGTCACGCGGTTATAGAGGCCGGGAAACACCAGCGCGAAGACAGGGATCAACAGCAGGAGCAGGGAAGCGTGTCCGCGCCTTCGAGTCACCTTTCCCGTTTCGCTTTCTCCATTCATGGCTGAAGCATACCGCAGATACGCGCTAGTACGATGGGATTGACATGCATGACCTTACCGGATCTCAGGACCAGCAGGCAGTGCAAGTTTTTCGTCAGGCCGTTGCTATTATGCAGCGGCTGCGCGGACCCGATGGCTGCCCTTGGGATCGCGAGCAGACCTTTGACTCCATCCAGCCTCACACACTGGAAGAGGTGTACGAGGTGTTCGATGCCATCGACCGCCGTGCCTGGCCGGAGCTGCGCGACGAGCTTGGCGATCTGCTGCTGCAGGTGCTCTTTTACGCGCAGATGGCCGCGGATGAGGGGCACTTCACCATCGCCGATGTCGTCCAGGCGCTGAATGAGAAGCTGATCCGGCGTCATCCGCACATCTTTGCGGACGCGCAGGCGGCGACCGCAACTGACGTGAACCGTACCTGGGAGCGCGTTAAGCAGCAGGAGCGCGCGGGTAAAGGGACCGGCGCAGGTGGCCTGTTGGACGGTGTTCCGCGGTTCGTTCCGGCGCTGGTGGAAGCACGCAAGCTGGGAGCCAAGGCAGCTGCCGTTGGCTTCGACTGGCCCGATGCGAACGGAATCCTGGACAAAGTGACGGAGGAGGTCGCGGAGGTGCGGGAGGAGGTGACAGCGAAACGCAGCACGGACAGGATCGAAGAAGAATTGGGCGATCTTCTGTTTACGGTAGCATACCTCGCGTGTCACTTGAGAGTCGACCGTGAGCAGGCGCTGCGCAAGGCTAGCGCAAAGTTCCGCCGACGGTTCAGCAGCATGGAGCGGGCCGCAGGCTGCCCGCTTGATTCGCTCACACCTGCCGAAATGGACGTGTTGTGGAGTGAGGTAAAGCGCGTGGAGAAGCTCGCTTGAAGAGCCTGGTGGTCCGGCGGATTCATACGCGCAGGGAATTTGAAGCATGCGTCGCGTTGCAGCAGCAGACCTGGAAGGTCGATTCAGGCGAACTGCTGCCATGGCGTGTGTTCTTCCTGGCGGACAAACTGGGTGGGCACGTTCTCGGCGCATACGACGGCGATGACCTCGCCGGGTTCAATCTTGGCCTGCCAGCGCAGCGGAACGGTACCGGCTATATCCATTCGCAGATGCTGGCGGTGCGGCCGGAGTACCGGAACAGCGGCGTGGGACGTCAAATGAAGCTGCGTCAGCGGGACATCGCGCTGGCGCAGGGCATCCGGCGTATCGAGTGGACCTATGATCCGCTGGAGATCAAAAACAGCTTCTTTAACCTGCACCGCCTTGGGGCAATCAGCAGGCGCTATCATCCTGATTTTTACGGAGCCTCTACCTCAGCTCTGCAGGCTGGCCTGCCCACGGACCGACTCATTGCGGAGTGGTGGATCGACTCAGAACGTGTCAGGCGAGCAGTCAGCGGCAGACCGGATGCGCCCCTCTACACCGCCGAGGTGAGCCTTCCGGCTGACATCCATGCCTGGAAGCAAGCGCGCGATGTCCTTGCGAGCGAAACGCAGCTCGCAGTTCGTGAATCACTGGTGCGCCACTTCGCCGAGGGCAGGGCAGTGATCGATTACAGGCGTGAGGCAGACGGCGGTGGCACCTTCCTGATCGGTGAGCTGCCTGCGGCAATGGGGAGCCCGGATGAAGATTGATGCTGTCGTAATGCGGGAGATCAGGATGCCGCTGGTACATCCGTTCGTCACCAGCTTTGGCAAGACAACGGACCGCCGCATCCTTTTGATCGAGTTGCAAGGCGAAGGTATGACCGGGTGGGGCGAGTGTGTTGCCGGCGAGCATCCTTACTTTTCAGAAGAAACAGTCGAAACCGCATGGTTTGTCCTGCAGCAGGAACTCATCCCCAGGCTGCTGCGCTCGGATGTAGCTGCTGGCCGCGCCGTGCCGGAACTGCTGCTGCAGGTTCGCGGACATCGCATGGCCAAGGCGGCGCTGGAGAACGCGGTCTGGGACTTGGAGGCACAGGTCAGGGGTGTCTCGCTTGCCACGCTGCTGGGCGGTACGCGAAAGCGCATCGCCTGCGGTGTGTCCATTGGTATGCAGCCCACGCTTGAGCAGCAGATGGAAAAGGTTGAAACCGAGGTCAATGCTGGATACCAGCGAATCAAGCTCAAATGCCAGCCGGGCTACGATTCCGTAATGTTTGCGGCAGTCCGCGAACGCTGGCCGGACATTCTGTTAAGCTGCGATGCCAACTCTGCCTACACCCTGGCGGACGCAGAGCACATTGCCTCCTGGGATGAGTTCAAGCTGTTGATGATCGAGCAGCCGCTGTGGTACGACGATTTCTACTTCCACGCCGAGCTCCAGAAGAAGATCGAGACGGCGCTCTGCCTGGACGAGTGCATCCGGAATCGCCGGGATGCGCAGGCAGCGCTGGAGCTTGGCTCCGGGCGCATCCTGAACATCAAGGTTGGCCGCGTTGGGGGCTTCAGCGAAGCGATCGCAGTTCATGACGTGGCCCAGCAGCATGGCGTTCCTGTCTGGTGCGGCGGCATGCTTGAGAGCGGCATCGGCCGCGCGCACAACATCGCGCTGTCCAGCCTGCCGAACTTCTCGTGGGCTTGCGCCCAGCCGTTCACCACGCCCGGCA
>CAXUBG010000244.1:0-4108 GCA_964249285.1 uncultured Terriglobus sp. | reverse complement strand
GCATGGCGGCGGTCAGCGTGCCCAACTCGCGCGGGGAGAGGCCGTGCTGGAAGACCGCCATCAGGAACGCGGCGGTGCGCGCATCGCTGATGTCGCCGCGCACCACGCCGTCGGTAAAGCCTCTGATCTCGTCATCCGTCAGCTCGCAGCCATCACGCTTATGCCGGATGATCTCAACCGGATCAACTCCACGGATCATTGGGCGATGTCCGCCTGAAACGACGCGGGAAACAGCTCGCCCAGTGAACGCTGCGCGGGAACGCCGCCATCACCGGGATAGAACACGGTGCACTCCGGTGCGGCGAACTCGGCGAGCATCTGGCGGCAGGCTCCGCAGGGTGTGCAGGCGACGTATGGATCGATCTGCGCGACCGCCACGGCTGCGATACGGATACCTGGACCACATTGGGCCACAGCAGTCGTGACGGCATTCTGCTCCGCGCAGGTGGTGAGGCGAAAGGACACAATCTCCACATTGCAGCCCGTCACTATCTCGCCTGTCGTCAGCAGAAGCGCCGCCCCCACGCGAAAATTGCTGTACGGCGCATACGCGTGGTGCGCTGCTTCGGCCGCCAGGCTGCGCAGCAGATGTCCAGATCCGTCGTCCATGGCGCGCGAAGGGTGCAGTGTAGACATTGCCTGCTGAGGCTAACGCGCCAACGCACCCCATGCAAGCCGTGCGGCGAGGGTAAGCCACGGCGCATCCAATACGCTGCGCTGCAAGCAGCGCTTCCATGCCGAAACAGACCCTCACCAAAGCCGCGAAGAAGACCAGCGAATCGGCGGTGAGCGCGGTCGCGGAACCCGTTAAGGCTACGCTGGAGGTCAGCGATCCCGCAGCCATGGTGGCGGGCGGCGATGCGGTCCTCGACCTCTTTCACCCGGTCACGGCGGAGTGGTTCCGCGCCGTCTTCGAAGGCCCGACACAGCCGCAGCGCGAAGGCTGGCCCGCGATTGCGCGCGGCGACTCCACGCTCATCCTGGCGCCAACCGGCACAGGCAAAACACTCACCGCGTTCCTGTGGTGCCTTGACCGCCTGCTCTTGCAGCCGCGCGCGTTTATCCCGCCGCCTCCAAAACCGGTGAGACGCGGGCGGGGCAAGCAGCCGCGCGAACCCAGGACGCAGCTGCTGCCCGAGGGCGTTGGCGTCCGCGTGGTCTACATTTCGCCGCTAAAGGCGCTCGCGGTCGACGTCGAGCGTAACTTGCGCTCGCCTCTGCAGGGCATCACCAACATGGCCCAGCGCATGGGCGTCCCGGTGCACACGCCGGAGATCAGCGTCCGCACCGGCGACACGCCAACCAGCGAGCGCGCCCGCTTCAGCAAGCATCCCGGCGACATCCTCATCACCACGCCGGAGTCGCTCTACCTGCTGCTGACTTCGAACGCAGGCGAGGCGCTGCGTACCGTGGAGACCGTCATCATCGACGAAATCCATGCGCTCGTTCCCACCAAGCGTGGCGCGCACATGGCACTCTCGCTTGAACGGCTGGAAGCGCTGACCGGGCGCGCCATACAGCGCATCGGTCTATCGGCAACACAGCGGCCGTTGGAGGAAGTAGCACGATTTCTCGGCGGCGCGGAAGGAACAGCGAACAAGGAACACCAGGCAGAGCCGTTGCAAGCTTTGAAAGACGAACACAGTGCGGACACAGAGGAAGCACAGAGTACACAGCAGGACCGCTGTGCGACCACCGGGTCCACCGTGTTGAATGTTGAAACACGAGGCGCAGGTATCCGCTACCGTCCCGTCACCATCGTGAACGCGGGCGCGCGCAAGCGCCTTGAGCTCACCGTCGAGGTGCCCGTCGAGGACATGGCGCGCCTCGGCGAAATCCAGGACACGCCCAGCGGCCCTGCCTCACAAGGACCCAAGCGCACCAGCATTTGGCAAAGCATCCACCCGCGCCTGCTGGAGATTGTCCGGCAGCACCAATCGACGATCCTGTTCGTCAACGCACGCCGCATCGCCGAACGGCTGGCCGGAGCCATCAACGAGCTCGCGGGTGAGCAGATTGCACGCGCGCACCATGGCTCGCTGGCCGCCTCGCAGCGCAGCGAAATTGAAGAACTGCTCAAAGCCGGGCACATCCGCGCGCTGGTCGCCACATCCTCCCTCGAACTCGGCATCGACATGGGCGCAGTCGATCTTGTCATTCAGATCGAAGCGCCCCCATCCGTCGCCAGCGGCATGCAGCGCATTGGACGCGCGGGCCACCAGGTGGGCGCGCCATCGAAGGGCATCATCTTCCCCAAGTATCGCGCGGACCTGATTGCCTGTGCCGCCGTCACCCGCGCCATGCATGAGGGGCATGTGGAAAGCACGCGCTTTCTGCGCAACGCGCTCGACGTCCTTGCGCAACAGATTGTCGCCATCATCGCCCATCCGCCGCTGCCGGCCGAAGAGGCCGCGCGCCGCGCCGCGAAGTTCCGCAGCGATGAGGATGAAGCACCCGGCCTGAGTTACGACACGCTGCTCGGCATCGTGCGCTCGTGCAGCGGCTACGCGGGCATCAGCACGCCCGTGTTCGACGGCGTGCTGGATATGCTGGCGGGCCGCTACCCGTCCGACGAATTTGGCGAACTGCGCCCTCGCATCACGTGGGACCGCACCCGCGGCTGGCTCACACCGCGCCAGGGCGTCAAGAAGATCGCCATCCTGAACGGCGGCACCATCCCGGACCGCGGTCTGTACGGCGTCTTCCTCTCCGGCGAACGCAGCAAGCCCATCCGCGTGGGCGAGCTCGACGAGGAGATGGTCTTTGAGGCGCGCCAGGGCGAAACCTTCATCCTGGGGGCCAGCACGTGGCGCATTGACGAGATCACGCATGACCGCGTCCTCGTCAGCCCCGCGCCGGGCGAACCGGGCAAGATGCCGTTCTGGCACGGCGACCAGGCGGGCCGTCCGCTGGAGTTTGGCCGCCGCATCGGCACACTCATCCGTGAACTGCGTGACACGCCGCGCTCGGCCGCCATTACGCGGCTCACGCGCGAGCATGACCTGGACCAGCTTGCCGCCGAAAACGTGATGCGCTACCTCGCCGATCAGGAGGTCGCAACGGAAAGCGTTCCAGACGACCGCACCGTCGTGGTCGAGCGCGTACGGGACGAACTCGGGGACTGGCGCGTCTGCGTCATGACGCCGTTCGGATCGCGCGTGCACGCACCGTGGGCCATGGCCGTGCAGGGACGCATTCGCGCCGCTGGCCACGCGGACGTGGAAACCATGTGGAGCGAGGACGGTTTCGTCGTCCGCTTTCCGGAAGCCGACAGCGCGCCTGATGTGGACCAGTTCTTCCCGGAACCGCAGGAGGCCGCCGATTCCGTGCAGCGCCAGCTTGGATCGACCGCGCTCTTTGCCGCGAAGTTCCGCGAAGCCGCTGCCCGCGCCCTGCTGCTGCCCCGCCGCCGAGCCGATGGGCGCACGCCGCTATGGCAGCAGCGCAAGCGCGCCTATGACCTGCTGAGCGTGGCCGCGCGCTACCCGGAGTTCCCCATGCTGCTGGAGGCATACCGCGAGTGCCTGCGCGATGTCTTCGACATGCCCGCGCTCTCCGAAATACTTAGGAGCATCGCCCAGCGGCAGATTCGCGTGCACACCGTCGATTCGCGCAACCCCTCGCCGTTCGCGTCCGCCCTGCTCTTCAGCTACGTCGCCAACTATATCTACGATGGCGACGCGCCGCTGGCCGAGCGCCGCGCACAGGCGCTCTCCATTGACCAGGAGCAACTGCGCGAACTGCTGGGCGACGCCGACCTGCGTGAGCTGCTGGACATTAACGCCATTGAGGAGACGGAAGAGCAGTTGCAGATGCTTGCCTCCGGCGAACAGGAGTACCGCGCCCGCAGCATGGACGGCATCCACGACATGCTGCTCCGCCTGGGCGACCTCAGCCGTCCGGAGTTGCTGCGCCGCGTGACTTCGCCTGAAGTCGCCATCACCGTCGACCGCTTGCAAAAAGCCCGCCGCGTGCTGGAACTGAAGTTGGGCGCGGAGAAGCGCCTCATCGCCGTCGAGGATGCGGCGCGGTACCGCGATGCACTCGGCATCCCGCTGCCGCCCGGCTTGCCCACGGCGTTCCTGCAAGCTGTGCCGGACGCTATGAC
>CAXUBG010000243.1:782-4137 GCA_964249285.1 uncultured Terriglobus sp. | reverse complement strand
GCAACTTAGTGAGTGTAACAGGACCCGCCTGCCGGCTCAATCGCGATAGCGCTCGAGCAAACCCCGGGAATCAGCCGTGAACCAGCCCCCGCACAACGGTTCCTTCCTGCAATGGCTTGTACGCGGTGTGCCAGGCCTGCCTGTTATTGTCTACTTCCACGGCTGTAACCGCGATCTCTAGAACCTTACCGGACCGGGCGGTTGCGACTAGGACCCCTGTGTTGAATCGCGCTGGATCGAAGAGCGTTTGACTCAATGCAATCTGCCACACCTGCCTGCCATCAATGCGCGCTACTTCGCGAATGGCCGTGACTTCCGCCGTAAACTCCTGGCATGATGCGGCGTTGAAAGCGGTGCGATCGGCGGTTCGAGTGCCGGCCTGGGCGGGATCGGTCACGCTACTCCCTTGGTGTGATTGTGATCAGGCCGCCAATCGCGGATACCTCGGACTGGCTGCCAATGATCAACGGTGTGCGCATGTGTGGCTCGGTCGGCACAATCTCCAGAATGCGGTACCGCCCATTGCTGGCCGCGCCGCCCGCTTGTTCCGCGATGAAGCTTAAAGGGTTTGCTTCGTACAACAGGCGCAGCTTGCCATTCGGAGCCTTCTTCGTCGGTGGATACAGGAAAACGCCGCCCTTCAGCAACGTCCGGTGGAAGTCCGCGATAAACGAACCAACATAGCGAGAACTGTACTTCCGTCCAACCAGCGATCCATCACGAAAGCGCGCAATCGCCTTGCCATACACTGGCTGCGATTCTCCGATGTTCCCTTCGTTCATAGAATAGTAGGTGCCCTGCTCCGGCATACGCATGTCTTCCGCCGTCAGCAGAAACTCACCCCCGGAAAGGGTAAAACTGTGAACGCCCTTGCCAGCCGTGTACACCAGGACAGTGGACGGCCCGTAGTTGACGTATAGCGCCGCAACCTGCTCCGTTCCTGGCTGCAGGATACATCCGCGTGGATCGCTGCCGGGCTGCATTCCCTGGATGGAGACAATCGTTCCCACATTGACGTTCACATCGATGTTCGAAGAACCGTCCAGAGGATCGAAGATGGCGATGTATTTGGCCTGCTGGCGGTCATTGAGGATAAGCGGTTCATCGTCTTCTTCGCTGACCACGGCTGCAACGCTGGGCACTGCGCGCATGGCATCGGTCATCGTGGTGTTCGCAAATACATCCAGCTTTTGCTGCTGCTCGCCTTGAACGTTCTCCTCGCCAGCCTCACCGAGGACGCCATTCAGCCCAGCGATGCGAATTTTCGCTTCAATGGCGGTCGCCCCATCAGCAATTGCGGTGATCAGCGCTGCTAACTGCCCGCTGTGGCGCTGACGGACGTGCTGGGACAATGAGATCGCCATGCGCATAAGCGTAGCATTCCGCCACGGAGTGCGCCCGGCCGGACCGGCAGCATTCCCATGGGTCATGGTCGTAGACCGGTCAGGCGCGTGCAGCCGTTCCAGGAAACACCATCACTCCCCTTGAGCCTGCGGGTACTTGCGGAGCGCAACAGACGCGATTGCGGCCTTCCCGCTTGGCCCGGTACAGAGCGGCATCCGCGTCTGCGATCAGGCGCGCCCAGTCGCCGGCGGTGCTGGGCCACGCGGTCGCCACACCGCAACTCACGGTAGTCCACACGTCGTGCGGGCTTAGCGGGGTCTCACGCTGCACCGCCGGCGACCCCGCCACCTGAACCAGGGTCCGCATGCGTTCCGCGACCTTCAGTGCCGCGTCCGGCTCAGCATTGGGTAGCAGAACAATGAACTCTTCGCCACCAAACCGCGCCACAAAATCATCTTCTTCACGCAGCGCCTGCTGCAACAGCGATGCCACACGCTGGAGCACGCGATCACCGAAGGGATGTCCATGCGCGTCATTGAGCTTCTTGAAGTGATCCACATCCACCATCACGGCACTCAAGGGTTCCCGCCGTTCGACCGACATGCGCCACAGCAGCGCCAGGCGCTCGTCGTAGGCGCGGCGATTGGGGAGGTTCGTGAGGCGGTCCGTAGAGGAAAGCGCGAGCAGCTCGGCGTTGGCTCCGGCGAGCAGGCCACGCTGCAGGCGCCCGCGGAGATGCAGCAGGTACGAATAGCGCCGTTCGCGCGTCAGCGTGTAGTTTGCGGTAAGACTCAGGGCTGTGCTCCACGTCATCATGCCGCCAAACACCATCTTTAGCGAAGACAGAAGGTACGGATCAAAGCCAATGAATAAGAGATCAAGGAGAAGCACGGCTGCGGATGTGAATACCGCAAACGGCAATTCCAGCCGCAACATGCAGTTGGCGATCAACAGAACCGTAATCAGGCCGGTCTGTGTCACGGAACTCACAATGGCGTCGCCGGGATTGTGCATGTAAAGGATGCTTCCTGCAGCGGCAATGCAGAGCAGGGAAGCGGCGATCTCCCGTAAGCGCACACTGTTCTTCCAGCGCAGCAGCAAGCAGGTGAGAAGAACAACGGGTGTCACGACTCCGAACCGCATGACGGCGGCGCGCAGGAAATGGGTGGGTGCCACCAGATAATCGCCTACGATAAAGGCGTCGTAGGCAAGCAGCGCAATGGTGCCCTGCACCAGTAACATGCGGGTACGCACACTTGCGGTTTCTGTGCGGTAGCGCCGTTCCAGCGCTGGTGCAAACGCCGCACTGCGACCGCGCTCGCTCTCAAAACGCCGGATTGCCTCTTCCAGCTGCGGTAACGATTGCGTATCGCTCGTATCGCTCATCGTGCCAACACCGGGAGAGGGTGACGGTTCAGTCATTATCCGCGCACGCTTCCGCTTCAACGTTCATCCATTGCATCATGTGTGTCAGCCTTCGAGGAGTAAACACTGTGTCCCGCCGCAATGCTTTGTGATGCTGCTCTCAGGCCGCAGCGCCTGCCTCTTCATTCTTCGGACCCGGCACAGTTTATCTTTAAACGTAAGGAACGCAATGGTTCGTTTTTCTACAGCCGGGGAAAGCCACGGTGAGGCGCTCGTCGCTTTGCTCAGCGGATTGCCCGCCGGCGTGCCTGTCGATCAGGCGTTCCTGGCGCGTGAGTTGTGGCGGCGTCAACAGGGCTTCGGCCGCGGCGGCCGCATGCGCATCGAGACAGACGCGGCGCACATCCTTTCCGGCGTGCGGCACGGCAAGACCATCGGCTCGCCCATTGCGATGACCATCGCGAACCGTGACTGGAAGAATTGGGAAGACATCCTGCCGGTAGATGAGGGCGATACCGCGAAGCACAAAGCTGTCACATCACCGCGTCCCGGACACGCCGATCTCGCCGGGTCACTCAAGTACAACTTTCCCGACGCACGCTACATCCTTGAACGGGCATCGGCGCGGGAGTCCTCCGCTCGTGTT
>CAXUBG010000243.1:0-772 GCA_964249285.1 uncultured Terriglobus sp. | reverse complement strand
AGGTGGTGGCGCACGGCGTTCCGCCCGGCATCGGCACCCACACCAACTGGGATGAGCGCCTGGACGGTCTGCTGGCGCAGGCTGTGATGAGTCTGCAGGCCGTGAAGGCCGTTGAAATTGGCCGGGGCGTCACAGCGGCAGAGTCGATGGGTTCCGCCGTGCACGATGCCATCAGCTACGCGGAAGAAGGAACGGACGCCACCACCCGGTTCACACGGGAAGGCAACAATGCCGGCGGCATGGAGGGCGGCATCTCAAACGGCGAAGACGTTACAGTGCGGGGCTATCTCAAGCCGATCTCCACCCTGCGCCGCCCGCTCGGCTCCGTCAGCTACGCCACGCGCGAACCCGTAAAGGCCGCCTACGAGCGCAGCGACGTCTGCGTCGTTCCCGCAGCGGGGGTCGCAGCGGAAGCCATGGTGGCGCTCACCTTGGCGCGGCTTTGCTTGGAGAAGTTTGGCGGCGACAGCCTCCCTGAGACGCAGCGCAACCTCGACGGATACCGCGAGCAAATCCGAACTTTTTAGGAAGCAAGACAGAGCAATGATTCATGCCATCGTCAAATTTCCCGACCCGGTGCTCGCACAAAAGGCACAGCCGGTCACGCAGTTCAACGCGGAATTGCAAACACTCGCGGACGATATGTTTGAAAGCATGTACGCGGCAGAAGGCATCGGCCTGGCCGCTCCTCAGATCGGTGTGCAGAAGCGCGTCTTCATCGTGGACACCTCCCTTGGCAAGGATCCAGCGCAGAAGCTGGTGTTGATCAATC
>CAXUBG010000242.1:0-4171 GCA_964249285.1 uncultured Terriglobus sp. | reverse complement strand
TTGACCTGCTAGAAGCAGCCTTGCTCCGGTCGCGGACGCGGCCTGCGTTTATCGCCTCCGCATCACGCATCTGCAGGCCCGCAAGCGGCTCGCCGTCGGCGGCTTCGTGCCCTTCATGGGTCAGAATAGCGCGCCGGTAAGCGATGTCGCGTCCGTCATCCTTGGTGAAGCTGGCGGATTCAATACTCGTGTACCCGGCGCGGGTCAGCGCGTCCAGCAGCGTATCCATCTCTTTGCGGTCAAGCTCAGACCGGGGGTACAGGTCGGTGTAGAGCTTACCGGTGGACTTGCCGGCTGGCGCGGCGGCCAGCGCGCGCAGGATGCGCTTCATCTCGCTGAGTTCGTCATGCGTGGGCACGCGGAAGCTCTGCGCGGAGGCCCGCTCCGGCGAGCAGAAATCGCACACGCCGCACGTCCGGCTCGCATCCGATGAGTCGCCAAAGTGCCTGACAAGCGCCGCCATACGGCACTCCGTACCTTCGGCAAAGCGCATCATGGCGTCAATCTGCGCACGGCGGTGGCTCACCTGCGCGTCGTAGCTCCTGCGCCACGCCGCACTGGTACCGCCCGTCCGCGTCACGTTGCCCGCGTGATCCAGATACGCGGCTCCCTGTGCCAGCAGCTTATCCAGCGCCGGTCCAAACACGTCCAGGTCAAGCTTCAGCGCAATGCGCAGGTCGTCAGCATGCACCGGTTCCGCCCGCAGCGCGGCTGCAATGCGCGCCAGCGTGTCCGCGGGTGGGTAGTCGCGTTCCAGAAAGAAGTCATGCAGGCGCCGGTCAGCATAGCTATACATCAGCACGGAGCGCGCCGGCTTGCCATCGCGTCCCGCGCGGCCAATCTCCTGGTAGAAGCTCTCCACCGTCGCGGGCATTGCCATGTGCAGCACCGTGCGCACATCGGCCTTGTCGATGCCCATCCCAAACGCAATGGTCGCCACAACGGCTTGCAGCTTGCCGTCGAGGAAGGCACGTTGCACCCGCTCGCGCGTACCTGAGTCCAGGCCCGCGTGGTACGTCGCGGTTGGGAAGTCCGCATTCAGCTCCGTGGTGAGCGCTTCCGCGTCCTTGCGTGATGGCGCATAGATGATCGCTGGCCGGTTTGCCGGGTCGCGCAGCAGCTTGCGGGCAAGCTCCGTGCGGCGGGGCTTGGACACCTCGACGACCTCCACGGCAAGATTTGTCCGGCGGAAGCCCTGGATGAACTGCTTCGGGTTGTGCAGGGCGAGTTCGCTGAGGATGTCGCGCTGAACTTGCGGCGTCGCGGTGGCCGTCAGCGCAATCACCGGGGCGGGCCGCAACGCCTGCAGGTGCGCAGCCAAGTTGCGGTAATCCGGCCGGAAGTCATGGCCCCATTGCGAGATGCAGTGCGCTTCATCAATCGCAATCAGTGCCAGTGGCAGCTTCGCCAGCATCGCCCCAAAGCCTGGCACGCGAAAGCGCTCCGGCGCAATGAACAGGAACTGCAGCCTGCCGTCCAGGTACTCGCGGCAGACTTCACGGCTGCTCTCCCGGCCCAACCCGGAGTGGATCCGGCCCACCCGCAAGCCCAACGACGTGAGCTTGTGTGCCTGATCGTCCATCAGCGCAATCAGCGGCGAGATCACCAGCGCCGTCCCGCCGCGTGCTAGCGCTGGCAACTGATAGCAGAGGCTTTTGCCCGCGCCGGTCGGCATCACCAGCAGCACATCGCGTCCAGCCACGGCCGCTTCGCATACAGCCTGCTGGCTGGCGCGAAATGCCGAGAAGCCGAACGTTTCCTTCAGTAAGGCGTGCAGGTCAGGGGAGGCCATGCGGATGCCGTTATTCTCGCACGTGGGCGACAGGACGGCGAAGATGATTACGCGGGTGCGCGCACCGTCCAGAGCGCGGGCTGACGGACAGGAAAGTACCGCAGGAGTTCCGCAGTCTTCGGCTCCGGCGACAGCCGCTTCCACAGCGAAATGTACTCCGGGCGGCTATATGCCCGTCCCGCAAACAAGAGGCTCGGCTGGCGTACAGGCCAATCGGAAAAGTGCTGCGCGTCCGACGGCAGCTTCCACGCTCCCCGGTTCTCCAGCGCAGGATACAGGTACGCTACCGCTGAACGCATCCCGCGCCCATCGGGCAGTGCATAGTCCCATAGCCGGTCCATCGGCGTGGACAGCACCTCGCACGTCATCGAAAGGCAATCCAGCGTGAAGATCGAGGCTGCATATGCATCGGGCCGGTGCAGTTCCAGCGGGAACTCGCCGTCAAAGTTCATCTGCCGCAACAGCTTGTCACGGAACCGGTGCGAACACTCCAGTTGCAGCCCATCGTTGCGAACAAAGCGCGCACACTCCGCCGCCTGCAGCGTCCAGCAGATCGCCACCCGGTCCTTCGACTCCCGCGCGATAAAGCCTTTCTTCGACTCATTCAGCCACGTTGCAAACGAGCCAAACCAGGCCCGCAGCCCTGCCGCTTCTTCCTCCGTCGCAATGCCGTTGTAGCTGCTTAAGAAAGAAGCCGCGCGGACAACTTCCGCCAGAGCAATCGTCTCCTCCACCCCGCGAGGCGTACCCTCCACCTGCTTCGGAATACAGGCGGCGTGCTCCAGGTCCGGATGCATCTTTGTGCTGCCGTCCAGGAACCACGCGCGCAGGTGCAGCATGGCATGATCCGCGTACCGCTTCTCCACAGTCAACCGCCACGCCGCCACGCACGCGGCGACGATGCCGTTCAGCCGGACCAGGGCATCGCGATGCGCCGTAAACGCCTGCGGGTTGTTGCGCCCAAGCCGGCGCTCATAGCTGGCACCGGCATCGGCTTCTTTTGACCACCACTCGCTGTCCTCGGAGTAGTAAGAAGTACGATCAAGACCCTTCACCGGAGCAGCCGTTGCGGTCACCGTCGAGGGCTGCTGCGTAAGCGCCGCCGCCGCCGCGGTGAGGATGCGCTCGCGGTCGTATTCGGCAACATTGAAGTGGACGCTTTCCGTCACCTGCCCAAAGCTAACGCACGCTGAGGCCCCAGCTCCCGCGACGGACGCACAGAAGTCTCGCCGGGTCATCCGCCGCTCCGCTGCGTGTGCGTCAAGCATCGTCGCGTGAAGCGTATCACTTCGCGCAAAGACAAGACAGAGTGACGCTTTCCTCTAAGGCTTCGCTCCACCATGAATCCTCGGCAGATCCCGCCGCAAACGACAGCGACAGAACACCCTCCTGGGTCCATCTCCTGTTTCCTTTTGTATGGAGCGGCCGCCCCGGAACATTGACCTGCGTCAACTGCCACGCTATAGTTGAGGTGCGGGGTGGAGCAGCCCGGTAGCTCGTTGGGCTCATAACCCAAAGGTCGCAGGTTCAAATCCTGCCCCCGCAACCACTTAGCGAAAACGTCAACTCAGATAAACGCGACAGACAGCGGCCGTCTGGTCTCTCGGAAGTTTTGAGAGTGGTTGTGCTTCTTTTGCGAGGACCTAGGCGCTCCTCAACGCTATCTGTACCGCCTTGCTGGTGGCCTCAAGCTCGGCCGTCGTTAGGGTGGTTCCGGACACACTCATCGTGCGCGTGCCGCGTCGCTTCTGCTGCGCCGGTAGGTGTTGAAGTGCTGTCCAGCCAGGGAGATGAACCTGGTCCCGGCGAGGAACGTCTGGCAAGCCCCATTCGCACCTCGATCTATCGACTGGCGGTGATTCGTTGCACTCAGTTTCAACAGATTCTCGAGGCAAGACTGCCGGCGATAAGACACCGTTGCTCGTTAGGTCGGTCTGATCGCGGGAGCAACGCTGCAAGCGGCACACGCCAAGGGACCCTTGGCAAACGCTGTCCTCATCGGCGTCGACCTCGGCCCAAACCTCCCCATCACCGGCTCACTCGCGACCATCGTCTGGCTGCTGGCCTTGCGCAAGCTCTGGGTGGATTGCTCCTCGTCGATGGAGTCACTCTAATTGCTAAATTCTAGGGGGGTGCGACGTGCAGAAGTTGACAACACGAGTCGTTCGCTGGCTCTCGTACCGGACGCGTCGGCATGGGTGTTCCTGTCCATCGGTGATTGTCTCCAACCTCCTGGATCGTTGAACAGGAGCGGGTGTCGCGCGAGATGAACCCGTCGGCCCGCTCCACGTTATATGCTTCCTAGCGTAGGTATCCGAGGTCAGTTGTGGACTTCACAATCAACGGCAAGGCGGTAAATGCTGAGTTCGACACGCGCAC
>CAXUBG010000241.1:0-4183 GCA_964249285.1 uncultured Terriglobus sp. | reverse complement strand
AGACGTTCCTGTTTGGGCGGGCGCGCAAGGGCGTGCTGGCGAAACTGGTACCGCCGGATTCGCGCGACTTTTGCCTGCACGACCTGGAGCTCGGGAGCGAGACGAGCGTGTTTGAGGTACTCGATCTGGCGCAGACGCCTTCCCTCATGGTCCCGTTTCAGGTCATCTTCGTGCGCGGTCTGAAGACGCTGTTCGGTCGCGGTGCAAAGAAGGAAGAGTTCGCGGCGCTGGAGCGGTACTTTCGTTCGCCAAACCCTCAGGCGTTGCTGCTGTTTGTGGCAGATCACCTTTCCCTGCCCGCGGATCTGCGCCGCATGGAGCGGGAGGACAAGGACCGCTACGACCGTATACGGGAGACGCTGGGCGAGTGGTGCGGGATGGTGGAACTGCAAAAGGTCGCGGAGAATGATGCCATGCGGTGGGTGGTGGAGACCGCGAGCGAGCGCGGCGTTGCCTGCGAGCCGGATGCGGCGCGGGAGCTGGTGGATGCGCTTGCCGGCGACATGATGCTGATTGCGAGCGAACTGGAGAAGCTGCTGCTGTATGTTTCCGCGCCAGTACGGGCGCACGGGCTTGACGCAATGCGGCTTGGGCGGATGACGCTGGGCGATGTGGAAACGATGGTGCTGGCGGCGAAGCAGCGTTCGCTGTATGAACTGACCGATGCGCTTAGCCAGCGGGACCGTGGACGGGCGCTTGCATTGCTGCATGGCCTCTTGGAGGCGTCGGACGGTGGGGAGGACTCCGCCATCGGCCACCTCTACATGCTGGCTCGCACGTACCGGCAGATGTTGATCATCCATGAGAAGAACGTGCGTGATGCGCGCGCGATCTGGCAGGTGCTGTGGCAGGGGTTCCGTATGCCGCCGTTTGCCGCAGAGGTGCTGATCCAGCAGGCCCGCCGGTTCAAGACGCGCGGTGAGATTGCGCGCGCGCTGCGGTTGATTGCGCGGGCCGATCTGGAACTGCGCAGCGGCCCCGTGGACAAAACGCTGGTGCTGGAGCGGCTTGTGCTCGCGCTGGCGGAAGAGCCACGCGCGCATGGGCCCGGCAGCCCGTCACACGTCATGTTGCACGCTGGGGACGCATGAACACGCCCACGGCATTCGAGCGCCCCATCATCCTGGAGGAGAATGCCTTCGATGCCCTGCTGTTTGACTGCGACGGCACGCTGGTGAAGTCCGCGCCCGCATGGCTGCTCGCCATCAATCACGCGCTCGGAGCGGGGGCCACGCCCATGCCACAGGCCTGGTACTACGATCGCCTGGGCTTGTCGCCGGCCGATCTGCTGGATGCGTTTGAAGCACAGTTTGGTGGCATGAGCATTTCCCGGGGCGAGTTCTACGCGCGGTGCACTGGCGCGTTTGGCGCGGCGTCCCACGCGCTCCAGGAGGTCACGGTTGTGGCGGAAGTGGCGCGCGCATGGCATGGGCGCAAGCCAATGGCGGTGGTGTCGAATGCGCAGCGCACAGCGGTGGTCAGCAGTTTGACTGCGATGGGTTTGCTGCCGCTGTTTCCTGTGTTGATCACGATTGAAGATGTAACGCATGGCAAGCCGGAACCGGACCTCTATTTGCGCGCGGCAGAGGTGTTGCAGGTGAACACGTCTCGCTGCCTGGTACTGGAGGACTCGGTCGAGGGACTTACTGCGGCATCGCGCGCAGGCATGCAGGTCATCGACATCCGCAACTACTGGACACCTACCTGGAAGCTACATGATATGGGTGCCCCACCTTAGCTTCGCGAAGGTGGGGCACCCAAGATCGCTAGCAGCCGACGCGGGAGCGGCGGATGGGTGCGGCACTGCCTTTGACTGGTGCGCCTTCACCGGTCCAAGGCTGGCACTCCGGGCACCAGTAGGTGGAGCGTGCGCCGGTGCCCTGCTTGCGGTACTCGACCGTGCCGCCACAGCGGCGGCACTCCATGCCGCGCCGGCCGTAGACCCATAGCCGGTTCTTCTCGTTGGCATTGTTGGTGGTGCGGCGGCTGCCACTGTAGGTGATGATGCCGTCGCCCGATCCGTCGAGCACATTGGCCTGCATGTAGCGCTGCGATACATCGGCCATCTGCAGCATTTCGGCTTCCGTAATGGAACGCATCGGGCGGAAGGGATGCACCCGCGCGGCGAAGCAGACCTCGCTCTTGTAGACGTTGCCAAGCCCGGCAAGCACACGCTGATTTAGCAGGACATTCGCGATTTCGTCATCCGGATCCGATTGTGCCCGCGCCCGCAGCGAGGCTACACCCGCTTCCGCCGTGTACTTGTCCGAGAGGATGTCCGGGCCGAGCTTTGGCACGCTGGAGTTGCGGGCGAGCGAGGCTGCGGTGTGGAACTCCGCAACCGGAACGTTGAAGGCGACGGCCTGCCAGCCCTCCACTTCGATCATCGCGCGCATGGCTTTGCGCGGCGACCACCACGTCTCGCCGGTTTTGTAGATGTGCCACGAGCCGCTCATCAGCATGTGTGTGACCAGGATCAGGTCACCGGAGAAACGCACCAGCAGCCACTTGCCGTTGGCTTCCACCTTCTCAACCACCCTGCCGACGACCGGCCGGTCATCATTCACCGTCGCCAGATGTGCGTAGCCCGTATCGAAGCGCGTCACGTGCTTGCCCGTCAGCACCTTCGCCAACGCCCGCGCCGCACGATAGATGGTATCTCCCTCAGGCACGATTACCTGCTTGGCAGGTTCGCTGCAATTACAACGACTCCAACCAATGCACCAAACGCTATTGCACCCACAAAGAAGTAAGTGTCTGTCCACTGCCCTGGATAGTAAGAACAATTTGGATTACTTGATTTGTAGCGAAGACCTATTGAGTCACCTGACCTAAACCTTTCGAGCTTCGCGAAATCGTCGAACTTTCCGATGTAGCGTTCCTCGTTCACCTTAAAGCAGTACACAACATGGTAGTGAGCCAGTGCATTTCTTTGGTAAGGAACATACTCACTGGAGAACACGAAAGCCTGCGTCGCAATCCATTCATCCCGCCCAGTAAGCCTCAACCACAGAGGGCTTAGCTTCGTAGCGGTAAGAGCTTTGTTTGGATCGCGCACTATCGTCAAGCGTTTTTACTGTAGATAATAAATCAAGAAAGATTAAGCAGCTGTCAGCGCTGCACTACGTTCGGCTTTAAGCTGCTCCGTCCATTTCTGTCCGCCGCGGCCACCCTCCGCAAGGAATGGCACATCCAGGTTGCCATCGAAATCTGGAAAGTGAACCATTAGGCCACCGCCTTCAATTACGAAGTGCGATAGCTGCTCATCCGTTGCATGAGCAAGCTCCTCGACATCCTCTACAGGCAAAGGAATGCGCTGACCGTTCTTCATGTGCATCAGCAATATTCTGATGCCTGGAAGGTATTCGATAGCTCGCACAGATGGCGCGGGAGGCGCGTGGCGTGCCGCTTCCAACGCGGCATCGATCTGTGACTCCAATTCTGGGTCGAGTGGCTCATTTCCTAGGTAGATAGATGTCTCGTCAAGCGTTTCAGCCATGTCGCTCCTCCCACAACCATAGTAACTCTGAGTGGTAGACCCGCGCCGTTCGGAGAATGTGACGGATGTCTGACTTGTTCGCGTTCGCGGGCTGAATGGAATGTTTGCGGGTCCGGACAGTAACATTACCGCGCTCAACAAGATCCACGACCATCTTGATGTCACCATAGGCTGCGTGCACGTGAGGTGGAGAGTGATCGTGGCTCCAGACTGAGAAGCGAACTCCGTAGTAGCGGCCCGATCCCATAGAGCCAAGTCTAAGTCAGGCGTTGCCGACGGTTCTGCCTCCGTTCTGCGCGGTCAGCGACACGCCGGGCAGGGGCGGCAGGTTGCGGCGCAGATTGAAACCCAGGGGAGCGGCCTGGAAGCCGGCGTCGAGCAGGGCTCGGGCCATGGGGTGTTCCGCGACGTGGGTGCCGTTGATCGTTTGGATGAACATGCCGACTCCGCCGGTGTGCTCCGCGGGGTCGTTGAGGCGAGATGTGCTTTGTGCCATCACGACGAAGTAGCGAGCGAGGGCGCGCATGACCTGGCCGCGTGCAGGTTCCTCATCCGGCAGGAAGACCTGCAGGTTGGGGTTGCCACGGCGCAGGTAGGCCGCGAGTGCGCCGTCCGCCAGCACCACGCGCGCGCCCACGCTGCGAGTAAGCGAACCGCCATCGGCTGGCTGGGGCCATTTGAGGA
>CAXUBG010000240.1:448-4221 GCA_964249285.1 uncultured Terriglobus sp. | reverse complement strand
CATGATGCCCGACGACGACCTGCGTATCCACTATCACGATGACATGCAGCGCGGAGCGCGCATCAAGGTCATCGGCGTGGGCCGCGGAGGCACAACCGCCGTCAATCGCATGATTGCGGCAGGCGTCGAAGGGGTCGAGTTCATCGCGGCCAACACGGACGTGCAGGCGCTCAAAACATCGCAGGCGCCAGTCAAGCTGCAGCTTGGCGTCAAGCTGACCAGCGGTCTGGGAGCGGGTGCGAACCCGGATGTGGGCCGCCGCGCGGCGCTGGAGGACTCCGGCAAGATTATTGAAGCTCTGGAAGGTGCGGACATGGTGTTTGTCACCACGGGCCTGGGCGGGGGCACCGGCACCGGCGCTGCACCAGTGATTGCCTCGCTGGCAAGTGAGATGGGTGCATTAACCGTTGCTGTGGTTACCCGTCCCTTTGGCTTTGAGGGCAAGCGCCGCATGACGCAGGCGGAGCGGGGCTTGCAGGAACTGCTGGACGCGGTGGATACGGTGATCGTGATCCCCAATGAGAAACTGCTGGCAGTGGCCAAGGATGCCGGCTTCTTCGAAAGCTTTCGCATCGCGGACGATGTCTTGCGTCAGGGCGTGCAGGGCATTTCCGACATCATCACCATTCCTGGCATCATCAACCGCGACTTTGCCGACGTAAAGACGACGATGGCGGGTATGGGCTACGCCGTGATGGCCACCGGCGTGCGCAGCGGCGAGCATCGCGCGCGCGAGGCCGCGCAGGCCGCCATGGCCTCTCCACTGTTGGAGGCGGGCGCGATTGACGGCGCGCGCGGCATCCTGATTAACATCACCGGATCAAGCTCTCTGAAGCTGAGCGAGGTCAACGAAGCCTCCATGCTCATCCAGGATGCCGCCCACGAGGATGCCAACATCATCTTCGGCGCGGTTCTGGACGAACGGTTGGGCGACGAAGTAAAAATCACTGTCATCGCAACCGGCTTCAAGGCACCCAAGAAGGATGCGGACGAGCGCCGTGAGCGCATGTTGGAGCAGAGCGGCCTGCAGCGCCCCGGCTTTGTCGCGGAGCCGTTCTTCGATCCACCCATTCAGCCGCGATACGTCGCCCCGGTGGCTGCTGCTCCACAACCGCAGAGTGCGCCGGTGCCGGTGCAACAACGCCGCGGGCCAGCCGAGTATTTCGATGAAGTCTCGCATCCGCCGGCTAATCGCACGTCGCGTTCTGCCGTTAACGCAGAGGATGTCCCTGCTACTCCGGTCGTGCAGGATTCAACCACTCCGATGACGTCCACCTCTGCCAACGCAACGTTCTCCGCGCCGGCAGACATGCCGTTTGCGAGCCGTGCCGTTGAAGAACCGCACGTGAGAGCCTTCATGACGGATGTGGACCTTGCCGCAGCGAAAACGCCGTCCAGGCTAGTACCGGTTCCAGCCTCGGCGTTTGACGATGACTTCTTCCGGGCTGACCGCCGTCCCGTGCCGCGCGGCGATGAGGATGATGAGCCGGTGCTCCGCCCTGACGTTCGCGTGCCGACCTTTGCCGGCTTCGCACCCGCACAGCCGGACAACGTGCACGATGAACTGGATATTCCCGCGTTCCTGCGGCGCGGCGGCCACTGATCATTCGTCAGCAAATTCTTCATACGTTGTTCGTCTAACAAGGAACGAGCCTGTCCCAGCCAGGCATGTGCGCAGGACGCAAGGAGACAGGATGGCTGACACACCCCTTTGCAGGCTTCGCAATGCCTTTATGTTTTTTGCCTTTCTTGCCTGCATCAGTGGAGCACGCGGGGCTGAGCGCACCAGCCGCGCCGTCAGCCACGCCTCCTCCAAACGGCGCGTTGCGACTGCGCACTCCAGCCATACGCGCATGTCGCACGGTGCTGCCATTGCTTCCACGCGATCCCGCCGCGGCGCAAAGGCCCGGAACGCCGCTGTGATGGTGCGGGGCCGGCATGGCCGCCTGGTGCGTGTGCGGTATGTTGAGCACTTCTCCGCACCGTCGTTCACTACAAATACCAGCAACACTGTGCTGGGAGATCAGACCGGCGGCGAAGACCCGATGGTGCGCTCAGCGCTGCTGGAGGCTCTCGGAGCCTACAATGGCACCGCGCTGGCGATCGATCCGAAGAACGGCCGCATCCTGGCCATGGTGAATCAAAAGATGGCCCTCGGCCCCGGCGCGGAGCCATGCTCCACCATCAAGCTGACGGTCGCGCTCGCTGCTCTTTCCGAAGGCATCATCACCAAGGACACGCAGGTCAACGTGGGCGGTGGCTACCGTCTGAACCTGACCTACGCGCTGGCGCGCAGCATTAATCCCTACTTCGAAACGCTGGGCCGCCAGCTTGGCTTTGAGCGCGTCAAGCACTACGCCAATCAGTTTGGCCTGGGCGAGCTTGCCGGCTACAACATCCCCGGCGAGCAGCTTGGTGTTTACCCGGACAGCGAACTGCCCGCATCACGCGGCGGCGTGGGCCGCATGTGCTCCTTTGGCGAGAGTGTGTCCATGACGCCCATGCAGCTTGGTGCCATCGTCAGCGCCATCGCCAACGGCGGCTCTCTCTTTTACCTGCAGCATCCCACCACGCCGGACGAGGTCGCCGCCTTCGAACCTCGCCTGAAGCGCACGCTGGACATTCAGCCGTACATTCCGGAGATGCTGCCCGGCATGGCAGGTGCCGTGGAGGCCAACTACGGCACGGCGCGCAGCCTCCGCGCCAACTTCAACGAATTTCCTGTGCTGGGCAAAACCGGCACCTGCTCCGACGCAGGCACTCGCTTTGGCTGGTTTGCGGGATACGGCGACGGCCCCAACGGCCGCATCGTGACGGTCTTCTTCCTCACCGGCGGACGCCCCACCTTCGGCCCCAAAGCCGCCGAACTCACCGGCATCTTCTACCGCGCCCTCGCCAGCCGCAGCTACTTTCAGCAGCACGCAATTCCGGTCACGGACACCACAACGGTGACCTCACCCGTCCCGTCCGTCGCCCCGGCTCCTGCAAGCGGTATCCCTGCCACTGAGCCGACCGCCCGGTAAGGCTCACAGTGGCGCTGAGTTACGCTCAGGCGTTGCTTCTCTGACGCAAAGCATACTTTGCCCGGTCCCGTTCAGGTCTGCGGAAGCCTGTAGTGTTCCACGTGGAACGTTTTAGATAACCGGACACGACGGATGCAGATCATGTTTGCAAGATGAACAGACTCTGTGCTGACACAGAGTTTCGGGGTAAAGCTTCGGGCGTACCTTCAATGGGCCAAAACAGACGTGTGTGTTCGACCATCGCGAACGATACCCGGTTCCGGCGAATAAATGTTGGGGCGAACTTTGACTGGCGTACACCATTTCTGCCGGAAACGACGCGTATCCATTAGCAGCCGTGACGCACAAAGTCGTAAGCCCGTTCACGGACTGCCTGGAGCAAAAAAGGGGAAATCCGAGTTCAATCGCACATGTCTACGACCCTGGTACTCACTCATGGATTGAAGGAAATGCACAGCATCTGAAGGGGTATGCCGGTGAGCAGTCCATGGGATTTCACTTTGGCGAGCGAGGCTACTTCATTGTGGAAGGCCCTAGTGGTGCGGGAGGGCATGGCATCACCAGTCAAGGATTCGACGGCGTCGCGTACAACCCGGCGACCAAAGACTTGGTCATTTACGACAACAAAGCTTATAAGAGGATCGGAAACGTCGGCTCAGCGTCTGCCATTGAGAAGAACCTTGAACAAAATCTTGAAGGTGTGATCGAGCGTGTCAGTAAGTCGACCGCCGGACGGGAAATGCCTCATTC
>CAXUBG010000240.1:0-438 GCA_964249285.1 uncultured Terriglobus sp. | reverse complement strand
CCTCAAGGCTGTGAAGGAAGGCAGGGGATGGCCGAAGGGTGTTCGGCTGGCCGTCTCGAATGCGTCGGGGAACTCTATTGGAATCAGTAAGAAACTGGCTGGAGCGGGTATTCACTGGATTAACTACAACGACCTGACGCCGATCCGGCGGGTGCGTCATGTCAATCCCAAGATGAAGCCGATTCTTAAGGAATTGGATAGGCGAGTCGTCCGGTGGGAAAAGCAGGCGGCAGAGAAGATCGCTGAACGCGAAGCCCGCATTGTGGAACGGCGCGTTGCGAAGGCGGTTGCGGGACACGGCGCCATCTTTGCCAGGCGCCTGCCCAAGATCATTGCCAGGCTCCTGTTAAGTAAATCAGCGAAGGCCGCTGCCAAGAAGGCGGCGGAGTTCATTCCGCTTGCCGGTTGGGCGTTCGATGCGCAGGATGCATATCACGG
>CAXUBG010000239.1:974-4239 GCA_964249285.1 uncultured Terriglobus sp. | reverse complement strand
AAACGCCGTTGTGAGAAGTTGGCCTCGTACGGTCAGAGAACACTCAGCAGGCCAGCTTGCCGCCGCGTGTCACAATGCTGAGTTTTTCTGACGCCATGGTGCGTTTGGCCTGGGTGCGGGCGTGGGTCGCCCATGGGCCGACCGGGTCCAGGCGCACGTAGTGCATCCAGTGGCGCAGGGCACGGCGGCGCTCGCCGGTCCGCTCGTACGCAAGCGCCAGATTGTAGTGCGCGTCGGCATAGTTCGGCACCAGCTGGATCGCGCGGCGGTACGCGGAGATCGCCTCCGGCAACCGGCGCAGTTCGTCCAGAACGTTGCCCAGGTCAAAAAACGCCAGGGCGTAATCTGGGTCGATCTCGGCCGCCGTGCGATAGCATCGTTCCGCCTCGGCAAACCGCTGCGCGTTGTAGTGAATGGTACCCAGGTTGATGGATGCGGGAGCGTGGCGCGGCCACGTGCTGAGCACCTCCGCATACAGCACCGCCGCCTCACCCGCGCTGCCCGGCTTCTCCTCCAGCTGTACGGCTTGCTGAAACAGTTCCTGCGCGCGCGCCTGGTCGTGGGAGTGCTTGTCGCGGGAGTGCTCCCGCTTCAGCAGCGACAACTCGCCGCGTTCACGGCGATCGAAATCAAACCCAAGCTGCTGGGTTAACGGGTCAAGCAGCGCTCCACCATGGCGAAACACAAGCCTTGGGCCGCTCGAAACCGGCACGCTTTCGTGCAACGGATCGGACAGACCAGCGATGCGCTGCATGGCCACCACCGATCTCTGAATCGACCGGACTGAGATGCGCTGATGACGCAGTTCGCGCAGGCGCTGCATGCCGCGAAGATCGCGCATGGTCAGTTCACTGCCCGGAGCAACCAGCCCGGCGCGTTGCCATGCGGTAATCTGTGCCGATGGAACGCCAAGAATGCGCGCGGCGTCCTGAAGACTGTAGCGGGTAACAGGCGCTGTCATGACCGGCATCGTCTGTGGCTCCGGCATTCCTGGGCGAACGGAACGCCTCTCTTATCGAGTATCCGGGCAAAGCGGGCACCGCACAAGCGCGGCACGCCGCCATCCTCAAGAATCTCGTGGATAAGTGGTACCCAGACTGGTTCTGCAAACGCCGCTGGATTCGGCTGACACTACTTGCGGGATACTTCGTCGATGCGCCCTTCTAAGACGCCGGTGACGTTGTGGAAGTGCTTCAGGTCGTCATCGATCCGGTCAAGACGGTGATTGATCTGCTCGAACCGCCGGTCCACCTGCTCGAACTGCCGGTCCACCTGCTCGAACTGCCGGTCCATGCTTGCTCGCAAGTCGTTATGTTGACGCTGCAGGCTTTCCTTTAGGTCATTCGCCCGGCTGTTTGACTGAATCCAGGAGAGAACCACCAGAATGCTGGGAATCGCCACGGCAATATAGAACTGCATGTTACTCATCTGCGGCACTCCTGCGCGACATCATAGCAGCTTCGATGACAAACCTAACGTCTCCCGCAGCTCAGCGGTGCTCTTGCCTTCCTGCTGGAAGTGACGAACCACGTTGCCGCTGTACAGCGTGCGCGAGACGAGCGAAGCATCGGGGCAGACGAAACGCACGCCCGCGGAGAAGAAGCTCAAGCTGTTCACGCTTTTAGTGCGGTCCGTGAGGCCATCGCGAGCGAGCATGTGATTCAGCGCCATCTGGTCGTCTCGTTCAATCGCCGTCTCGCGCGCGAAACGCTCCAGGAGCGCGAGCGTTGCCCCACCCGGACGCCACAGCATGAAGCCGCAGCATAGAACGAAGCCAACTTCACGGTTCACATCCATTGGCAGGCTGTGATCCTTCTGGGCGATCACGTCGGCGGTTGGCAGGCTGGCGAACATAGGCGCGAGATCGCTTACAGCAATCGCATCCAGATCAAGGACCAGCGTTGCGTGCCCCCGTTGCACCAGCTCACGAAGAATAAGGACGCGCAGCACCCACAGCACTCCCCGCGAACGCGGATGCAACGAACCGTTCGCCTCCCACGCGAAAAACTCCCGCACATCCAGCGGAACAACGCCGGACTCTTGGTGGACGGACGCCTCGGCCGCGTCATCCAGCACCATGACCACAGCCACACCGCCAATATGCTTGCGCACCTGCTCCAGCCAAAGCTGCCACAAGTCGAGGTAGCGGCCGCTGAGGGGAACAAGCGTCAGCAACTCCGCGCCGGCTGGCAGGTCCAGCGCGCCAACCATCGCCTCAACCTGCGCAGCTAACGAGCCGTCCGCCAGCGTGCGGCTGACCGTCAGCAGGCGCTTTGCGGCATCCGTCGTGGGGGCCTCGGTTGCCTCACCCGCAGCGCGCACCAGCAGGGTCTCGGCCAAAGGTGAATCGTCCACGGCGGTCGCCATGGCGGCGAGTTCGATGCGCAGTTCCGGCGTGGTGTTCGCGTTCCGGCGGACCACGGACGCCAGCAGCGCATGGGTCCCCGCACGGTCTGCACGACTCGCCATCATCAGGCTGTACAGCAGCCGCCCCACGGAATGGCTGTCCAGCTGTGCCAGGGAAACCCGGCTCAGGATCCACGCCGCGCCATACCAGCGGTGCAGCCGTGCCAGCACCTTGCTCAGCAGCACTGCCGCCCGCACGCTTACATCGCCTCCGCCGGACGGTCGCGCCGCAGCCGGCCCATCAGCAGCACGCGAAGCTCGTCCATCTGAAACGTCGCATAAGCGGCAACGGCCAGCACCGCTGTACACGCCAGGGCAACAGCAACCGTAAGACCCAGCGGCCACCGTGCATCCCACACAGCGGGAAACGCCGTCAACCCAAACGCAACGACAATAAAGATGTTGAAGCGCTGCAACAAGCCGTTGTCGATACTGTAGTTCTCCGGAAACAATTTGCGGTTCAATCGCACGACATACGCGGTCTGAATAATCTCCCATGCAAGCCACGTCACGATAAATCCCGCCACGCCCCACGTCTTCATAATGGGCACCGACGCCGTCAGCATCACCGCATACCCCAGCAGAATCCGCGTCGACAGCTTCTCATGCTCATTGCTCGACGACTGAAACTGCGTCTTGTGCTCCTTTAACCCCAGCACCGCCGACACAATCGCCATCTCGATGCATAGCACCGGCTGGTACGGCAGCCGCCCATGCAGCCACACCCGGAACAGAAACGGACACAGCAACAGGCTGCCAATACTGACCACCGGAATCAGAAACAGCACCACACGCTCTGACAGGTCATACAGCCGCCGCAGTTCGCTCCAGTCCGCCTTGCCCACCAGCAGCGTAATAT
>CAXUBG010000239.1:0-964 GCA_964249285.1 uncultured Terriglobus sp. | reverse complement strand
GTCCTGCCCAATCACGCCGCTCGCCATCGACAGCACCTGCCGCGACATCTGGAACACCACCCGCACCAGCGCAAACACCGTCACCATCGCCGGCCCCAGCACCCGCTGAATCACAATCACCGGCCCCTGCCACGTCAGGAAACCAGCCATCGCAATCAGCCCAAAGTGCGCGCTCGGCTTCACCATCCGGCCCACCTCCGCCCACGACCCGTCCCCCAGCGACGGCACCAGCACCGGCTCCGTCCGCCGCAGGTCTACCAGCGCATACACGGTAAACAGCACCAGCGACATCAGCTGCAGCCCCGCCAGCACGGGAAACGAACCACGCATCGCCACCGCCACCGCCATCAGCGCAATGCTCAAGAACCGTTGCCCGCTCGCCACGTAGTTCCCGCGGTGCAGCCGCCCCACCGCCATATAACTGTTCGTCAGCAGGCTGAAAAACATGTTCACGCCAATCTGCAGAATCAGCAGATACAGTGTCACCGCCGCAGCCGCCTGGCCCACATGCCGCAGCTTCAGCAGCGACGCCACCGGTAGCGCAAACACCAGCAGCCCGCCCACCGCAAACACCACCAGAAACGACAGCAAGAGCCGAAACGCACTCGCCTGCACCGCCTTCGCGCCAGGAATATCGCCCCGCGTAAACAGGATCGTCATCTGGTTATTGGCATACGTCTGCACGCCATAGTTCAACGTGCCCAGATAGTTCACGCTCGCGCTCAGCGCAATCCACTCGCCATACACCTCCACGCCCGCCCCATAAAATTTCAGAAAAAACGGAGGCACCAGCAACTGCGTCAGCACCGTCAGGCCCTGCCCCAGAAACCCGGTCAACAACAACTGCAAGATCCGTCTCAGTCTCATCGAAGCGGCGGCAAGCGCCACCCCCAGTCTACCGGGGCAGGCAACAGTGGTCCCGTCCGCGACCACAGGAGCAGGCCGCCATGCTGCTCAGCACGGC
>CAXUBG010000238.1:0-4247 GCA_964249285.1 uncultured Terriglobus sp. | reverse complement strand
GGTGCGGCCGTAGCCGTCCAGCCAGGCAAAGTAGCTGCCTGAATGGGCGACCTCGCCGGAGCAGGTGCTGTTACTGCAGAGCACGCCCGCAGTCAATGTCCACGGAGCGGCGTTGCTGCCGTTCTCAAAGCCTGGGTTGCCGACGACCTGCACTGGGGTTCCAGCAGCGGATGTAACCGTGAGGGTGACGGTCGTGGTGCGGGTGGTGCTGCCCGAAGTGCCAGTGATGGTGATGGGGTAGGTGCCGGCAGCGGCTGTGCTGGCAGTGGTCAGGGTCAAGGTGCTGGCGCTGGTTGTACTGGCCGGGCTGAAGCTCGCCGTGACGCCCGCAGGCAGGCCGCTGGCGGTCAGCGCGACGGACCCGGTGAACCCACCCGTATTTGTGACAGTGATGGTGCTGGTGGCGGAAGCTCCTGCTGCGACCGACACGGACGACGGCGAAGCGGAAAGGCTGTAGCCGGGTGCCGTGGTGCTTGCTCCAGCGAGGTTGTTGATCAGTGCGGGGCCGATGGGGCTGCCCCAACCGGTGACCAGATCATAGCCAGTGACGGCGTTGAAGCCGTTGCCAGTGCCGGCGGAAGGTTTGTTGTTGCCGCTGGTGATGTCGTGGAACAGGGCCGTGTAGCTGGAACCCGGGCCGAGGGTATAGAGCTTGGGATTGAAGAAGCCGACCGTGCCGACTCCGTTGGCAGCTGCCTGCTGGTTGGCAAGCGCGATGATGCCGGCCCAGCGCGGCGTGGCGTAGCTGGTGCCGCCGTAACCGGAGGCGAACTGGCCGTTGATGACGGTGGTGTTGTCGAAGTTGGCTTCGGCGGCGACGTCCGGCGCGTTGCGCAACGTCGTGGATCCGCCATTGGAAGAGTTGATGACGCCGGACGCCTGCTGATAGCTGGGGATGGGTGTGCCGGTGTAATAGCCGCCGCCACTGTCAGGCCAGCCGGTTTCGCCGGACCATGCGCCGCCCGCGCTGCTGGTCGTCAGGTCCGTGCCGCCCACCTGTGTGATGTTGGCGCTGACCGACGGCGGAGCGTAGGTCTGGTTGTTGAAGGCGCCGGAGTCGCCCGTGGCGTTGAGGTACGTGATGCCCTCTGCCTGGAACTGCTTGAAGATGGGTTCGGAGGCGGAGCCGAAATCTCCGCCGCCCCACGAGCTGCTGATGACCTTGGCGATGTTGTCGGTCGCCATCTGGTTCAGGACATCGGTGGAACTGTTGCCCTCGTAGAAGAGCACCTGGGTCAGCCCGGGCGCCATGCCGATGACATTGGCAATGTCGAGAATCTGCTCGCCGTCGTCGCAGGTGCTGGGGTCTTCCTGGCCGCTGCTGGTGAAGCCGAAGCAGGCACCGTTGTAGCCGTTGACGAGGACGTTCTTGACCGGCACGCTGTAGCTCTTGCCGGTGTTGTTGTAGTAGATCTGAATGTCATTGGTGAGGTAGCCATCGTAGGAGAAGATGGCAACGGTCTGTCCCGATCCGGTCAGCGGGCCATTGCCGTAGTAGGCGGCGCGCATGTCGGAAGGGGTGTAGGTGTTGCCGGGACCGGAGCCTGAGATGTGCGCGATCGCATTGTCCGCCAGAGTGGCCGAGCGCGCATCCGTTGTCGCTGTGCCTTTGCGGTAGTGAGCGAGTTTGGGCGCAGCGTTATCCAGGCCGGAAATGGCGAGCAGCGGCACCGGAGAGTCCACGGTGGGTTCGCGGTCAGGAGCGTAGAAGGTGTGGCCGTTGGTGCTTGCGGTATCTTGGAAATAGTTCATGGAGACCCGGAACGCCCGGTTGATTGTTCCCACGGAACCCTGCACGTCAAGGATGCGGCGGTTTGGCGTCGTGTGGGTTACAGCGAGTCCTTTGGCCCGTGCCCAGGCTACGACAGCGTCATAGTCGGCTTGCGTGGGTGCGAACTGATCCGTAAATTGCTCCGGCGTCAGGTACTTGCGGTACTGTTCGCTGCTTGGATCGTTGATCCGCGCCAGCAGCGCGTCCAAGGCACTCTCATTGCGCAGCGGCAGGCTGATGGCGAGTTGCAGGATTTTCGTGGGTTCGGTCTGGCCCAATGGGGTGGCGTGGGCGTCGCGGACAGGCGCTGCGAGGCTGCTGGTAATAGTGGTTTGTGCATAGAGCGCCGGAACGGCAAACAGGGCACTCAGGGCTAACGATGAGACGTAGCGGCGGGGGGACATAGGGGCTCCAGGTGCGGTGAGGGATGTTCTTAGGGCTGCGCACGCCTGTGCCTGGGGCAAGCGGGCACGGCAAAATTGAGTGGAACCAGACTACCCCAGGCCGGGGCAGAGCGACTCGAAGAGCGCAAGAAAAAATCTGCCGTTGGCGCGAACTGTTCCAGACCTTTGGTGTCTCAAAGCAACCACTCTTCCTGGAATTGAATGCAGCAGGACTGCCGATTGTGACGACAGATCGCCCGCCGTGCGGCTACAATCACGCCTGGAGTGGTCTGAATGTCCCTGCCGCAGGTCGAAATTGGCGACAGCATGTTGGGGAGTGCGCTCCTCGCGTCGGTTGAGGTGGTCCAAGAGCTGAACCAGCACTGGTGGTGCCACATTGAGTGCCGCCAGACGACCGACCAACGCATTAAGGTCGAGAGCTACCTGGGCCAGCCAGTCGAAATCAAAACGACCGACGACCAGGGCGTAACGGTAACCCACTTCGCCGGCTTTGTTCTTGGCGTGGAACTAATCTATGAGGTGTGGGGCAGCTACGGAGCCCGCCTGACGGCGGTCAGCGACAGCTACAAAGCAGATCTCGCCCAGCATAAGCAGTACTACGCCGACCAGACACTGTCCTCCGTTGGCGGCATTGTCGGCGGACGCAATGGGTTGGCCGTCAGCGTGAATGCCTCGTCCAGCAAGTCGCTGAATTATGTGCAGTACGGTGAGCCGGACTTCACCTTTCTCAACCGCATCGTCGACGACTATGGTGCCTGGCTTCGCCCCAAAAAGGGCGGCATCGAGGTGTTTGACAGCTTTCAAACCGGTAGCGACCTGAAATTCCGCGACGCGAACGGGCTGCTGACGTTCAGCCTGCGCGGTGTGATGGCACCACCCAGCTTCAGCGGATCGCACTATGACCACCACGTGATGCAGTCAAACACGTTTGAGCAGGTGTCGAAGCCGCCGGCGTACTACGATGGTGCGCAGCCGTTGACCGGCGCGGTGACGTCGGCGTCACAGCAGCTGCCCTCTGGCTTTGAACCGCAGCGTGCGCGTGCGATGACGCTGGACAACTACCAGGATCAACTGCAGGCGGAGAGCGAGCGTGCGATGGGGGGCGCGGTGACGGGCACCGGCACCTCGCAGAACCAGTCGCTGATGGCTGGGAACACGGTTTCGATTGAGGGTGTGCTGGACGGCAAGGGGACGTATGGGCTGATCCGCGTAGCGCACCAGTGGACGCCTGGCGGTTACACCAACAGCTTTGTGTGCACGCCGTGGAAGAACTATCGCAACCCGGCACCGCCGCCCGCGCGGTCGTGGAACGGCGTGGTCTCGGCCCGGGTGACGGCGCACAACGATCCGAAGAAGATGGGGCGGATTCAGGTGCAGTTTTTCTGGCAGGGTGAAGGAGCCACGCACTGGGCGCGGGCGACGGCACCGCACGCGGGTCCGGACCGTGGCTTTATGTTTATGCCGGAGGTGGGCGACGAGGTGGCGGTGGCGTTTGAGGATGGCGATCCGGAGCGGCCCGTGATCCTTGGGTCGTTGTGGAACGGCGTGCAGCAGGCGCCGCGGTACGACTTCCGCGGCGGCGACATCGAGCCGAATAACGTAAAGCGGCTCGTGACCAAAAGCGGCAACCGTCTGCACCTGAGCGACAAGCCGGGGCAGGAGACCGTCTTCCTGGCGACGCCGAACCATACCTCGCTCAGCATGACGGAGCACTCGGACGAGACCGGCCGGCAGCTTGTGCATCTGCACTCGGACGGCGACATCGTCCTCTCCGCAGGCGGACGCGTGCACATCCAGAGCCAGTTCTTCTCGCGAGAAATAGGCTCCCCGGGAAAAGCTGACGCCGCGCCGGCCGCAGTCCAGGCCAGCGCGGCGAGTGCGGCAGTGGCACCCGCCCCGGCCAAGGAAGGCTGGCTGCATGGCTTCGGCGCGGGCCTGTTCGACAGCACGCTGAAGCCGCTGGGCCACATGATCGCCCATCCCATCGACACCGTGGAAGGCATCGGGCACGCACTGGTGCACCCCGTCACGACCGCGAAGGTCCTGGGGCACGCTGTGGTCGATACAGGCAA
>CAXUBG010000237.1:1486-4279 GCA_964249285.1 uncultured Terriglobus sp. | reverse complement strand
GCGCCTGACGGGTCCGTGATCGTTCCCTGGATCGCACCGCCGTTCACCGAAATGGCCTGGCCGTGGGCGAGCGTGCAGATCAAAGCGAGCGGTGCGGCAAGCAGAAATTTATTCGTCAAAGTAGTGCCTCCTGAACGGCACACGGACTCGCGAGTGCAACCGTGTGCATACACTTCATCCGAGTGCGCCGGAACGCCTGCGGTGTGTGAAATTGTGGGTAGAGAGAACCTGCTCTCAAGCTTACGGATTCCGGCGCTCCCGTCAAGCGTGCCGTTCATCTCTGTTTCACGGTGTGCACAGGCTTTTGCACCAATACGGGACACTGCTCCGTGCGGGAACAGACCCCGTCAGCCTCCACACCGGTGAACACGGCGCTTTCGTGTGCACTGGAATCGCCGACTGTGCCGCGAATGTTTCTGCCAGGGACGGCGCGCTGTACTCGTCAGCGCGTCCGGTACACCGCTTCCGACGTATTCACCTGGCTGCGTTTGCGGATCAGCTCCAGCACCTCCGGGTCATTCGCCTGCGCTCCATGCGGTGCAAACAGGGCGCGACCGCGCTCAGAAGCAGCCGCCCGCGGCTCGCACAGGTAGTACACCGCCAGGCTGTTCCGCACCTTGTCCTTCGGCGAGATCACCGGATCCGGCAATCCATGCCACGAGTTCTGCGACGTATCGAAGATCACCGCTCGGTTTAAAAAGTACGGGACACGCGTGACCAGTTCACCCGGCGTGCCGTTGTCATCCTTCCAGAAGCCAAGCGCGCCGTTCCACTCCTCCTGCCACCCCGGGGTGATGTAGATGATCAGGTTCAGAATGCGCTCTTTGCCCAGCTTGGGATGGATCGAATAATCCAAATGCGTGTTCAGCTTGCCGCCCTGCGCATGCGCATGCCAGCCGCCGCCATGCAGACCCGGATCGGCCCACAGCGGAACGCCCGCCAGCTTTGCCATCTTTGCGACGAACACGTCGGAATTCAGATAGTTGAAGACCGCATAGGTCGTCTTCGGAAAGCGGTCCCAGTGATTGAGCGCCTTCTTAATTTCGATCGGATTTTGATACACCGACCAGGCCGGTCCGTCGAACGCGGGAAACTCCTCCGCGAGCTGGTTCGCGACGGCATCGGTAAAAAAGTTATCGATGACCACATTGCGGAATGGTTGGCCCTGGCTGAAAGTGGGGACCAAGGCATCGAAGTCGATATCTGCGCGAAGGAAGGAAGCCACGGCTTTCATTATCTCTGAACAGAGGGGCAGCGGAAAGCCCCTGAAGTCGTGCGCCGCATCCACCGCGGCTTATGGCGTTCCACGACGGTACTCCCCAATCGCATTCAGGACGGCCCGGCACGCGGCCCACTCGGCACGACGCGCGCGGTTGCCAAGCTTCAACAGAACAAATACCGGGATGGAGAACCATGGCGCGGGAGAATGCCGCTCGAGGAACTTCATGCCGGAAACCGCAATCGTCTTCTCCATAAACGGATGACGCGGTCCCTCCGTGCTGGCGCTCTCCTTGTGCAGCACCGCCGTACTCTCCGCCACGGCGATCGTCCATCGCGTCCGTTCCATACGCAGGCAGAAATCGGAATCGTCGTAATACATAAAGAAGCCCTCATACAGCAGGCCAACTTCACGCAGGACCTCTGCCCGGATCAACGCACTCGCAAATGTCGTATAACTGCCGCGCGTTTGCCGCACGGGCTTGTAGTAATGACTGGTGGTACCCAACCAGCGATCAATGTAGCCACCGCTCCACGCCTGCACGCGTGCCGGGTCGGAGTGGTAGAACAGCACGGTCCCGACAATGCCGGCTTCAGGCTCGCGCCCGGCCACCAGCATCAGTTTCTCCAGTGTGTCCGGCGGGCACTCCGTATCGTTGTTCAGCAACCAGATGAACTCCGCTCCCTGCCGCAGGGCTTCACGAATACCAATGTTCGCGCCGGACGGAAAGCCTACATTCTGCGAGCTTTCAAGCAGGGTGAAGTGCGTAGGTCCAGCCTTCACGTCCTGCAGAAACTCATGCAGGCGCGCCACCGAACCATTGGTGGATCCGTTGTCCACCACCAACACATGCAACGGCCCGTACGTCTGGTGCACCAGCGACCGGAGACAGGCCAGCGTGTCACTCCAGCCATTCCAGTTCACCACCACGCACGCAACCATCACATCATGGTAGAACGGCAAAGCGCGGCGGCGAACACCAGGCGAAACTGGTTACACTGAACGCGGCGAGGCACATGGACCCCTTTGCGGCCAATCCGGAGGCACGGCCAGCCGAAGACCGCTTCGGCTTTCTCCATGTGGACCTCAACAGCTTCTTTGCCTCGGTCGAGCAGCAACTGCACCCGGAGTACCGCAACCGTCCGCTGGCCGTCGTTCCCAGCATGGCGGACACCACCGTCGCCATTGCCGCCAGCTACGAGGCCAAGGCACTCGGCATCAAGACCGGCACCCGCGTCGGCGATATGAAAGCAATCTGCCCGGACATCATCCTGGTTGAGGGCAGCCACTCCACGTACGCGGACTACTCGCACCGCATTGCCGCCGCCGTCGAGCAGGTCTGCCCCGTGGCCCACACACCGTCCATCGACGAAATGGTCTGCCAGCTTATCGGCCGTGAGCAGGAGCCGCCCCGCGCACGCGAAATCGCACTCGCCATCAAGGAAAGCATCCGCAACCACGTGGGCCACACACTGCGCTGCTCCATCGGCATGGCACCGAACCGCTATCTGGCAAAGATCGCCAGCGACATGCAAAAGCCCGACGGCCTCGTGACGATCACGCCCGACGACCTG
>CAXUBG010000237.1:414-1476 GCA_964249285.1 uncultured Terriglobus sp. | reverse complement strand
GCCTCATCGGCCTGCTGCCCTCGCAACTGCCGCGCGCTCTTACCGGCCTGGAACTGCGCGACCTCCCCGGCGTGGGCGCACGGACCGAGCAGATGCTGATCCGCAAAGGCATCACCACCATGCCGCAACTGCTCGCGCTCGACCGGGGAGGCATGCACCGGCTGTGGAACAGCGTCTGGGGCGACCGCATGTATCACTGGCTCCACGGCCACAGCACCGGCGACGACGGGGCACCCCTGCCCAACGATCTGCAGAAATCCCTGGGCCACTCGCATGTGCTGGGACCGGCGCACCGCTCACCTCAGGGAGCATGGGCGGTGGCGCATAAGTTGCTGCACAAAGCAGGTATGCGGCTCCGCATGGAGAAGTTCTGTGCCAGCACCATGGCGCTCACCGTCCGCTATCAGCTCAGCCGCGAACAGGTGGACAGCCTTTCCATGGAGTATCAGCGGCCCTTCTTTGTCGGTGTCACCATGGGCCGGCTCATCCCGGAGGACGAACAGCAGCCCACATTGTTCGCCGATCCGGACAACCGCGGCGAACTCAGCCGCACGCTCGACAAGCTCAATCTCAAGTACGGCCACACCACGCTGCATTTCGCCGGCATGCTGCCAGCCCGCGACAGCGCTCCCACCCGTATTGCCTTCACACAGATTCCAGTGCAGTACGGCGTGGACTACATGTAGGAAATAAAACTGCTAGGTTCGTTGAGCCGCCGCGTCAAAGACCACCTTGCCCTGCACTACCGTTGTGTGCACACGCCCCAGCATGGGCGCGCCATGGAACGGCGTGTTGCGGGATAAGGAGCGGCTTTGCGCCGCGTCATACGTCCAGCGCTCGCCAGGATCAAAGACCATCAGGTCGGCGGATGCGTCCTGTGCGATGCGGCCCACATCATGGCCTAGCTCGTTAAGCCGCAGCACGCCTGCGGGAGCCGAGGTGAACAGCGCCAGGACCTGACTCAACGTCATCCCATGTTCGCGGTAGAGGATGCGCAGGGCCACACCGAGCGCCGTCTCCAAACCGGTGATGCCGTTGGGAGCGCGCTCAAACTCCACGTTT
>CAXUBG010000237.1:0-404 GCA_964249285.1 uncultured Terriglobus sp. | reverse complement strand
GTCCACGGTACCGTCCAGCACGGCGGCGATGCATGCGTCCCGGTCCTCGCGCGAACGCAGCGGCGGGTTCATCTTGAAGTGCGTATCGTAGCGCTGCGAACGCTGCGCTGCATCACCTGCAATGGCGTCATCCGTCAAGGCGAGGTGATGCGGCGACACTTCGCACGTCACGTGCAGACCGCGCGCTTTCGCCTTGCGAATAGCCTCAAACGCCTTCCCCGTGGAGACATGCTGCACATGCAGATGGGGCCGCAAGTGCTCCACCAACTCAATCTCTTCCAGCAACGCGATATCGCGTTCCACAATGCCCGACTCAGCCTCCACCCTCATGCCGCGCAGCCCCAGCCGGAACGCAACCGGGCCGAAGTTCATGCTGGCACCCTGTGTCCTGCGCGTGTCTTCCG
>CAXUBG010000236.1:2163-4299 GCA_964249285.1 uncultured Terriglobus sp. | reverse complement strand
TCCAGGATGGCTGTGCTCTCCAGCCAGCTGCTCATCGCGTAACCGCTGCCCAGTTTCTCCTCCTTCCACGCGCGCAACGGTTCCAGGCTGTGCGTGGTCAGGACAAAGGGCACGTTGAAGAGCTTCTTGGCCAGGAAGCCCGCCATGGAGACGTACCACGTGTGCGTGTGCACGATGTCGATGCTGCTTAACACCTTCATCTGCGCCAGGTTCAGGCTCAGCGTCTCAAGCGCGGCGGTGAACTTGGCTGGCGTGCCCTCCGCCAGCAGCGGCCACGGCTCCGCGCCGCGCACATGCAGGTTGCCGTCGTCCAGGTGCTGCTTGCCCCAGCAATGCACCTCAACGTCGATGGATTTGGCCAGCTCGCGGCTGAGGTACTCCACATGCACACCCGCACCGCCGTACACATTCGGCGGATACTCCCTCGTCATCAGGCCAACTCGCATGTGTGCGTCCCTCCGTGGTGCATCGATGCGGAATGGGATGCGCATCGCGGGAGTCCGGCTGTCAGTGGTTTAGCATTCGGCCAGGTGCTGAACGAACTCGTCTCTGTCGATCTGAAGATGGCGGAGATAAGCCGTGAGCGTGCCTTGCCTGATGGTGTCAGAGCCGTGCGGCTGGTGAAAGGTGACCGTTTCGGGCGGTTTGCCTGTACGGTGGAAGGATCGCGAGGAGCCACCTGCTGACGGGAACGGCTCATAGCCAAGCCGCTTCAGGACGCACCTAAACCGGCTCCACTTCAGTTGTGTTGGGAGTTTCTGGCTCACTATGCGGCGGCACGAACGTGTGTATCAATCTGCGGGACAAAGAACTGTTCCACCATGGTGCGAGGCTGAATGCGAGCGCGATAGAAGTTCCGGTCCTCAGCCATGCTGCGCAACCGGTCTACCGTCACTTGCAGTTCGCCGAAATGCGCAAGGGCCTGGAAGTGAGAATCGACGGCCTCCTGAAAGTTCGTGCGCGCGTCGTCTACGGTATGGCCGTACGCGACGATGGGAACATCGATAGCACTGAAGTTCCACACGTCATCTTGTTGCCACACTGTGACCAGGATGGGGACTTCTGCTGTTTCCGCAAGAACGCTCACCGGGGACTCCTTCCGCTGAATTTATCGTCTCACGTCTGGAAATGACTTACTGGTTCACGCCGCTGGCCAGGACGCCGCCATCCACTACGATGGTGTGGCCGTTGGTGAAGCTGGCCGCTTCGCTGGCGAGATAGATCGCCGCGCCGACCAGCTCCCCGGTTTGGCCGAAGCGGTTCATCGGATTGCGCATCCGCAGTTCGTGCCCGCGTGGCGAACCGTCGAGCAGCGCCGCGTTCAGGTCTGTCCTGAAGACGCCCGGGGCGATGCCGTTGACCAGCACGCCATGCTTCGACCACTCGACGGCGAGCGAGCGCGTCAGGCTGAGCACGCCGGACTTGCTGGCGGCATACGCGGCCACCTCCGCCAGCGCGACAAAGCTGTTCAGCGACGCAATGTTGATGATGCGGCCATAGCCGCGCTCGATCATGTGTTTGCCGAAGACTTGGCAGCAGCGCAGCATCCCGGTCAGGTTGGTGTCCATGATGTCGGTCCACTCGGCTTCCGGGACCGTCAGCGTGGGCGTGCGCTTAATTTTGCCGGCGGAGTTGACCAGGATGTCCACCCTGCCAAACTGCTCGATGCACGCGGCCAGCAGCTCCTCGATCTGCGCACGGTCCGTCTGATCGCACGGTTGGCGCAGCGACTTGCGCCCCAGCGCCTCGATCGCCGATGCGACCTCGTCCACCTGCTCCACGCGGCGGCCCGTACTGACCACGTCTGCCCCAGCCTGCGCCAGACCCAGCGCAATAGCGCGGCCAATACCGCTGGTCCCGCCAATCACGACCGCGACGCGGCCTCCCAGACTCAGAGGATGCTTGCTCATTGGTTCCTTTCACGTGTCCTTAGGAGGCCGTACCGCTTCAGCCCAGGTTAGCTTTGCGAACCTGGGGCACCCGAAAGATCTGTGAGGTTGGCGCGGCGCAGCCCGGGGGCAAACACCTGCAGGCAGACAAACGCAACCATATAGACCGACCCCGCAAGGATAAACAGGCTGTTGTAGCTGTGCGTCAGCTGCAGGATGTGTCCGGCCTCAAGCGAGAGCAGCGTTC
>CAXUBG010000236.1:0-2153 GCA_964249285.1 uncultured Terriglobus sp. | reverse complement strand
ATCCGATGCGGTCGTGTACAGATTCGCTGACCAGCCCTGGTGTCCGGCAGCCGCCAGACTCAGCAGAGCGACGGCGAGCCACTCCGACGTGACGCGGCCCGCAAACAGCATCGGTAGCGAAAAGCACGCGCACACAAACATGGCACCATAGCGTGCGCGTGAGCCGCGCATGCCCATCCGCTCAAAGAAGGCAGGCAGCCATCCTCCCGCGATGCCGCCTACCGTGGAAACCGCGTACACCACGATCAGCGGCAGACCCAGGTGCTGCAGGTCCACGTGGAAGCGTGTGTCAAGGAATCCCGGGATCCAGAAGAGATAAAACCACCAGATGGGATCGGTCAGGAACTTGCCCAGCACGATGCCCCACGTCTGCCGGTAGCCAAGCAGCCGCGACCACGGCAGCTTCGGCCCCATCTGCTCGGCGTTCTCCTCGTAGATGTGCCGCAGCTCCTCGCCCGTCAGCGTGGGATGGTCGCCCGGCTTGCGGTAGTTCCTGTACCACCAAGCGATCCACGGGAGTCCGATGAGGCCCGTGAAGAGGAACGCCGCGTGCCAGCCGTAATGGATGGTGATCCACGGCACGGTCAGCGGCGCAATGATGGCACCGGCTGTCGCGCCGGAGTTGAACAGACCGGTGGCCAGCGAACGTTCGCGCTTGGGGAACCAATCAGCCACGGTCTTGACGGCTGCGGGAAAGTTGCCCGACTCACCCAGGCCCAGGAACAGCCGCGCCACGCCAAACCCGAACGCCGTGCTGACCAGAGCGTGCGCCATTGCCGCAAGGCTCCACGTGGCCATGATGACGGTGTAGCCCAGCCGCGAACCCACGCGGTCCACCAGCCGCCCTGCCACCAGCAGCCCGATCGCATATGCCACCTGAAAGACAGCAACGACATGACCGTAGCCGGATTCCGTCAGCCCGATGCTGTGCTCCAGCGTCGGCTTCAGGATGCTGATCACCTGCCGGTCCATGTAGTTGATCGTGGTCGCGACAAACAGCATGGCGCAGATGGTCCAGCGCACGTTGCCGATGCGGGCGGCAAGACCAGAGCCGCGCTGCAAGCCGGCGGTGGGCGTCAATGTGGGCACTGGGTCTCCGGTTACAGCTTGTAGGCGCGCCGCACTAGGTTACACGTCAGGTCCTGCGCCAGGCCAAACGCCTCGTCTTCCTGCAACGTATGCCCGGCTACCAGCCGCGCCAGAAACGCGCAGTCAACGCGCCGCGCTACGTCGTGCCGCGCCGGAATCGACAGGAATGCCCGCGTATCGTCGTTGAAGCCGACCGTGTTGTAGAAGCCAGCCGTCTCCGTCGCGCGCTCGCGGAAGCGCATCATGCCCTCCGGACTGTCATGAAACCACCACGGCGGTCCCAGCTTCAGGCACGGATAGTGCCCGGCCAGGGGTGCCAGTTCGCGGCTGTACGTGCTCTCATCCAGCGTGAACAGAATGACCGTCAGCCCCGGCTCGTTCCCAACGACGTCCAGCATCGGCTTCAGCGCGTCCACGTAATTGGTTGGCGTGGGGATGTCCGCGCCCATGTCACGCCCGAACTTCGCAAAGAGTTGCGCGTTGTGATTGCGGCTGCTGCCCGGATGAATCTGCATCACCAGGCCATCCTCCACGCTCATGCGTGCCATTTCTGTCAGCATCTGAGCACGGAAAACTTCCGCGTCGTCCGCGTCCCCCTCGTTCTCGCGGATGACGGCGAAGAGCTGCTCGCATTCCTCCGGCGAAAGGTTCGCGGTGCGTGCTGTGGGGTGGCCGTGGTCTGTTGCGGTCGCACCCAGGCTGATGAAACGCTGCCGCTCCGTGCGCAGCGCTGCCAGGTAGCCGTCCCATGTATCCGTGTTCTGTCCTGTCTGTTCGCCCAGGCGGACGACGTTTTCCGAGAAGCCGGCGAAGTCTGGATCGACAACCGAATCCGGGCGGAACGTGGGAATGACGCGCCCGTTCCAGCCCGAGTCCTTGATCGCCTGGTGGTCCGCCAAAGAGTCCAGCGGCGAGTCGGTGGTCGCCAGCACTTCCATGCGAAAGCTCTCGTACAGCGCGCGCGGCCGGAACTCCGGCGTTTGCAGCTTTTCGGCGATCGTGTCGTAGTACAGGTCAGCCGTCGCGCCGCTCAGCCGTTCCGTCAGGCCGAACTGCTCCTGAAA
>CAXUBG010000235.1:0-4315 GCA_964249285.1 uncultured Terriglobus sp. | reverse complement strand
GTTGCTTGCGATCTCCAGGCCCGACACCTGTTTCTTCGGTGATCACCAGGCAGTTCGTGGACTGCGGAATGAAATGCCAAGCATGATAGTGACCGTGGCGAGTTTCAGTTTCGTCAGCCCCAAAAGGAATCCAGCTGATGCGCTGGTCCGCTACGAATTCACTAATGCGGGACTGGATAGGGCTGTTAAAGATTCTGAGACGATAAAGCGCGCCTTGGCCGACTTTGCCGGGTGTCTCGTTTGCAACATCTTTGACAATGACAAGCCAGCTGGGCCAGCCGGGAGCATCTGCGAGGGGTGCGAAGGTACTGTGGCAGTCTGCATGGATCAGGAGTTCGTTATGACTGAACACGGGCGCCACTGAAGGATCGTAAGCGGCAGGCCAGTGAATAGCCATATCGCGATGTGCACGGTCAGACTGCATCTCGCTCGGCTGGGCGGCCAACCCTAACATGTGTCCCGCGCTTATGAGGACCATGACTGAAGTGGCTGTGACTGTAGATCTCATAGAAGCATTTTGCATCCACATGATCCGTCAGCCGGCCCGCACTCGATGTAGGGCGTTATCTGACGAGGCGTGCTGAAAATGATGGTCTCTCCTTGTTCTTTGCTCCAGATATATGCGACTGTTATGCCTGAGGAACAGGAACCGTGTTCCATATTGCCGGTTGTTGTGCCGTTCCCAAGCAGCGATGACTAAATCGAAAAAAACTGCGCAAGTACAAGCTGAGCAGCGCAAGGCGGAAACCCGGCCCAAGCGGGCAGACGCGCGCCGCAAAGTGGCCTCTCTCCTGGAGGCCGCTCTGGAAGTCTTTCGAGTCTCCGGCGTGGATGCACCGGTCCGGGAGATTGCTGAAAAGGCCGGTGTCGGGCTGGGCACGGTGTATCGCCACTTCCCACAGCGGTCCGACCTGATCAAGGCTGTCTTTGAAAGCCGCATCAACGCCTGCGCCGATGCGGCGGATGCGCTTGCCGGGCGTCACGGGCCGGCAGAAGCTCTGGCGCAATGGATGCAACGCTATGTGGACTTCATCTCCACCAAGCGGGGATTGGCTGCGGCGCTGCACTCTGGAGATCCGGCTTATCGCGCGCTGCCTGGGTACTTCAACTCCCGCCTGCTCCCTGCATTCAAAGGTCTGCTTGATACAGCGGTCAAAGCCGGAGCCGTACGACCCGGGGTCGATGCGGAGGAACTGCTACATGCCGTGGCGAATCTTTGCAGGGGTTCCCATGACAAGGAGCCGGCATACACACGCAGAATGGTCGCTCTGCTGGTGGATGGTCTCCGCTACGGAGCGAAGTAGGCGCGTCAAGAAGCTCTTTTGGGAGAAGGCCCTGATGAGAAGCAACGCGAAGGCGGCCGCATATTGGACACTCACACTGCTGGTCCTGCTGCCCACCGCAGGATCATCGTTCTCAGAACTTTTCTCCCATGGACCTGCGCAAACGGTGGCAAGTCTGCACACACTTGGCTACCCGTTGTACCTGATGAAGATTACAGGGCTTGCAAAGCTGCTTGGGGCGATTGCCCTGCTGGCAAACCGCCCCGCTCGCATGGTGGAATGGGCGTATGCAGGCTTCTCCTTCTTGTTCCTAGGGGCTACGGCGTCGCATGTGCTCGCCAGTGACTACGTCCATGCACCCATTCCTTTGATCTGCTTCTTGCTGCTTCTTGGTTCCTATGGGCTTCATCGCTCGGTTCGTGAGCCGCGGCCTCACGAACCACAGTGACGGGGACGCACAATTCTTGGAATCAGGCCCAGTGGGGCCAGCAACGATTGCGATACAGAGTTCCATCGGTTTAACCGCTCGCGCTCGTTGTTCTCAGAGCTGCTGTTTGGAGCCTAGAAGTCTCATGTCGATGCACCGACTCAAGGTTGATGAATGACCCGACGCGACGCTTGTCCCTCCACTACCAGGGAATGCGTGTGTTCTCCCAACGCGTGAACGTTCCCGTCGGTTCCTCCGGCCCGGCCAAGGCCACTCGCACAACTTCACGAGAGCCGTCTTCCAGAGACTCCGTACCCTCATAGCCGTTCAGATTCGTCTTCGTAAAGGCAGGAGAGACGAGGTTCACCTTGATGCTCGTCGATTCAAGCTCGATCATCATGGCCAGCGTCATGGCATTCAGCGCAGTCTTCGAGGCTGGGTACACCGGACCGTAGAACGCGTGGTGTGGGTAAGCCGGATCGGCGTTGACCGCTAATGATCCCACGCCGCTTGAAACATTTACAATACGTGCCGCGCTTGACTGGCGAAGCAGCGGCAACATCGCCTGATACACCGCCAGAGGTCCGAATACGTTCGTCTCCCACACCGTGCGGATCTCTTCCAGAGATGCTGTGCTGGCCTTACTGATCTCTGCATACTCTTTGAGCGACAGGTCGCGCTTTCTCGTATTGGAGATCCCCGCGTTGTTGACCAGGAGGTCAAGACGCCCGAACTCCCCGCCGATGCGTTCAGCCGCGGCAGCGATCGAAGCCTGATCCGTTACATCCAGCTGAAGGGCGAGAGCTCCCGGCCCGATCTCGGCAGCGGCGGCCTCTCCATGGGCGAGGTTGCGTGAGCCTAGAAAGACGGTGGCGCCGCTGGCTACCAGCTCCTCGGTGACGCGGAAGCCAACGCCCTGGTTCGCCCCGGTGACGAGTGCGATTCGAGTATTTTGCATGTGTTCTCCTTGGCCGGTTGCGAGCTTTCCGCTAACCGGAACTCTGTTCCGATCATAAGGGGAACACCGTTCCACTTGCAAGCGCCAGAGAGGAGCACAATCAAGTCGGGTTGTTTTCTCCACAGACCACGAAGGTGATCTTTATCCTGAGCTCGAAGGGCGGCGTCGCCGTGCAGACTGCTTAGGCTTCCCAAGCTCTGCAACGCTGAAGATAGGCTTCACTGCGTCTTCAATGCGGGAGGCCATCTCTTCTGCTGGCAATCGGTTAGACTCCTGGAACCAGCGTCGTGCCGTTCCAAAGATGGCCCATGCGGCGGCGGTTCCCAGAACTTCAGAATCGATGCCGGGAGACAGGGGGTGTGAAGGTGCGCCTTCGCGAAAGATAGCTTCAATCGCGCGGATGATCGAATTCTCGAAAGGTAGCTTATCGATCTGGCCGGGACAGCCTCCTTCCTCCAGTAGGTAGTCGCAGACACCCAGAGCGATAGCCCGTATGCCGCCGTCGCAACCGGAAAAGGTGAGGCCGCGTTGTGAAACGAGGTCGCGGAAGCGGGAAGCTGTCAGTTCTTCCAGCAGGGCCGTTTTGTCGCCGTAATGGAGATAAAACGTAGCACGGTTCAGGGTCGCCTCGTCCGCGATCTCTTGGATGGAGATATCCTCAAAGCTTTTTTGAGTGAGCAACTTGGCAAGCGCGTCCGCAAACATGCGGCGGGTCCGCACAACACGCGGATCAGCACCAGCTTCCGGAGCGGCGGCAGGGTGTTTTGCGGTCACCATGATCTAAGAATAGGTCGGTACAGGGTTCCAGATTCCGATACAAATAAACGAATCGACAGATGTCGTATTGTCGTCATATATCTATAAGAGCGTGACCGATGCCCAAACTTCTTCATGTGGATTCCAGCCCTCTCTACGGACACTCTGTTTCCAGGGAACTGACCAGTGCCTTCGTTGAGCATTGGAAGTCAGCACATCCTGACAGCGACGTTCTCGAACGCGATCTGAATGCTGCCGCCATTCCGCCCATTACGGCAGAATGGGTCGGAGCAGCATTCGCCCCGGAAGCGGCTCGGACGCCTGAGCAAACTGCAGCTCTGAGCCTCTCGGACAATCTGATCGCCGAGCTTCTGGAGGCCGACGAATACGTGATTGGCGTTCCCATGCACAATTTCAGCGTGTCGTCCGCGCTGAAGCTCTGGATCGACCAGATTACCCGTGTAGACAAAACCTTCTCCTACGCGACGGGCGCGCCGCGCGGCTTGATCATCGGCAAGAAGGCCACCTTCGTCGTCGCGTCAGGAGCCTTCTATGACGCCGGGACGCAGCTTGCCTCTTACAACTTTGTCGAACCGTACTTGAGAGCCCTCTTCGGGTTCATCGGTGTCACAGAAGTCATTTTTCTTACTACTGGCGGAACCATGGCTCTCAACCACGGTCAGGATCGCGCCACATTCTTAGAACCGCACCTCAAAGCCGTGGCCGAACACGCCAAAGCGGCTTAGTTTCCCAACTTGTGTTTAGCAAGAGAGAGGTGCGCGCGAAGGAACTCGGATGAAAGTCGAGACGATTGGTTACGCCGTCAGCGTTATCGCTGTGCTCCCGTTCTTTGTAGGCGGTGTATTGAATCTGTTGAAGAACCCTACTGCC
>CAXUBG010000234.1:0-4370 GCA_964249285.1 uncultured Terriglobus sp. | reverse complement strand
CGCCGGTCGTATTCGCGCTTCAACCACTTCCAGGAAGCCATCGCCAACGGCAAGACGAACGACTGGCGCTGCCGCGCGGGTTCACGCTACCTGTACGTGTGCGAAGACGGCCTGGTGCACTACTGCTCGCAGCAGCGCGGCTATCCCGGCATCCCGTTGGCAAAGTACACCACCGCCGATGTGAAGCGTGAGTTTCTGACGGAGAAGGGCTGCGCGCCGAACTGCACCATCTCCTGCGTGCATCAGGTCAGCTACATCGATCACTGGCGCGCGCCGCAGCACCCGGAAGCCGCGCCCCCCGCGGCACGCGGCCATGGCGATCTGGTGCAAATCCGTTAGGGCTTCGCACAGCACGTGCTGCCGGGCTCCTCCCTGCGTCCAACAACGAAGGAGTTCTACATATGAACCTTGCAGCGCTTTCCTCTCTCATTCTCAGCACGGCCCTGACTGGGGTTCCGCTAGTTGCACAGACCGCATCGACGCCGCAGACCACCACAACAACGACCCAGCAGACCACAACCGCCGCGCCGGTCGCACCGGTTGGCGCATCCAGCAAGGATCAGCAGGACGCGCTGAAGAAGCAGGAAAAGGCCAACAAGCAGCAGGCCAGATCCGACAAGGCGCAGCGAAAGGCGTTGAAGCAAGAAGACAAAGCCAGAAAAGCTTCGGAGAAGGCCAACGCCCAATAGCCGCCGCATTCGCGCGTTGCAGCCAGCCGCATCTTAGCTGGTGAGGTATTTGCATGAGAAATCATTTGTTGGGTTGGATACTGGCGCTCGGGATTGCTCCAGCAGTGGCGTGCGCGCAGACGTCGCGATCGCCCACGCAGCCTCTGCCGCCCGGTGCTCCTCCCAGTTCTGCGTCTCCCGTTACCCCGGGCTCACCAGCAGTTCCCGTTGCGCCGGGAACACTGCCGGAGCAGGCCGCTCCCCCGTTGGCAGCCCCCGTGCCATCGCAAGCGACGCCGATTACCGTGCCGCCGAGGTCCCCAGCCGCGCAAGCTGGAAGTAACAGCACAGGCTCCACGGCGGGCAAGCCCCGCCACCGTCATCGTCAGGCTCCGCCCAGCAACTAATCACCGTGGAGGAGAGCATAGGGAAGGTCCGTGTGCTTGTTGTGTGCCGTTGCCGGTGGGATCATTAACCCTGCGAGGGCAGCCCAATGAGTAAGCCCGCAACTACGCCATACCTTATCGTAAACACGATCGTGAGGCAGCAAAAGCGCAGGCGAAAGCTATTACGCAAGAAACGAAGGCGCTAGGGACAGCGAAGTCAAGGATGCGGGAAGGCTCAGGACAAAGCCCACGCCGCCGTTATGAACCGAGCCGGTATCCAAGCGGCGCAAGACTTCATCTTGCGCCTTCAGAAGGTCGCACTAACGGTGCTTGACCGTAGTGTGGGCGGTGGTGGCGACGGCCGCAGTACTCCCAGCCTGTTTTTCCGCGCTATCCAGCATGGCATAGATGCGATTGACGTCATTGGAACCAGACTCGCTGCCAGACACAATCTGCCATTTATTCGCGGTCGCGACCACAATCGTGGGAGTGCGGGTCACGTTCAAGCGCTCACCCAGCATGTAGTCGGCATGCACCTCCGCAGCCAGCTTGCCGGTTGGGTCCACAACAAACGGCATGGTCTGTCCATGCTGCGCCATCCACTTGCGCGTGTATTGCTGCAAGTCGTCTTTGCTGGCGAGAGCAGGTTGCTGCCGGAAGACATCGCCGCGGTAGGCATCGGCCAGCTTAGGATCGACTTTATCTTGCAGGTAGCGCGCGAAGATTGCCGCGTCCTTACTCCACACGTGCATGTTGAGAGGAAAATCGTAATGCACCACGGGCACGTGATATTGCGCGGCAGCCTGATTCACAATGGGATAGGCGTTGCGGCAAGCAGGGCACTCAAGATCGAAGAACTCGATGACCGCCACCTTCTGCCCGGCGGGCGGCTTCAGCATGGACGTATCGCGAAACGTGCTGGGATCAGGCGTGCCAGCGAACTGCGCGCGTCCTGGAGCGGCGCTCAGGGCGAGGCAAGTGGCGAACAAAGTTGCGTACAGGGTGCTGCGTGTGGGCATCAGGAAGCTCCATCAATCGTAGTGCTCTCTCATTCTATGACGGTTCGTGACGCGGAACGTCGTCGCGCGGAGCTCGCCGGGAGCCGTATACGGGCACTGAATGCTGTAACTCGTAACGGGAGCAAACTTTTCGCAACCGCTGTTCTTCGGCGGCAATCCAAGAAAGTGAATGAGGCAGGTAAGGAAAGGCGGCACGCTGAACTTCGCGCGAATGCAACTTAGGAAATGCGCGCTCGGAGCCGTCACGGTCAGCACGCTAACAGCGTTGACTACAAAGGCGCAGACGGTGCCTGTCCCGCAGCCAGCGGCACCGGTGGCAACTTCAGCCATCAGCAGTGCTCCTGCGCGCAGCAGGCAACCGCCCGTTGCGGAGGCCTTGAACTTGCCCGAAGCGCCCGCGCCGCAGGCTCCCTCCGCAGCTGCGACAGCCCTGCTTGCAACCGTTGCGCCGCGTGATCTCGGCACCGGAACTTCGACGCCAGTCGCGACGGCTCAGGCGCTCCAGCTGTCGTTGGATGACGCAGTCCGGCTCGGCCTGGAACACAGCCTGGTGATTGCGGTTGACCTGCAGAGTCAGAGGCAGGTCAAGGGTCTGCAACTCACCGCATTTAACGCTCTATTGCCATCGCTGACCGCATCCGCGCAGAGCAGCACGCAGGAGATCAACCTTGCCGCGATGGGCTTCAAGCCGCAAAGTCTTGCCGGGCTGCTGCCTCCAGGTGTTGTTTTCCCGACCATTGTGAAGGTGGATACAACCAGTGCGCGCCTCAGCGTGAACCAGCAACTCTTCAACTTGCCGGCGTTAGAAATTTATCGCGCCGCACGTGTCGTAGGGGATGTGTACAAGTGGAACGCCCTGCTGGACCGGGCGACTGTCGTGCAAAACGTCGCCAGCCAGTATCTGCGCGTGCTGGCTGACACTGCTTCCATCGCGAATGCGCAGTCACAACTTGCCAGCGACCAGGAGCTGGAGCGGCAATCGCAGGCATACAAGGACGCGGGTACCGGCACAAACCTCGACTTGATCCGAGCGCGCGTCGAACGGCAGAACCGGGAGCAGAAACTGATCGCGGATACTTCTCAATTCGAAAAGGACAAGGTGCAGCTGAACCGGCTGATGGGTCTTGCAGCCGACCAGCCGCTCCTTCTGACGGATCCCATCCCGTACCACGAACTCGATGCGTTGCCGCTTGAAGCGGCGAAGCAGGTCGGATACAAGCGCCGCAAGGACCTCCTGTCGCTTCAGGCGCAGTTACACTCGGCGGAGTTGCAGCGCCGTGCGATCGCGTACGAACGTCTGCCGGTTGCCAAGATCAATGGCTTCTACGGCGTCCTTGGGCAGACTCAAGGTCTGTACCACGGTGTGTTTACCGCGCAGGGCGGGCTCGATTTTCCCATCTTTCTGGAAGCGCGCATCCGCGGCGACCGTGAGATTGCCGATGCACAGTTGACTGCGTTGCGCTCGCAAATTAGCAGTCTGCGATCCGACATCGAGCAGCAGATCCGCGCATCCATGCTGGACGTCAATACGGCAAGCGAGCTTGTCCGCGACGCAACGAGCAACGTGAATCTCGCGGCGGATGCGCTGGGTGACTCGCGTCAGCGTTACCGCGCCGGCATTGACGATAACCTGCCGGTAGTGCAGGCAGAGGCAACGCTGGCCAATGCGCAGGCGCAACTTGTCTCTGCGCTGTTCCAGTTCAACAATGCGAAGCTGGAGCTGGCGCGGAATACCGGCGTGATCGAGTCGCAATACGACAGCTACCTGGGCGAGTAGCGGAGCACCGGACGGTCCTGCTTTCGGGTGTGTGTCACCATAGAAGCAGCAATGCCTACGGCTGCCCAGGAAAGCACGTCACCCGGCCGAAGACGTCCGCTGGACTCGGACGGTATTGAAGGCGCGGCCTTTTCCTCTCGCAATTTCCGCCGCTACCAGGTGGCGCGCCTGCTTGTCATCTTGGGAGCGGAAGCGCAGTCACTTGCGGTTGGCTGGCAAATCTACCAGATTACGAGTTCACCGCTGTTTCTGGGGTACACCGGTCTCGCACTGTTCCTTCCGGGCCTTTTCTTCGTACTGCCGGCAGGGCATGCCGCGGACCGCTATGACCGTAAAACCATTATCATGGCCTGCTACGTGGTCCAGGCTGTCTGCACGGCATTGCTGCTGTACCTCTCGGTACACGGAACGGCGCATGTGTTTTGGATCTACGCCATTCTGTTTCTGATCGGAGGTGGACGTGCCTTCTCTGGACCTGCGAGCTCCGCGATTCAGCCGCAGCTGGTGCCGAAGGGCGGGT
>CAXUBG010000233.1:0-4432 GCA_964249285.1 uncultured Terriglobus sp. | reverse complement strand
GTCTTGGAGGCGACTTCACGCACCATCTGCGCGCCCATGTTCTCCAGCGGATCCTTCAGCTCAATCTCCTTGGCGACGGTGACGCCGTCCTTGGTGATGGTGGGGGAGCCGAACTTCTTTTCGATGACCACGTTACGGCCCTTGGGGCCAAGTGTTACTTTCACAGCGTCCGCGAGGACGTTGACGCCCCGGAGGATCGCCTGACGGGAATCTTCACCGTGCAGAATTGTCTTTGCCATTGTGTGTCTCTTTCTTTGGTGTCGCGCTCACTGGAGCTGCGTGTTGAACGTTTTCGGATCTTGAAGATTCAGACCCACACATCCGCTTCGCGTATGTATGGGGCACCCGTTACGACTTCAGGATGCCGAGGACTTCTTCTTCGCGCATGATGAGCAGGTCTTCGCCGTCCAGCTTGATCTCGGTGCCGGAGTATTTGCCAAAGAGAACCGTGTCGCCAGCCTGAACATCCAGCGGGAAGACCTTGCCTTCGTCGTTGCTCTTGCCCTTGCCGATGCTGATGACGGTGCCCTGCTGAGGCTTTTCTTTCGCGGAATCGGGAATGATAATGCCGCCGCGAAGGGTCTCGCCTTCTTCCAGACGGCGGACCAGGATGCGGTCGTGCAGCGGTGTAAATGTCGATGCCATGGGTCGTTCGTTCTCCTTGAGTGGTCGTTGGATGGGCCGGATTAGCAGTCACACCCTCCAAGCGCTAATGTACGGAGAGTGCTAACCAATGTCAAGCAAGCTGTATTAAATGTGAGTAAAACGCGCTCAGATCATGCTGTAAGGCGGGGTCCACTGGAGAAACACGGACGCGGCGTTCTGCTGCGAGTTCTGCGTACCGTTCTCACGCCCGTTCAGCGACAGACGCACTCGACGGCGGTAAAATTACGGTCATGATGTTGCGCCTCCACCTTGTACTTCTTGCTTTACTGGGCACAGTGCCATGCATGCACGCCCAGGACGCTCGGCATGGCCGCAAGTACAAGGCTCCACCGGAGACAAGCCACCTTGAAGTGCTGGTGGTGAAGGACTCCAACGGTAAGATCATTGAGAACGCGGCGGTCATCTTCCATCCCAGCAAGGACGGCGTGGACGAAGGCAACCTGGAGGTCAAATCCGGGACCGATGGCAAAGCTTTCATTGATGTGATCCCGACGGGCTCTGACGTTGCCCTTCAGGTCATCTCGAACGGCTTCTCAACATATGCGGAGACGTTTAAGCTGACCGAGGCGTCGCGTTCCATGACGGTGCGCATGAAACGGCCCCAGGCCCAGGTTTCGTCGTACGAGGACAACGCCGGTAAGGCGTCGACCCGGGCCACTGGTGTGCAGGAATCAACCCACCGCACCCTTACGCCGGTGACGCCCACGCCTCTGCCCGCCAGCGCTCCGGTGCTGCAGTTGCCGTCCTTGCCCAAGAACACCGCTGCCAAGGGGGACGCGACCGTTCCTTTGGACCACAACATCCCGCCGCCCCCCAGCAAACCTGCCAAGCAGCCCAACGATAGCAGCGCGCCGCTTGGTTCAACGGTGGATGGCACGGCGGGTTCTTCGCCCTCCCACCCGTGAACGCGGCGCCGCTCGGCGGCAAACGGGTGCTGGTGACCGGCGGTGTACGCCGTCTGGGACGGGCCTTTGCCTTAGCGCTGGCGGCTGCGGGCGCCGATGTGGCCGTCACCACGCGCACACTGGATTCCGTGTCAGCAGCAGCACTGCAGGAACTTGCGGCGTGCCATGTCCGCGCACAGGTAATCGCGTGCGACGTCACCGTGCCGGAACAGGTGACACGTGCAGTGGCCGAGGCGCTTGCCTTCCTGGGCGGGCTTGATCTGCTGGTCAACAATGCCGGAGCTTTCGAGTCTGTGCCGCTGGAAGACCTCTCGCCAGAGCAGTGGGACACGATGTACCACACCAACACGCGCGGTCCCTTTCTTGTGGCGCAGGCGGCGCTGCCTGCTCTGCGTGCGTCGGGACAGGGAAGGATCGTTAACATCGGCTCGCTGGGCGGGCTGCGGCCCTGGACCACCCACGGCCACTACTGCGCCAGCAAAGCCGCGCTCCACACCTTGACGGAGACCATGGCCAAGGCGTGGGCTCCGGCCATCAGCGTGAACTGTATTGCTCCCGGCATGATCGTCTTCCCCGGTGATGCACCCCGCATGGCGGAGAAGACGCCGATGCAACGCGACGGCTCACCGGAAGACGTGGTAAGCGCTTTGTTGTATTTTGCCACCGCCCCCCCGTTTATAACGGGACAGGTGCTGGCGGTAGATGGTGGCTTGGGACTGGTGTAATGCACGCTCCATCACTTACCCGATCATGGTGCCTCCTGATGGCCGCCACAACGATGCCATGGCGTGCTGGTAACGACTGCCTGCAGCTTCACAATACAGGCGCCATCCATCTCTCGTGTGAGTACCAATGAGACAGTAAGGAAGACGGTCGAACTTGTGAGCAGGAAAGGTCAGGATGGCAGCAGTTGATTCAGGATCTGTTGGCGGACTTTTTCTGCTTCTTCTGTTATTGGTGGTCATCTTTGCTGGCTTAGCCAGGGTTTTAAGGGTACCCTACCCCATCCTGCTGGTGATTTCAGGAATCGCGCTCAGCATGGTGCCACACATGCCCCGGTTTGCATTGCCCCCTGACGTTGTTTTCCTTGTCTTTCTTCCGCCCCTGCTGTATTCAGCCGCATGGACGCTTTCATGGAGGGAGTTTCAGCGGAATTTTGCAAAGATTGCAATGCTTGCGCTGGGGCTAGTGCTTGCCACAATCCTTGTACTCAGCGCAGGTGCCAGCACCTTTCTCCCGGGATTCGACTGGAAATCCGGGCTGCTGCTCGGTGCGGTAGTCGCCGCAACAGACGCAATCGCCGCGACAGCAATCGCCCGGCGCATCGGTCTGCCACACTCGATCGTCTCCTTGCTGGAGGCGGAAAGCCTGATCAACGATGGAACAGGACTGCTTGCCTTGCAGTTCGGCCTGGCAGTTCTTGCGACAGGAACAACTCCGTCGTTCATTGAAGGTGTTGGTCAACTGCTCTTTCTGACAGGGGGTGGCGTGTTTGTCGGCCTGGTAGTGGGATTTCTGGTCGCTCACCTTGAGAAGTTCATTGATGACGGCCCAATCGAGATCGTGCTGAGCTTGCTGATGCCTTACGGAGCTTACATTTTCGCGCAAGCCGCTCACGTCTCGGGGGTGATGGCAGTTATCGCGTGCGGGATGTACATGAGCAGGCAGAGCGTCGCGTTCATGTCGGCCGAAGTACGGCTGCAATCGACTGCCTTTTGGGACGCGCTTACGTTTGCCCTGAACGGTGTTGTGTTTCTATTGCTGGGCCTGCAACTCCCGTTTGTCGTCAGTGAGATCCGCGGCATTCCCCTGCACCTTCTTGTCTTGTACGGTGCCGGATTCAGCGCAGCCATGATTGCCATGCGCATGGCATGGGTGTTTCTGGAACCTTCAGTTTCCAATGCAATTGGCACCTGGATATTTCATTCCGAAACTGCTGCCATTCGTGACAAGAAGCAGCTTCTTGTCGTTGGATGGGGTGGTATGCGAGGCGTCCTGTCGCTTGCGGCAGCAGTTTCGCTTCCCGTGTCCACATCCACAGGGCCATTTCAACAGCGGAGCCTGATCATTTATCTGGCATTCTGCCTTATCTTTTCCACACTCGTCCTACAGGGTTTGAGTTTGCCGCTGCTGATTCGAAAACTAGGGCTCGCAGGCCACGCAGCGTCGATCTTTGAAGAGCAGGAAGCGCGCCGGATGATGTTGCAGGAAGCCGTCACGCACCTCAGCCGCCGGCGCTCGCGCGAGCGATACGATAGCGCTGTCCTAGATGACCTGATGTGGACATATCAGAAGCGCCTGGAGGCGTTTGCACCGAGACGGCCCACTTCTCACAGACAAACACAGGACGGACAACTTCGGCGACAAGCGATTCTGGATGTGCTCACGGTCGAGCGCGAGACACTGCTCCGGCTACGAGACGAACAACGGCTCGATGACGAGGTTCTCCGTTCGTTGCAGAAAGAACTCGACCTCTCGGAAAGCCGGGTCCATACCTCGGTAGCGTAGCTGCTCTGGAGTAAGGCATGAGAGCGCGAATGAGTACGGCGTTTTACGCCTTCTTTACGTCATTCCTCCCCATACTTGGAACATGGGGGAGTCAATGTTCACGCTGCCGGCCGACGATCTAGCCACAACCATCAACATCGAGTGTCCATATACAGCTATCCCCGGGAACGTTGCAACCCGTAAAGAGGCAGCCGGGGGGGTACCGAACCGCAGTGGTGCTGCTTCGTCGAGCGGCAGGCTCGCCTCGCCGCTCGCCTCCATGCGTTCGGCCACCGTCACGCGGTCACGCCGCCGGACCAGGGGAGGCGGGCGCCGAAAGTAGGGGTCGTAGAGACTATTGGGCACCAGCCGCG
>CAXUBG010000232.1:0-4432 GCA_964249285.1 uncultured Terriglobus sp. | reverse complement strand
AAAGCTTGCGCGCGTTGCCATTTTGCGAAGCGACTGTGCCAGGCCTGCCGTGCCACGGTCGTAGGGCAGCGGCGTTGCAAAGGCGTACGGCTGTAGACGGCCAAAGGCAAGGGGATCTTCGGCGTTGCCATGCTGCGCGAAAGACCACCGGGAAGCAAGGATGAAAAGGAGCGTTGCGGTTCGTGCCAGCCAAACGTGCGTTCGCTTCATCGCTACCCCTTTTCCACGGCATGCCAGAGTTCTCGGCCGTGCCGACGGAGACTCGCTCACACTGAAATTTTCTTTGCTCAAGATTAACCGCTGGATGTGAGGTATGGCCAGCCGTGCGGCGATTTGCCTTCGCGATACCATCAGCCATGCTCGTTGCAGACAGCGCGTCACCCGGCAAGGGCAGCGGCGGGCTGCAACGCGGCCTCGGTACGGCGAGCGCTTTAGGCGCGAACATCATCGACATGGTGGGTGTTGGGCCGTTCCTAACGCTGCCGCTGATCGTGGGTGTGATGGGCGGTCCGCAGGCCATGCTGGGCTGGGTGCTGGGAGCACTGCTTTCGCTAATGGATGGGTGCACCTGGAGCGAACTGGGCACCGCGCACCCTGAGGCGGGCGGATCATACGCGTATCTGCAAGCCAGCTTTCCGCCGCGCTGGGGACGTGCCCTCTCCTTCCTGTATGCGTGGCAACTGCTGTTCTCCGCTCCCTTATCCATTGCGAGCGGTTGCATCGGCTTCGCGCAGTATGCGAGTTGGTTCCTGCCTGGCAGTTCGCATGGCTTGCAGACCGTAATCGCGATGGGCGCGTGCATTCTGTGCACGCTCTTGCTGTTGCAGCCGGTGCGGAGAATCGGCGCGGCTACTAAGGCGTTAGGTGTGGTTGTCCTGCTGACGTTGTGCGGCGTCATTGCCGTGGGATTTGCGCATTTTTCAGCGGCTCGCGCTTTCACGTTTCCGGCGGGCGCATTTCATTTGGATCGTGCCTTCCTGGCAGGCCTTGGCGGCGGCCTGCTGATCTCCGCATATGATTATTGGGGCTATTACAACGTGTGCTTTTTGGGCGCAGAGGTAGTCCGCCCGGAGCGGACCATTCCGCGTGCCGTGCTTGGCTCCATTGCCATTGTGGGCACACTCTATCTGCTGATGAATGTTGCGGTGCTGGGCGTGCTGCCGTGGCAAACACTGGCCCGCGGAGACACGGCAGGACGGCAGTACACGATCGCGGTCTTTGCGCGGCAGGCGTTCGCGGCCTTTGCCTGGGCACACACAGCGGGCAGCGTTGCCGTGGTGCTCATCGCGGTGGCGGCACTCGCGTCGGTGTATGCGCTGCTGCTTGGATACTCCCGCATTCCATATGCGGCGGCGAGCGATGGCAACTTTCCGGCGGCCTTTGCGCGCTTGCATCCACGGCATCGTGTGCCAACGGTTGCACTGCTGACGTTGTGCGGTGTCACGCTCCTCTGCTGCCTGCTGCGGCTGCAGGAGGTGATCGCATCCCTGGTGGTCATCCGGATCGTCTTCCAATTTCTGCTGCAAGGCGTGGCGGTGATGCTGCCGCGGCATCGCGCGGCGCGGCAGCAGGCGGGCAGCTTCCGTATGCCGCTGTATCCCCTTCCTTCGCTGCTCGCGATGTGCGGCTTTGTCTACATCCTCTTGTCGCGTCCGCATCTTGCAGCGGAGTTGCGGCCCGTGCTGTTGGTGCTTGTGTCTGGCGCGCTGGTCTATGGGGTTCGCGCATGGCGAATGAATGGGCAGCCGGTACACTGAGCGGATGCATGGACTCGCGACTGCCGGGATTGCAGCAGGAATGCTGGGTGTGCTTGCGGGCACTTATGCCTATGCCGCGAACTGGCCCACGTCACAGATGTTTGGCAAGACGCTGATCGCGGGACCGGAGCGCGACCCCCAACGGCATAGCGTTGCATTGACCTACGATGATGGACCGAGTCCCCGCAACACTTCCGCATTGCTCGATTTGCTTGCGGCACGTGGCGTTCGGGCGACCTTCTTCCTCGTCGGTGAGCATGTGCGCAAGCACCCCGAGCTGGCGCGCCGTGTCGCCCTCTGTGGGCATGTTGTCGCCAATCACACGATGATGCACCCTAACCTGGCACGCCAGAGCCCGGCACGTGTCCGGGATGAATTGATTGGCTGCCAGCACATCATCGAGGACACGCTTGGTGTCAGCCCCAAGCTGTTTCGTCCTCCCTACGGCGCACGCCGCCCTGATGTACTTCGCGTTGCGCGCTCTCTGGAATTGACACCGGTGATGTGGAATGTGACCGCTGAGGACTGGAAGCCCCTTGGCCGTGCGGCGATACTGGCACGACTCGATCATGGGATTGCGGGTAATCGCCGGCGAGGCAGTGGGTCCAACGTGCTCCTGCATGATGGGTCGCACCTGGATGGACCGGAGTTCGCTTCACGCGCGGATACGCTTGCGGTGACACGCGCGCTCCTGCAGCGTAGCGATCTCCGTTTCACCACGCCGCTGGAGTGGCTCGCCTAAAGTGGAGTGTTCTTGATACCAAGCTGCGTAAAGAGAGTCACCGCCAGGAGAACGATAACCAGAGCTATGGTCGCCGTAGCAGCTTCGCGTGAGCGCTTCCGAATCAAAGCTGTGACCAGCAGGATCGCCCACACCAGCAGGACAGCGATGAGCCAGTCGAAATCATAGGTGCGCATCTCTGTCGCAGACTGGTGTAATACGCAATAGACGCGCATAGCGGGTACCGTCACGCCTGTCAGGAAGCCGGTGAGCGCGGCCAGGTACAGGAGAACTGCCTTCCAGATAACAGACAGCAACGGCTTCAACGCAGACCCTTTCTCTGCGAGGGCGAGCCGGTGGGTAAGGTCGTTTCAGCCGCGACCTGCGCCTCAAAGGCCCGGAAGCGGCGCTCTAGTTCCATCTGTTGCTGTGCCTTTTCGCTGGTCTTCAGGAACTCCGCGCATACCGGCTTCGGTGTTCCTTCAACAACAGAGCAGGCCGCACGCATCCCGGTAAAGCGATCCGGCGCCGCCCACAAGCTTTCGCCGGGCAGAAAAGCGTGCTCCAAAGAGGTGCGCGCGGAGGACTTCAACTGCCCGTAGGTAAGCTCCTGCTGCAGAACGCCTCGTTCGTACTCATGCGTCAGGTCGATGCGTGAAACCCCCTCATCGTCTGTGGAGAGTGCAACGGGAACACCGGCAGCCATGTAGCTCTGCAAGGAATGATCTTTGCCGCGAATGCCGAGGATGACGTCGTTCGACGTCAGATTAACTTCGACCATGACATGCCGCGCAGCCATCTCGTGCAGCAGGGCGTCAGCGTCTGTTTCGAACATCACATCCACGCCGTGGCCGATGCGTTCCGCTCCGGCCTGCAGCACGGCATCGTGGATATGGAAGCGCAGCCCTTCCGGCGGCACCAATCCCGGCGCAAGCTCGCCGGCGTGAAGGCTGACGTGCACCTTCGGATAGACGCCGTGCAGATAGCGCAGCATCATCATCTGATTGGCGTATTGCGTCATCGCCAGATAAGCGTCCTCCGGCTGCACAAAGTTGATGCCTACGATGCGCGGATCAACGCTGGCCAGTTCGAATCCGAGCAGTGTCTGCGCGAAGACTTGTTCCGGTTCAGCCGCCCGCAGCACCTGGTAGAGGTAGCGCACCTGAACAGTGCACGCCGGAGTCGCGGATGAGGTGCCGCAGTGTTCGCGCCCGTTACGGCTTCGCTCCATGGCGTCCAGTTCCGCGCGGTCAACTGCTATGTTGTCTCGCAGACCTGCTGCCAGCAGCGCGTCACGCATTTCGGAGGAATGATGAGCCCAACGTTGCTGGGTGGCGAGCCGTTTCGCGACCGTGTAATCGGGCGTGAACATCAGTTCGAGATACTGTTCGTTTTGCGCGGCGGCGCGTGTCGCGACCTCATCGACCCACTCACCGTTGTGGGTCTTGCTGATCTCGCCAAAGCGACCAAACGTGGCGAAGAACTGGTCATGTCCGCTCACCCCCGCACGGGGGACAAATGCGCGCATGGAGAAGTTGTCGATCAGATCGTCATACAATTTTTGGTCCTTGAACGCCGTCGCTGCGGCGACCGCCCCGTCAGCACAGACCGCCCGGGGAGGGATGCTCTTCGAAAGCCCGCGATTCGGCAGCAAGACCAGCTTTACGGGATCGACGCATAGGTTATCGTCAGCCGCGTCCTGAATGAAGGTCTCAGCATAAACCGCGCCAGAAAGGTGCATGTGCAGATCAGCGCCCTTCGGCATACGCAGAAGGAACGCGTGCAGTGCGGGCGGATTGCCACGCAAGCTCTCCATACGTTGCATGGTGCGCGATTCGCTCGCGTTCGGGCTACGCGACGTTTGGGCCGTCACCGCTGCTGCTGTGAAGAACAGAGCCGTGCAAAGGCGTTGTGAAAGTCCAACTCGGAACGGCATGGGCGCGCGTTTCTCCAC
>CAXUBG010000231.1:1573-4451 GCA_964249285.1 uncultured Terriglobus sp. | reverse complement strand
GCTATCGAGCTTGGCGGTGTCGGCAGCCGAAGCGATTCCAGCGGAACTTGCGACGATACAGGCGGCCGCAACGATTCTGTTCAATTTCATGTGTCTCCTCCCAGAGCGCGGTAACGAGACATAGGATGCGCTGCGGTGTCTTACTGTTGAATCTCACGCATATTTTTTGAGTCCAACGTGAGAACGAACGAGAGGACAGCGGAGGCGTGGTGAACGGAAGCATACCGTTGGAAGCGGACCAAAGGGTCACAACTGTCCGGACGTTGCGGGCATGGAAAGACCGGATCGACAGCCGGCAGGCACGCGTCGGAATCATAGGTCTCGGCTATGTCGGCCTGCCGCTAACCTTGCTGTTCGCAAGTGAAAGCTTTCGCGTGACCGGGTTCGACATTGACGCCAAGAAGGTCTTCATGCTCAACCAGGGCAAGAGTTACATCTGGCGCATCGAAGAAGATCACATCGCGGCGGCGCATTCGAAGGGTTTTACGGCCACCACGGACTTCTCAGAGGTCGCTGGCATGGACGCAGTGCTCATTTGCGTCCCCACGCCGCTGACCGAACACCATGCGCCAGACCTGAGCTATGTGGAGGCGACGGTACGCTCGATTGCGCCGTATGTGCGCGAGGGCCAGCTCATTGTGTTGGAAAGCACGACCTATCCCGGAACTACCGAGGAGATTGTGGTGCGCATTCTGACCGAGGCCGGTGCTAAACGCGGCTACTCCGTGCAGACCGCGAGCGACGGTTCCGATGTGATCGGCGGCGTGCTCGTTGCCTTCTCGCCAGAACGTGAGGATCCGGGCAACATGATTACGCCGCGCCGCGAGATTCCCAAGGTCGTCGGCGGCGTGGACCGAGCGGCCACCGAAGCCGCCTGTGCGCTGTATGGTGCCATTTTCACGCGGACCGTGCCCGTTTCCTCGCCCGCGACGGCGGAGATGACCAAGCTGCTGGAGAACATCTACCGCTCGGTGAACATCGCGCTGGTCAACGAAATGAAGCAGCTCTGCATGAAAATGGGTGTGGACATCTGGGAAGTGATCGATGCCGCGGCGACCAAGCCTTTCGGCTTCCAGGCTTTTTATCCTGGGCCGGGTATCGGCGGCCATTGCATTCCCGTCGATCCGTTCTATCTCACATGGAAGGCGCAGGAATATGGCTTCACCACGCGCTTTATTCAGCTTGCCGGCGAGATCAATCAGCAGATGCCGGTTTTCGTGATGCGGCAGGTGGCCCGCGCCCTGAATGACCGCGGCATTGCGATGAAAGGTGCAAAGGTCCTGGTGTTAGGCGTGGCCTACAAAGCTGATGTGGATGACCTGCGTGAGTCTCCCGCGCTGGTGCTCATTGAGCAGCTGCAGACCTTCGGCTGTGACGTCAGCTACAACGACCCGTTTTTTCCGTTCGTGGGACACGGCCGCAAATACGCGCTCAACATGCACTCCACGTCGCTGGAGCGTCTGGGTGAGTTTGACTGTGTGGTGGTCGCAACGGACCATTCGTCCTATGAAATGGAGACGGTTGTTGCCGCATCGAGGCTGGTGGTAGATTCGAGAAACGCCACGCGGGATATCGTTTCGCCGAAGATTGTTCGCTGTTAGCGGCAGTCTGTTGCAGACGATTCCGGGGCCACATACGGTCGCTTAGAGCCGGATTTCGCTATCAGCCGCTTGGGATAAGCATTCCACGGCAAAGCTGAGAGCCTTCTCACCCTCAGGTCCTTGTTACGGTGCTCCACATGCTGCGTGCCAGGTTGTGCGCCGCATGTGCTTGACCCCAGCGGCAGAGGACTTTCGTGCATCACCTGCGGGACCGGACAGCCCATCGGCGCGACGGTGCGGCTTCGGCTGGCTCGCGGGTTGCCCTGCGATGGAGCCTCCTGTCAGTTCTTGCCGTAGTCACGCTGAGCGCCCTGTCTCAGATCAGCTTCAGCCGGGACTCGGTCACAGCGGCAAAGGGGAAAGCTCAAGCTCCATACCGCCGTGCAGCACGGTTCTTGCGAGGCCGGACAGTTGCACCGGGCGCGAGCATGTCTCCCGCCGGAGCCTTCTCCGAAGCACGCGCGCAACATCAGGCACTGCTTGCTTCTCCCCGAACAGCCCCGTTGAACACGCCTTGGACACCGGTAGGGCCGGTGCAAGTGCAAACCGCAACGTATGGCCTCGTGACAGGCCGCGTCACGTCCATTGCGACTGATCCAACTGATCCCACCGGCAACACCGTATACGCGGGCACTTCGGGCGGTGGAGTGTGGAAGAGCACAAACGCAGCTGGCCCAGCCTCGGCGGTTTCATTTACTCCGTTGACCGACAATCTCAGTGCATTTTCGCCCAACGCTGGTACCAGTGCGATTCCCTCGCTCTCCATCGGTGCCATCACGGTTCAGCCGGGTGGAACCGGTGTCATCCTAGCTGGAACTGGCGACCCGAATGATGCGGCGGACAGCTATTACGGCGCGGGCCTCCTGCGCTCAACGGACAATGGCGCAACGTGGTCCTTGGTCTCCGGTTCGTACGGCGGCGGCTTTACGGGAGAGGCGTTCGCCGGGTTTGCGTGGAGCACCACGTCCCCGCAGCTGGTCGTCGCGGCCGTCAGTTCGTCGGAAGAGTCGGTCCTGGTCCACGACAGCAAGTATCCCAGCGCGCGCGGCCTCTACTACTCGCAGGATGGCGGCGCGCACTGGACCAACGCCACGGTTCAGGATGGCAACACGGTCATTCAGTTCCTGTATTCGGATTACTCCACCTTTCGCGGCAACGCAGCAACATCCGTGGTGTGGAATCCTGTACGGCAGAAGTTCTACGCTGCCATCCGGTCGCACGGCTACTACGAATCGGCGGACGGCATGAATTTCACCCGCATGGCAGACCAGCCAGGC
>CAXUBG010000231.1:0-1563 GCA_964249285.1 uncultured Terriglobus sp. | reverse complement strand
CTCACAAGTTGCCCGATCTTTCGCGGGGCGCTGGCGGCGCAGCCGGTCACCGGTGACTTGTTCGCGCTGATCGTGGATGGCAGCAACAACGACCAGGGGCTATGGCAGGACACCTGCAACGAGTCGGGCGGCCACTGCGCCTCTGCCACGGTGCAATGGGGCACGCAGATCAACGCCGTGCCCCTGGAGGATGCAGGCAAGATCAATCAGGGCGATTACAACCTGACGCTCGCTGCCGTTCCAGCGGCGACTGCACTCAGCATGACCGACACGCTCCTCTTTGCGGGAACGGCGGACCTCTTCCGTTGCGGCCTCTTCGGGGGGTGCTCGTTGCGCAACACCACCAACACAGACAACGGGTGCGCCGCACCGGCGGGCGTGGCACCCGCGCAACATGCCATCGCGTTCCAAGCGAACCCGCCGGACACGGCTGCTCCCTTCATGTTCTTCGGCAACGATGGCGGTCTGTGGCGCTCGCTGGATGGTGTGCGGCAGCAGCAGGCGGTCTGCTCGCCGGATGATGCCACGCACTTCCAGAATCTAAATGGCGCGCTCGGATCCCTGGCGGAGGTTCTCAGCCTAAGTTCGCATCCCAGCGATCCCGACGTTGTGCTCGCGGCTTTGGGAGCGAACGGCAGCGCCGCCAGCACGACGGCTCCGCAGGCAGCTGCGAGTTCGCCGTGGACGCAATTGAGCCCGGGTGAGAGCGGAACGGTCGCGATCGACCAGGCAAATGGACAGACGTGGATGCTGCAGTCCGGGGCTGGCGTGGCGCTGCACGCGTGCACGCGCGGCTCGTCCTGCACAGCGGCGGATTTCAGCGGCCCGGCGGAGATCAGCAGCGCGCAAGTGCAGGGCGATGAGTCGCTGGCGGACCCTCCAGTGCTGCTCGACCCCCGCCTCGACACAAATGCTATCGTGGGCACTTGCCGGGTCTTTCGTGGACCTGCCGGCGGTGGAAGCTCCTGGTCGGTGTCAAACGCCATCAGCCGCTTTCTTGCGGGTCCAACCGGTCCTGCCTGCAACAGCAGCGACGCTTTCATCCGCGCGCTTGGTGCGGGCGGCACGGCGACGACGGCCAGCGGGTCGCAAAACAGCGGTTCACCTGTGCTATATGCCGGCTTGGCGGGCCTTGCCGACGGCGGCAGTACATATGGCGGGCATCTCTTTGCCACGACGCTTGGCGCAACTGCGACCTCTTCTACCGCGTGGACGGACACAGCGCTGAACCCTGTCAGCAATGACCCCGCTGGTTTCAACCCGGGCGGATTCGACATCTCGAGCATCGCGGTGGACTCGAACGACGCGACCGGCAAAACGGTCTATGTGACGATCATGGGATTCGGCTACCCGCACGTCTACCGCTCGACGGATGGCGGCACCACGTGGCTGAACATCTCCGCGAACCTGCCCAACGCACCGGCAAATAGCGTGGCAGTGGATCCTAACAATCCGCTGATCGTCTACGTTGCTCTAGACACGGGTGTGTATGCGACGACCGACGTGACCACGTGTGTTCCGGCGCAGTCAGGCACAACCTCGAGCTGCTGGGGCGTGCTGGGT
>CAXUBG010000230.1:0-4461 GCA_964249285.1 uncultured Terriglobus sp. | reverse complement strand
TCTTAATCCTGAAAACAAACCCACGACTCAGGAACCATACAATCGCACGCTGATCTCAGACACGCTTCGCAGCCTGCTTGGAGTTCCTGACCTTCCCGCACAACAACTTCAGCTCAAAAAGTACGATTCACAGCGACACATCGGCGCTGATGGTCCGCCGCAATAAGCAGCCGTTGTAAAGCAACCGGCTACGGCTGAAGCGATTGGTAACGGGAAGTCGCATTGTGGAAGTGAGCGAATTCGCAGTGAGGCATAGGGCACTTGCCGGGGTTGCTGATCCGGCTGTCCTTCGCTAGCCGGCAATGACGAAGGTGTCTTCTGTGCGGGTGACGCGGTTGTAGAGGGTGTCGCGTTCCACCGGCTCGCGGCCTGCTTCGCGAATCAGGCGTTCGAGTTCGGCGCGGCGCATGCCTTGCGGGGTCGTTGCGCCAGCTTCGTGGTAGATTTTTTCCTCGACGACTGTGCCATCAATATCATCCGCACCGAATCGTAACGAGATTTGCGCCATCTTCGGCGTGACCATCTGCCAATAGCTTTTGATGTGCGGGAAGTTGTCCAGCATGAGGCGGCCAACTGCGATCTGCCGCATATCGTCGAAGCCCGTGGTGCGCGGCAGATGACCCAGCACCGTGTTCTCCGGGTGGAATGCCAGCGGGATAAACGTCTGGAAGCCACCTGTGCGGTCCTGCACCTCGCGCAGCTTCAACATGTGGTCGATGCGGTCTTCTTCGTTTTCGATGTGGCCGTAGAGCATGGTTGCATTCGAGCGCAGGCCGGCATTGTGCACCATTTCTGCTGTTTCCAACCACTCGCTGCCGTCGATCTTGTGATCGCAGATGATGTGCCGCACGCGGTCAGCAAAAATCTCGGCGCCGCCGCCCGGGCAGGAATCCACACCTGCCGCCTTCATTCGTTGCAGTGCTTCGGGGATGGACAGCTTCGCGCGCTTCGCCAAAAAGGCGACCTCGACCATGGTGAAGGCCTTGATGTGCACCTTGGGAAAGCGTTCTTTCAATCCTTCGACAAGTTCGAGGAAGTATTCGAAAGGCAAGTCTGGATGGAGGCCGCCCACGATGTGAAACTCCGTCACGGCCTCCGAATAGCCCTGACCGGCTGACGCCCACGCCTCCTCCAGAGCCATGGTGTACGTACCGCTGTCGCCCTTCTTCTTGCCAAAGGCGCAAAGCCTGCAACTGGCTACACATACGTTGGTTGGGTTGATGTGCCGGTTGACGTTAAAGAACGTCAGATTGCCGTGCAGCCGCTCGCGCACCAGATTGGCCAACCAGCCCACCGCGAGAATGTCTGGCGACCGGTATAACGTGAGCCCATCTTCAAGGGACAGCCGCTTCCCGGCGGCGACCTTCTCCGCCACCGGACGAAGCGCGTCATCATCGGTCTCAAACTCATGGCGCGGACGGCCCGTGGGCGACTCAGAAGTCATAACAGTCCATTGGACGCGACAGTACCGTGCAACGCTCCATACCAAACGTTGAGCATTGCACGGCGCAGCAGAAGAACAGCCTAGCTTCCGCTGCGTGGAAGCTGTGCGGAGTCCACCATGCGGGGCTGAACCACAACGCCATCAAATGGCGTGATGCCCAGCAGGTGGTCACCCACCGGACGTACATCGGAAAGTACCCATCCCGTATCCCGGTAGGAGACCTTCATGTCTGGCGTGTGCACCGCGAAGACAAGCGTGTTCTGGCTGCTGGTCACCAACACGCGTTCTCCGCTCTGATCGGCAAAGATGCCAGTAGCGCCCGGCACAAACAGGTCGTGCACCGTCTTCCATGCAGCACCGTCATTGTCGGAGTACCAGACACCCTCCGTTCCGCCCACCCACAGCCGTCCACCGTTATCGATGGCGACTGCGGCAATGCGCGCAAGCTCCTGGGGCGCGGGTACCGTCCGGAAGTTCGCACCTTTGTCGACGGAGAGCGAAAGAGTATGGAGATCACCTGCCAGCACGCGCTCGCCATGCGCACTCACCACACGCCACGGCATACCATTCGCGCTGCGGATGTGGTTCCACGTCTTTCCGTTATCAGTGGAACTGATCAGTCCCTCTTCCGTCCCGGCGAATACCGTCGTGTCGTTGGAAGCCAGCGAGAACACACCGGTAGTCGATTCCTGCGCGGGGACGGTCCGTGGCGGGGCTTTGCTCACCGAAGCGGAACGCTTCGCCCCGGCACGCACCGGCTGCTCCCTGGAGGTGTTCTTTGCCGTTCCGCCCTTCGGTACCGGATTACTGTTCGCCCGTGCCCGCGCACTCTCTTGGCGGGTACGCGCGACTGGTGCCTGTGGTGTCTCCAATTCTTCCGAAGTCAATGCCATCGTCAAACCGGAACTCTTCCATGTATCACTTTCCAGGCGGAAGATGCCGTGGCGCGTGCCCGCCAGCAAGGTGCCATCCGGCGTCTCCGTCATGGAAAAGATGTCCGCCCCATTCAGGCCTTGGCTGCGTTGCGTCCACGTCAGGCCACCATTGCCACTGCTGAAGACTCCACCCGCGGCCTTATCGTTGATGACTCCTACGTAAACCTTAGCCGGATCGGAGTGGTCCTGCGTCACCGCTGAAATCTGACGCGTCGAAAACCCTTTGTTGGATGGAGTGAAGGTCATTCCTCCATCGTTCGACAGCAGTACACCGGTGCGATCTGTTGCCAGCAGTACCCGCCTGCTGTTTTCCACATCGATATTGACATCATTGATGATCCAACCTGGATCGCCGTTCCGCGCGAAGGTGTGACCGCTGTCCGCAGTGCGCCACAACCCCTCGGTCGTACCCGCAAACACCGTGCCGGTCTGCCTGGGGTCTTCCATCAGCACCCGCGTCCGGCGCGCCGTTGATGGTATCCCTGCCACTTTGGTGAACTTCACACCCTGGTCAGTGCTGCGGTAGATGCCCGAACAGGCCGAGAGATAAATGTTTTTCTCATTCGAGGGATCGACGATGATGGAAAACACGTCGGAATCATCGATGATGCCCTCCTTCATGTTGATCCAGTTCGTGCCGCCGTCCGTGGTCTTCCAGGGCAGGTGCCATGTTCCGGCGTAGATGATCTTCGGGTCCTTGGGGTCGATCGCGATTGACTCAATCTCATGCAGTTCATGGCTGCCCTGCGGTGTGATCAGCGTCCATGTCGATCCTGCGTCCGTGCTCCGGTAAACGCCGTCCAGCGCACCCAGAATCAGCGTCTTCGGATCGGAGGGTGCCTCCGTTAACGCGCGGATCGAGTGCCCCTTCATCTGCTCGTTCGCCGTCCAGGTCTTGCCACCGTCATTGCTGACGTATAAGCCGCCATCGACTCGGTCCAGCACCCATCCGCCCACCAGCACATGCTGTGAGTTGGCAGCGTCGACCACGATGTTGTCCAGCACAAGGTCGTCACGTTTGCCGACACGCGCCAGCCGGGTCCAACTCTGGCCGCCATCGTGACTGTCATAAATGGTACCGCTGACCGTTCCGAGGTAGACGTGATTGTGGTCCTTGGGATCAGATGAAAAGGAACGCGCGTCACCGCCATCCGGACCGTATGGCATCCAGCGGGTCTGTGCGAAGAGGGAACCGGGGGTTAGAGCGAGAAGCGGCAGCGAGAGAAACAGGCTAAGAAAAGACTTCATGGGATTCCTTTGTCACCAGCCCCATTCTAAGATCCTGCAGCCTGCAAAGTAGAAACCCGGAATCCGGGCAGGTACATTTCCGCGAAAAAGCAGCAGGTTACAGTTCCAGAGCGGAGTTCTCGATGGCGCGGCGGACATTGCCGTCCGACTTCTGCAGGCGGCGCACAGCCTCCATCTTGTCCACATTCGCTTTCAACATGACAACCGCGATGGGAATCGATTTGCCTGCCGACTTGATCGTACGGACCGCATGATCACGGTCCACGCCGGTGACGCGCTGCAGCACATTGATACCGCGCTCCACCAGCTTTTCGTTCTTCATGTGCACGTTCACCATCAGATTGTCATACACGTATCCCAATCGCGTCATGGCGCCCGTGGTAATCATATTGGTGATCATCTTCTGCGCTGATGACGCCTTGAGCCGCGTCGATCCGCTAATGACCTCCGGCCCTACCTCAGCCACAATGCAGATTTCCGCCGCGTCCGCCAGCCGTGTGTCCCGGTTGCAGGTGATTGCAGCAGTGTGCGCCCCGCGCTGCTTGGCGTACTCCACCGCGCCAACCACATACGGCGTGCGCCCCGAGGCAGAGATGCCGATCACAATATCCTTGCGCGTGGGCCGCCGCTTCGCAATATCGCGCTGTCCCATCTCCGGCGAGTCTTCGTTTACGTCCGCCGCGGATGCAAGTGCTTTCGGCCCACCGCACATGATGTATTGAACCTGCGCGGGTTGCGTGGAGAAGGTGGCGGGGCACTCCGCCGAGTCCAGCGCCGCGATACGTCCGGAGGAACCAGCACCTACATAAATCAGACGCCCCCCATCTCGCAGAC
>CAXUBG010000229.1:2865-4492 GCA_964249285.1 uncultured Terriglobus sp. | reverse complement strand
GACGCGTTGTGTCCGGTGGCAGCGGTGGGGGGGTGCTGGTGAGGGGCCTGGGCGGCGCGGGAGGCTGCGGCGCGGCAAGGCCGGGTATTGTTGGCCGTGTGGTGATCTGGCCGGCGGCAGCCTGCTCCAGAACAATGCCGTAGCGGTCAAGCGTGCTGGCCAGGATCTGCAAGAGCGAAGCGCGGTCACGGGCATACGCAGCAGTGGCCGAAATCAGGTTGTCCTCCGCCGTCGCGAGATTGCGCTCCTGCTGGAGGACGTTTGCGGTGGTCGAAGCACCAAGCCGGAAGCGCTTCTGTTCGGCATCGAGCGCCTGAGCCTGGTAATCACGCGAGTTCTGCGCAGCGACAACAGAGGCGCGGTCGTTGGTCAAGGCAAACTGGCCGTTGATGACCTGGATACGGGTCTGTGTGTAGAGCTGCTGCAGACGCATCTGGGCCTGGCGGTATTCCATTTGCGAGCGTGCCTGATCAGCCTGCGCGGGGCGGTTGCGGATGGGCACCTGCAACGTCGCACCGAAGCCGAAGTCCGGTGCACTGTTGTTCACACCATTGGAGAACGCAGTGCCGTAGCCGCCGACGTTGGTCAGGCCGCAGTTTGCCACGCCGGGGTTCGAGGTACAGATGGTGGAGGTGGGATTGACCGTACCCGCAATGCCGGTGCCCCCATAAAACGCGTAGGCATTCAGGATTGGAAGGAGACCGTTCTTTTCGCCGCGGATGGTGATCTCGTTGTTCTTCATATTAAGCACGGCCTGCTCAATCGAAGGGTTATTAATGTAGGCCTGCTTGACCAGGTCTTCGACGGGCGTGTCTTCCTCGGACAGGCGTTCGAGGCTGACACGTTCCGTGGGAATGACGGGCGCAGTGGCAAGCTGCGGGTCGCTGAGATTGCGCACGATCGCCTGCTTCATCAGCAACTGCTGGTATTCGAGGTTCGACTGCGAGGTGGTCAGCGATTGACGGTCGGTGGTCACGGCCTGATCGGAGTTGATGATGTCGAGCGGCGCAAGCGTGCCAATCTCAAGCTGGCGGCGATTGTCCGAAGCAAGCTGCGTGGATTGCTCCAGGCCGCGCGTCTTGGCCTGCACGTCTTCATAGGCGCTGACCAGCGCCCAGTAGATGCTCTCCACCTGAGTGACGGTGTAGATCAACTGCTGGCGAAAGGCGGAGTCGGCGATGCGGCGATCGTTTCTCGCCTGCAGCACGAAGCGGTTCTGTATCCTTGGGCCGAAACCCTGCAGGAGTTGCTGCGTGGCAGTAACACGGAAGGCCGAATTGAAGTTAGGGCGGTAGCTGGTCAGCGTGGAGGAGGAGGAGACACGGGAGTTAGAGAACGACACGTTCAGTTGCGTTCCGGTGGAGAAGCCCTGGAAATACTGGAAGTTGTAGGTGCCGGTGTTGGTCTGCGTGGGATTGGGACTAAACAGGTTGGTGCTGCTGGTGCCCGTGGTGGTTCCGGTGCCGGTAGTGCCCGTGCCGGTGGTCGTGCCCGTTCCCGTACCAGTGGTTGTTCCGGTGCCGGTTCCCGTAGTGGTGCCGGTTCCGGTCGTTGTTGTGGTGGTACTGCTGCCGCCGCCGATGCTGGATCCCCCGGGTGTTGTGGCATCTTCGTACTGGATGGTGCC
>CAXUBG010000229.1:0-2855 GCA_964249285.1 uncultured Terriglobus sp. | reverse complement strand
AGTCAGAAGGCCGTCGCGGTTGAGCGGCAAGGGGCCACCACCGTTGGTGCTGAGGACGAGGCCTGATGCGCCGGTGCTGGTTCCTCCAGAGCCGGTGGAGGTACCGCCGGGACCGCCGCCGCCCGTGATGGTGGAGGAGGTGCCGCCGAGCGTGTTGGTGATCAGTCCGGTCGAGACGCCCCGCAGGGTGCTGCCGGCCTTGGCACGGAGGATGTCAGTGTCCGCGATGGCCAGGTTGACACGTGCGATCTCGATGTCGAAATTATTTTCCAGCGCGAGCAGGACGGCGTCGGACAGGCTGAGGTAGATACGTCCGTCACGCAGCAGGTCGCCGAGCCGCGGGGTATTGCTCAGGCGAGGTGCGTTGTAGTCGGTGGGGGTATAGGGCGCAATTGGATTCTTCCAATGGCTCTTCAGATTGCTGTAGTCCTTCAGACCTTCACGCAGGTACAGCGGTCCAGGATTTGCCGGTTGCGGCGTCTGGGGCACACCGGGCGCACCGGTGGTATCCAGTTGCGTCGCCTGTGGCGGGGCCGGTGCGGTGGGATTGGATTGGGTGGTGCTTGGGGTTGCCACGGTGGGTGCCGCCTGCTGCGCTGCCCATGCCACATAAGGCTGGACGGTTCCCGTCAGCAACAGAGCGATGCCCGCTGCCCCTTGCAAATTGCCTGCTCTCACGCCACTTCTCCAACTGCTCAATCAATGTCCTCTACAAGACGTTACCCGGCCCGGCACGGACGCACTTTATTCCCGTTGCTGCAAACGAAAACGCGCGCCACCCTTGTCTTTACCGGGCGAAGCCAGTTCCGCACGGTTTATTAAGACTCATCGCGAACGCAGTGTTCCCCGAATGACAAAGTATAACAACCGAGGTCAAATGGACCCCGCGGCGAGACATGATACGGTGCAAAGAACCGCGATGTTCCCTCAACGCACCGAATCTTTATTAACGGCGCACTCTCAAAATCTGCGGCTCACGGTCGCGTACGACGGGACGGATTACTTCGGCTGGCAGATTCAGCCGGGGTTACCGACCATACAAGGCGCCCTGGCGGAAGCCGTGCGGAAGATTACGGGCGAGGCGGTGTTGCCGCAGGGTTCTGGCCGTACGGACACCGGTGTCCATGCGGAGGGTCAGGTCGTTTCGCTCGCTCTGTGTTCCGCGATTCCGGCGGACCGTCTGCACCGGGCGTTGAACCGGCGGCTGCCCCCTGCCATCCGGGTGCTCTCTTTGAAGGCGGTACCGGCTGCCTTTCATGCTCGCGGGGACGTTCTGCATAAAACGTATGAGTACCGCATCTTTGAACGCCGCCGCGCCGGAATCGCGGGAGAGCGCATCTGCCATCCGCGGGAGGCGCGGTTTGCATGGGACTGCCGCTGGCCCCTGGATCTCCGGCGCATGCAGTGTGCCGCTGCAGCCCTGGCAGGCACACACGACTTCACGTCGTTTGCCGCGCGCGACCCGGATCGGATGCAGCGTCTTGAAGGAAACGATAACGGAAACTGCAATGTTCGAACCATCTTTGCGTCCGCGTGGGAACGCGAGGGTGATCTACTGCTCTACCGTGTGAAAGGCAATGGGTTTCTTCATCATATGGTGCGCAATATCGTGGGCACTTGTGTGGAGATAGGCGCGTGCCGGATGGAGCCGGAGGACCTGCCGCGCATAGTAGCGGCACATGATCGCGGCGAAGCAGCGATGACCGCGCCGCCACAAGGCTTGCATCTGCTATGCGTGACGTATGCGGCTGATGTGGAACGGACGTGCGGCCTGCATGGCGAGTTGGCCAACACATGGACGTAGAAAGGTCGAACGGCAAGCCTTTACTCCCCTTAGCCCGGATTGCGCATCTGGCTGCGGACACGGCCGTTCACCGGGCGTTCGGCTGGCTGCATCTGCAGGAGCCGCGCATTCGCGCCTGGCAGCGCGAACTGGTCGCCATTCCTGCTCCACCGTTCGGCGAAGCAGCACGCGCGACGTGGTTCGTGGAGCGCATGCACGAGCTCGGGTTGGCACACGCTCACCTGGATGGAGAGGGGAATGCGTTGGCGTTGCTGCGTGCGGACGACGGGGCCGCGCCGCTGGTGTTGCTTTCCGCGCATCTGGACACCGTGTTTCCGGCTGGCACGGATGTGACCGTACGCGAGGGAGGCACCGTAATGCATGGGCCGGGCATTGCGGACAACGGTGCTGGGCTTGCCGGACTGCTCGCCCTTGCGGCCGCCTTGCGTGGTGCTGATGTGCAACCCCGGGCAAACGTTCTGTTCGCGGCGAATGTGGGTGAGGAAGCCGAAGGTGACCTGCGCGGCATGCGGCATCTGTTTGGCGCGGGAGGTTCGGGGGCGCGGATTCTTGGAAGCATTGCGCTGGAGGGGGCAGGCACGGAGACAGTCGTCACACGCGCCCTGGGCAGCCGCCGCTTTCGCGTGGAGATCACCGGCCCCGGCGGTCATGCATGGACCGATAGCGATACTCCAAACCCTATCGTGGCGTTGTCCTCAGCCATCGCAACGCTGGCCGCGCATCCTTTGCCGTCTACGCCGCGGACCACGTTGAATGTGGGCGCGGTACACGGGGGGACTTCGGTGACGGCAGTGCCGCAGCGTGCGGAGGCATCCGTGGACATCCGCTCTACGGAGGCCGAGCAGATCCTGGTGCTCGAGGCCAAGCTGTATCGCGCTGTGGAGGATGCGGTGGCAGCGGCTAACGCTCCTGGGCCTGGCGGGTTGCGCGCACAGATTAGCTGCATTGGGGATCGTCCTGCTGCCGCAATTGCTCCCGGTTCGCGGCTGCTAGAGGCTGTGCGAGCAGTGGACCGGCACCTTCGGCTACGCACGCAGGAACGGCTGGGATC